>NZ_JBITIE010000016.1:0-234956 GCF_044458665.1 Streptomyces sp. NPDC050422
CAGCGGTCAACACGAACTCGACGGAAGAGCGTCCCGAAAACGACATCCTGAAACCGTAGCAACTTAACGCCAGGATTTCCGGCGCACGACACTAGGTGTTCTGTCCCGGGAGGTTGTGGACTGGCGCGACTTGGGCACGCGGTGGGAACGGTGCCCGACAAGAGATTTAGAAAACAAGAAAGGCCCCGGTCATTGACCCAGGCCTTCATCGTGGAGCGGGTGACGAGAATCGAACTCGCGCTCTGAGCTTGGGAAGCTCATGTTCTACCATTAAACTACACCCGCGTAACGTACTGGCTGACCAGCGACGCATCGTCCCACACTGTACCCCATCGCAGACCCCCCGAGGTGTGACCCCGGGCGTGGGTCGTGGTGGGGGTTCGGTCGGGTGGGGAGTGGATGAGGGTGTGACGGGCGGGAGTTGGGGGCGTAGCGTGGGTGGTCGGAGTGCCGCGTGCGTCGGCGTCTGGTTCATCCCCTAATGTGGCTTTCTCGTCCACGGCTTGATGGGGAAGGGACTTGATGGACTCCTTGGAGCGCACCGTCGTCCGCTGTGCCGAAGGGCACGTTTTCGCTACCGCCTCGTTCCCGATGCAGCAGCTCGGGCCCGGGCGGATCGGTCCGGGGCGGCTTATCCGCTGTCCTCGTTGTGCGCGGTTGCGACATGCCGTGCCTGTGGGGTTCGAGGAGCGGTAGAGAAGCGGCGGGAGAGCGAGCGACAGGCGCGCGGGCGGCCCGATGAGGGTGGGTCCGCGCGTTCTGCGTATCCTCGGTGGGTGCTTCTCTCAGACAAGGACATCCGGGCCGAGATCGACGCCGGACGCGTACGTATTGATCCTTTCGATGCGTCGATGGTGCAGCCGTCGAGCATCGATGTGAGGCTCGACCGCTATTTCCGGGTGTTCGAGAACCACCGCTATCCGCACATCGATCCGGCCGTCGAGCAGGCCGATCTGACCCGTACCGTCGAGCCGGACGGGGACGAGGCGTTCATCCTGCACCCCGGTGAGTTCGTGCTCGCCTCGACGTACGAGGTCATCTCGCTGCCCGACGATCTCGCGTCGCGGCTGGAGGGCAAGAGTTCGCTCGGCCGGCTCGGGCTGGTGACGCACTCGACGGCCGGGTTCATCGACCCGGGGTTCTCCGGGCACGTGACCCTGGAGCTGTCGAATCTGGCGACGCTGCCGATCAAGCTGTGGCCGGGGATGAAGATCGGTCAGCTGTGCTTGTTCCGGCTGAGTTCACCGTCGGAGTTCCCGTACGGCTCCGAGCGGTACGGGTCGCGGTACCAGGGGCAGCGGGGGCCGACCGCGTCGCGGTCGTACATGAACTTTCACCGGACCCAGGTGTGATGCCCGATGAGCGATGACGTGCGGGAGAACCTGACGTACGACGGCTTCGGACATGCCGTGCGGGAGTTGGCGCAGGCCGTGGCCGACGACGGGTACGAGCCGGATGTGGTGCTGAGCATCGCGCGCGGCGGGGTCTTCGTCGCCGGTGGGCTGGCGTACGCGCTGGACTGCAAGAACATTCACCTGGTGAACGTGGAGTTCTATACGGGTGTGGGCACCACGCTGGAAATGCCCGTCATGCTGGCGCCGGTGCCGAATGTGATTGATTTCTCGGACAAGAAGGTCCTCATCGCCGACGATGTCGCCGATACCGGGAAGACGCTGAAGCTGGTGCGCGACTTCTGTATCGATCATGTCGCCGAGGTGCGCTCGGCCGTGATCTACGAGAAGTCGCATTCGCTCGTGAAGTGCGAGTACGTGTGGAAGAAGACCGATCGTTGGATCAACTTCCCGTGGAGCGTGGAGAAGCCGGTCGTGCGGCGCGGTGGGCAGGTTCTCGACGCCTGAGGGGTGTCCGAGAGGACCCCTGACGTACGCCTGACGGATGCCTGGAGGCAGGCGGAGTGCGACAGAACCCCCGGGGCCCCTTTGGTGGCCGCGGGGGTTCTCGTTCTTTCTAGATCGTGCCCAGTTTGAGGATCGAGACCAGGGCGAGCAGCTGGATCGCCGACGCGCCCAGCGCCTTCGGCCACGGCAGGTCGTGGGACTTGCTCACCATCGAGGTGAACAGGGCCGCGGCCGCCAGCCAGGTGAGCCAGCCCAGGATCTGGACCAGGGAGTTCTCGCCGCCCAGGAAGAGCGCGAAGATCAGGCGCGGGGCGTCCGTGATCGACATGATCAGCATGGAGAGGCCCACGGTCGGCTGCCACGCGCCGTCGCCGCCGAGCTGGCGGGCGAGGGTGTGGGTGACCGCGCCGAGCACCAGACCGCCGAGCACGAAGCCGACGCCGGTGATGATGACGTAGGGGATGGCGTTGCCGACCGGTGCGTTGATCGCGTCGTCGCGGGCCTGGTCGAAGCCGAACAGGGCCAGCAGGCCGTAGAGGAACGTGACGACGAGCGCCGGGCCCCAGACGGGGTAGTCGCGCATCTGCCAGAACGTCGGGCCGGGGCGCGTCACGATGCCGCTCAGCAGCTGCTTCCAGTGCAGGCGCGGGCCTGCGGGCTGGGCGGGGGCCTGGCCGGCGCGGTAGGTGTTGCCGTCGCCGTACGGGTCCTCGTTGATGCTGAAGGCCTGCGTGTGACCGGGGCTGTTCGCGTACGGGTCGCCCTGGTGCTGCTGCTGGGGGTGGTGGGGCTGCGGGTACGGGTCGGCGAAGTACTCGGGCTCGTCGGCCCCGCCGCCGTTGTAGGCGCCCGCGTTGTAGCCACCGCCGTTGTAGCCGCCGCCTTGGGGCGGGGCGCCGTTGCCTCCGGTCTGCGGCCATTGCTGCTGTCCGTACGGCGGTGGTGCCTGATTGCCGTACGGCTGCTGCCGCTGTCGTTGTTGCGCTTGCTGCGGGGTGCGGTTGTCCCGGCCGCGTCCGATCCTGAATCCAGCCACGCAATCGAACGTACCTGGTCCGCACGGGTCGGGTGGGCGGGGCGGGGGAACTGGGCCGCCTTTGCCGCCTACCTGTGACATCCCCTAAGGGAACCCTGGGGGGTTGTCCTCAGCCCGCCGTGAACAGAGCGCTGGTGAACGTGATCAGTGGGCGGTCCGGGGTGGCCGCCGGGTACAGCGCGATCAGGTCCGCCGTCTCGCCCCGGTGTGTGCGGACCACCGTGTCCGGCTTCTTGTCGCCGTCGAAGTCCGCGTACCGCTGGAGAAGGGTCGTTTCTGCACGGGACGTGGCGGGGCTGCCTGCCGTCTTGCGCAGGGGCGCCGCCGGGAGCGCGCCGGACGGCGCCTCGTAGCGGTACGCGCCGCCCGGGCGCCCCGGTCCGTCCGGGCTGCCGAGCAGCAGCGTGCCCTTGCCGCTGGTGCCGGGCTCATGGGCGCGGGCCGTGTACACCAGGTCGTCGTACCCGTCGTCGTTCGTGTCCGTCCGGGGCTCGGGGGCGGACAGCGCCGGGCCCGCGCCGGGAATGGTGCCGCCGGCGGCGCGCGGGCGGCCGTCCCGGGTGAACGGGCCCCGCAGGAAGCTGAACCGGCCCGCGCTCGCTGTCACGGCCAGGTCCGGCTTCCCGTCGCCGTCGAAGTCGCCGCAGACGGGGTGGTCCGGCCAGGCGTCGCCGAAGCGGGCCCGGTCCGGGATCCGCAGGGTGACCGCCTTGCCGGTGAGGCCCGCCGGGGAACCGAAGAGGATCTGCAGCGGTACCGGCGGGCGGCCGATGCCGTTGTACGGGGGGTCGGTGGCCACGATCAGATCGGTGAAGCCGTCCTGGTCCAGGTCGCACGACGCCTCGGCGTCGAACGCCGACGGGAGGGTGTCGCCGATCTTGGCGGCGTTCGTGCGGGCGCTGAGCAGCTGGCGTACCGAGGGGTCGAGGCCGCGGGTGGCGGAGCCGTACACGATGCCGATGCCGGCGTCGTCGTCGTGGCTGTCGGCCGCCGGTTTCACCAGGTCGTCCAGGACGAGGTCGCGGTGGCCGTCGCCGTTGAAGTCGTCCGGGGTGTGGCTGCCGGTGCCGTGCGGGACCGCGTGGCGCTCGGCGCCCGCCAGGCCGGCCAGGGCGGTGGGAGGGGCGTCGCCGTTCTTGGGGGCCGAGGAGGCGGGGGAGCCGCCGCAGGCCGTCAGCAGGAGTACGCAGAGGCCGCCGGCCGCCGCGGTCGTCGCCGCGCCGGTCGTCCGTCCGGTCCGCGCCGTCGTTCTCGCCCTTGCGATGCGTATCCGCACGGGATACCTCCGATGCGTATCCCCGCAGGAATACCTCGTACGTCCTGGCCGTCCCGGCCGTCTCTTCCACCCCGGCCGCCCCACATGATGCGTCACCGGAGCCGTAAAGCAGAAGCGGCCGGTCCTGCCCCCGAGGCAGGTCCGGCCGCTTGTGCAACGCGGTGGCGCGGTTCCGGTTACCGGCTACTTCACCGGTTCCGGCTCCGGCGCGTCCGCCGTTTCCGGCTCGCCCGCCGGGTCGGACGGGGTCTTCACGGAGTCGAGCAGCAGCTGCGACACGTCGACGACCTGGATGGACTCCTTGGCCTTGCCGTCGTTCTTCTTGCCGTTGACCGAGTCGGTCAGCATGACGAGGCAGAACGGGCACGCGGTGGAGACGATGTCCGGGTTGAGGGAGAGGGCTTCGTCGACGCGCTCGTTGTTGATGCGCTTGCCGATCCGCTCCTCCATCCACATCCGGGCACCGCCGGCGCCGCAGCAGAAGCCGCGCTCCTTGTGGCGGTGCATCTCCTCGCTCCGCAGGCCCGGGACCTTCGCGATGATCTCGCGCGGGGGCGTGTAGATCTTGTTGTGCCGGCCCAGGTAGCAGGGGTCGTGGTACGTGATCAGGCCCTCGACCGGGGTCACCGGGATCAGCTTGCCCTCGTCGACGAGGTGCTGGAGCAGCTGCGTGTGGTGGATGACCTCGTACTCGCCGCCGAGCTGCGGGTACTCGTTCGCGATGGTGTTGAAGCAGTGCGGGCAGGTGGCGACGATCTTCTTCGCCGACTTCGCCTTCTTCGTCGAGTCGTCCTCGTCGTCCTCGCCGAACGCCATGTTCAGCATCGCGACGTTCTCCTGGCCGAGCTGCTGGAACAGCGGCTCGTTGCCCAGACGGCGGGCCGAGTCACCCGTGCACTTCTCGTCGCCGCCCATGATCGCGAACTTGACGCCCGCGATGTGGAGGAGCTCCGCGAAGGCCTTCGTCGTCTTCTTGGCGCGGTCCTCCAGGGCGCCGGCGCAGCCGACCCAGTAGAGGTAGTCGATCTCCGAGAGGTCCTCGACGTCCTTGCCGACGATCGGGACCTCGAAGTCGACCTCCTTGGTCCACTCGACGCGCTGCTTCTTGGCAAGCCCCCAGGGGTTGCCCTTCTTCTCCAGGTTCTTGAGCATCGTGCCCGCCTCGGACGGGAACGCGGACTCGATCATCACCTGGTAGCGGCGCATGTCGACGATGTGGTCGATGTGCTCGATGTCGACCGGGCACTGCTCCACGCACGCACCGCAGGTGGTGCAGGACCAGAGGACGTCCGGGTCGATGACGCCGTTCTCCTCGACCGTGCCGATCAGCGGGCGCTCGGCCTCCGCGAGGGCCGCCGCCGGGACGTCCTTGAGCTGCTCCTCCGTGGCCTTCTCGTTGCCCTCCATGTCCTTGCCGCCGCCGGCCAGCAGGTACGGGGCCTTGGCGTGCGCGTGGTCGCGCAGCGACATGATCAGGAGCTTCGGGGAGAGCGGCTTGCCCGTGTTCCAGGCGGGGCACTGCGACTGGCAGCGGCCGCACTCCGTACACGTGGAGAAGTCGAGGATGCCCTTCCAGGAGAACTGCTCGACCTGGGAGACACCGAAGACGGCGTCCTCCGCGGGGTCCTCCCAGTCGATCTCCTGGCCGCCCGAGGTCATCGGCTGGAGCGCGCCGAGTGCGACCTCGCCGTCGGCGTTCCGCTTGAACCAGATGTTCGGGAAGCCGAGGAAGCGGTGCCAGGCGACACCCATGTTGGTGTTGAGCGAGACCGTGATCATCCAGATCAGCGAGGTGCCGATCTTGATCATGGCGACGAAGTAGATGAGGTTCTGCAGCGTGCCGAGCGCGAGTCCCTTGAAGGCGAGGACCAGCGGGTACGAGACGAAGTACGCGGCCTCGTAGCCGCCGACGTGGTGGATCGCGCCCTCGAGACCGCGCAGGGTCAGGATCGCCAGGCCGATGACGAGGATGACGTACTCGACGAAGTACGCCTGCCAGGCCTTCGAGCCCGCGAACCGGGACTTGCGCCCGGCGCGCGAGGGGAGGTTCAGCAGCCGGATGGCGATCAGCACGAGGATGCCGACCGTCGTCATCAGGCCGATGAACTCGATGTAGAGCTCGAACGGCAGCCACTCGCCGATGATCGGCAGCACCCAGTCGGCCTTGAAGAGCTGTCCGTACGCCTGGAGCAGCGTCGGCGGCAGCGTCAGGAAGCCGATCGCGACGAACCAGTGCGCGAAGCCCACGATGCCCCACCGGTTCATCCGGGTGTGGCCGAGGAACTCCTTGACCAGGGTGATCGTGCGCTGCTTGGGGTCGTCGGTGCGGCTGCCTGCCGGTACCGGCTGTCCGAGGCGGACGAACCGGTAGATCTGCGCGACCGCTCGGGCGATGAGCGCAACGCCGACGACGGTCAGCACCAGCGACACGATGATCGCGGCGAGTTGCATTTGGGGGCTCCTCGGGCCTGCGAGGGTGGGATCCAGCGATGATCGCTGATTACTCAGATGCTTACTAAGCAGTAACTTAATCAGTCTGTGCTGACACTATCCACTTATTCCGCCGTCCTGTAGCCGGGCAGGCGGTGATCTGTGTCGCTCAGGTCAGCCTTGCCGTGCCGGACGAGGCTCCGGGCCGCGCGGCGCAGGGGTGCGCCGACCGCTTCCGCGAGGATCGCCAGGTCCAGGCCCGGCCGGTGGTGCTCGGCGTAGTGCTGGTCGAGGAGGTCCGGCTCGTCCCACGGCATCGCCGAGCGGTGGCGGATCTGGGCCAGGCCGGTCAGGCCGGGCTTCAGTTCCCGCCGCCAGTCTCTCGCACCGGCCGGCCGGCCCCGTACGTCGCCCGGGGTGAGCGGGACCGGGCCGACGAGGGAGAGCTCGCCCCGTACAACATGGGGGAGCCGGGAGATCACGTGCAGCCGCAGTCGGCGGGTGCGCAGCGACCGCAGGACGAAGGGCCTGCCGCCCGCCCCCACCCGGGCCGACTGCGTCAGTACGCCCCCCGAGCCGCGTTGGGCGAGGAGGGTCAGGGCGGCCGCGGCGAGCAGGGGGGCGGCCAGGAGCAGGAGGGCCGAGCCGAGCACCAGGTCCAGGGCGCGCTTCGCGGTGGGGCGGGGGAGGGTCGCCGGCGCAAAGGCCCGCAGGGCCTTCCGGGCGGCCGGGAGGCGGGGGGAGCGCGGCGGCTGCCAGGTGCGCCTTGCGGGTCCTGGTCGCCGCCGCGGCCCGTGACGCTGCCCTTGCCACTGCGTCTGCATCGTGCGCACCTGCCTGGGTCGGCTGACGGGGTCGGCGGATCGTGTGCCGGTTTTGCGCGGCTCACGGCATTTTGTGACAGAACGATCCCATGAGGCGATGATGGGGAGGGGTGTGTGACCCATGGGGGTGGGCAGGTGTCGCCCGTACGCGGGCCGGATACGCCGCTGATCGCCTGTATGTGACGTGTGTCCGCCGTCATATGGCGTGGCGTTTCCCCTGATGGCGAGGGGGGTGTGCACGATAGTTGAGTCGACTCGACTCAGGTCTGTTGACTCCGGGGCGGGTGTCATGCATCCTTGAGTCAGATCCACTCAAGTAGTCAGTTGGAGGAATTGAAATGGCACGTGCGGTCGGCATCGACCTGGGCACGACTAACTCCGTCGTCAGCGTTCTCGAAGGCGGCGAGCCCACCGTCATCACCAACGCCGAAGGCGCCAGGACCACGCCGTCCGTCGTCGCCTTCGCGAAGAACGGCGAGGTTCTGGTCGGCGAGGTCGCCAAGCGCCAGGCAGTGACGAACGTCGACAGGACCATCCGCTCCGTCAAGCGCCACATGGGCACTGACTGGAAGATCGACCTGGACGGCAAGACCTTCAACCCGCAGCAGATGAGCGCCTTCATCCTGCAGAAGCTGAAGCGCGACGCCGAGTCGTACCTGGGCGAGAAGGTCACCGACGCGGTGATCACCGTCCCGGCGTACTTCAACGACTCCGAGCGTCAGGCCACGAAGGAGGCCGGCGAGATCGCGGGCCTGAACGTCCTGCGTATCGTCAACGAGCCGACGGCCGCCGCGCTGGCGTACGGGCTCGACAAGGACGACCAGACGATCCTCGTCTTCGACCTCGGTGGCGGCACCTTCGACGTGTCGCTCCTGGAGATCGGCGACGGCGTCGTCGAGGTGAAGGCCACCAACGGTGACAACCAGCTCGGTGGTGACGACTGGGACCAGCGTGTCGTCGACTACCTGGTGAAGCAGTTCGCCAACGGGCACGGCGTGGACCTGTCCAAGGACAAGATGGCTCTCCAGCGTCTCCGCGAGGCCGCGGAGAAGGCGAAGATCGAGCTCTCGTCCTCGACCGAGACCACGATCAACCTGCCGTACATCACGGCGTCGGCCGAGGGCCCGCTGCACCTGGACGAGAAGCTCACGCGCTCGCAGTTCCAGCAGCTGACCGCCGACCTCCTGGACCGCTGCAAGAACCCGTTCCACAACGTCATCAAGGACGCGGGCATCCAGCTCTCCGAGATCGACCACGTCGTTCTCGTCGGTGGCTCGACCCGCATGCCGGCCGTCGCCGAGCTCGTCAAGGAGCTCACGGGCGGCCAGGACGCCAACAAGAGCGTGAACCCGGACGAGGTCGTCGCCATCGGTGCCTCGCTCCAGGCCGGTGTCCTCAAGGGTGAGGTCAAGGACGTCCTGCTCCTCGACGTCACGCCGCTGTCCCTCGGTATCGAGACCAAGGGAGGGATCATGACCAAGCTCATCGAGCGCAACACCACGATCCCGACCAAGCGTTCCGAGATCTTCACGACGGCCGAGGACAACCAGCCGTCCGTGCAGATCCAGGTCTACCAGGGCGAGCGCGAGATCGCGGCGTACAACAAGAAGCTCGGGATGTTCGAGCTGACCGGTCTGCCGCCGGCCCCGCGCGGTGTGCCGCAGATCGAGGTCGCGTTCGACATCGACGCCAACGGCATCATGCACGTCGCTGCCAAGGACCTCGGCACCGGCAAGGAGCAGAAGATGACCGTCACCGGTGGCTCTTCGCTGCCGAAGGACGAGGTCAACCGGATGCGCGAAGAGGCCGAGCAGTACGCGGACGAGGACCACCGTCGTCGCGAGGCCGCCGAGTCCCGTAACCAGGGTGAGCAGCTCGTCTACCAGACGGAGAAGTTCCTCAAGGACAACGAGGACAAGGTCCCCGGTGACGTGAAGACGGAGGTGGAGGCCGCGCTCACCGAGCTGAAGGAGAAGCTCAAGGGCGAGGACACCGCCGAGATCCGTACGGCCACCG
This sequence comes from Streptomyces sp. NPDC050422, assembly GCF_044458665.1. Classification (NCBI taxonomy): domain Bacteria; kingdom Bacillati; phylum Actinomycetota; class Actinomycetes; order Kitasatosporales; family Streptomycetaceae; genus Streptomyces; species Streptomyces sp. NPDC050422. The sequence continues at coordinate 9,442 of NZ_JBITIE010000016.1, forward strand.
AGAAGGTCGCGGCCGTCTCCCAGAAGCTGGGCCAGGCGATGTACGCCAACGCCCAGTCCGAGGGCGGCCCGCAGGGCGACCCGCAGCCGGGTGCCGAGCAGGCCAAGGCTGATGACGATGTGGTCGACGCCGAGATCGTCGACGACGAGAAGGACTCCAAGGGCGGTGCGGCGTGACCGAGGAGACTCCGGGCTTCGAGGAGAAGCCCGACGTCCCCTCCGGCGCCACCCCTGACGACGCCGAGCCGAAGGACGCCACCCCCTCCGCGGAGGAGGCGGCGTCCCCGGCCGGGGACGCGAACCAGACAGCAGGTCTGACCGCTCAGCTGGACCAGGTCCGCACCGCGCTCTCCGAGCGCACGGGCGACCTCCAGCGGCTCCAGGCCGAGTACCAGAACTACCGCCGCCGCGTTGAGCGGGACCGGGTCACGGTCAAGGAGATCGCAGTCGCGGGTCTCCTGTCCGAGCTCCTGCCCGTGCTCGACGATGTCGGCCGGGCCCGCGAGCACGGTGAGCTCCTGGGCGGGTTCAAGTCGGTGGCCGAATCGCTGGAGACGGTCGTCGCCAAGCTCGGACTGCAGCAGTTCGGCAAGGAGGGCGAGCCCTTCGACCCGACGATCCACGAGGCCCTGATGCACAGTTACGCGCCGGACGTCACCGAGACGACCTGCGTGGCGATCCTGCAGCCCGGGTACCGGATCGGCGAGCGCACCATCCGCCCCGCGCGGGTGGCGGTGGCCGAACCCCAGCCCGGGGCGGCAACCGGGGCGACCGGGGCCGCGAAGGAAGAGAAGAGTGACGACGAGGAGAGCGGTGGCGGCGAGGAGGTCTGACATTCCGTCCGACCACCTGGCAGCACACCGCCCACCCACCCGTCCGGCCACCCGGCCGGTCGTCCGGAAGGAGGGACGTCGATGAGTACGAAGGACTTCGTCGAGAAGGACTACTACAAGGTTCTCGGCGTCCCGAAGGACGCCACCGACGCCGAGATCAAGAAGGCGTACCGGAAGCTCGCCCGCGAGTTCCACCCGGACGCCAACAAGGGCGACAACAAGGCGGAGGAGCGCTTCAAGGAGATCTCCGAGGCGAACGACGTCCTCGGTGACACCAAGAAGCGCAAGGAGTACGACGAGGCGCGCGCCCTCTTCGGCAACGGTGGCTTCCGCGCCGGACCCGGCGGGGCCCAGGGCAACTTCAACTTCGACCTGGGGGACCTCTTCGGAGGTACCCCGGGCGGGGGCCAGGGCGGCGCCGGCGGTTTCGGCGGCGGCGGCGGCCTGGGCGACGTCTTCGGCGGCCTCTTCAACCGGGGCGGTGGCACCGGTACACGGGTGCAGCCGCGCCGCGGCCAGGACATCGAGTCCGAGGTGACGCTCAGCTTCACCGAGGCGGTCGACGGGGCCACGGTCCCGCTCAGGATGTCCAGCCAGGCGCCCTGCAAGGCGTGCTCCGGCACCGGCGACAAGAACGGCACCCCCAGGGTCTGCCCGACCTGCGTCGGCACCGGCCAGGTCTCGCGCGGCAGCGGCGGCGGATTCTCGCTCACCGATCCCTGCGTGGACTGCAAGGGCCGGGGCCTCATCGCCCAGGACCCCTGCGAGGTCTGCAAGGGCAGCGGCCGGGCGAAGTCGTCGCGCACCATGCAGGTCAGGATTCCGGCGGGCGTCCTCGACGGCCAGCGGATCCGGCTGCGCGGCAAGGGAGCCCCGGGCGAGCGCGGCGGACCGGCCGGCGACCTCTATGTCGTCGTCCACGTCGACGCCCACCCGGTCTTCGGCCGCAAGGGCGACAACCTCACGGTCACCGTGCCCGTCACCTTCACGGAGGCGGCGCTCGGCGGCGAGGTGAAGGTCCCCACGCTCGGCGGACCGCCGGTCACCCTGAAGCTTCCGGCCGGTACGCCGGGCGGGCGCACCATGCGGGCCCGCGGCAAGGGCGCGGTCCGCAAGGACGGCACCCGCGGCGACCTGCTGGTCACCGTCGAGGTGACGGTCCCCACCGACCTGGGCCCCGAGGCCCGGGACGCCCTGGAGACCTACCGAAAGGCGACCGCGGACCAGGACCCGCGGGCGGAGCTGTTCCAGGCAGCGAAGGGAGCTTGAGGTGGACGGCCGGAGACGTAATCCGTACCAACTGACCGATGAATCCCCGGTGTACGTGATCTCGATCGCGGCCCAGCTCTCGGGCCTGCATCCCCAGACACTGCGCCAGTACGACCGCCTCGGCCTGGTCTCGCCCGACCGCACGGCCGGACGCGGACGGCGCTACTCGGCCCGCGACATCGAGCTGCTGCGCACCGTGCAGCAGCTGTCGCAGGACGAGGGCATCAACCTGGCCGGCATCAAGCGCATCATCGAGCTGGAGAACCAGGTCGCGGCCCTCCAGCAGCACGTCGCCGAGCTCTCGGCAGCCGTGGACGGAGCGGCGGCGGCGTTGCAGCAGCGCGAGGCGCAGGTGCATGCCTCGTACCGCCGCGACCTGGTGCCGTACCAGGATGTGCAGCAGACCAGCGCGTTGGTGGTCTGGCGGCCGAAGCGGCCGAAGGACTGAACGGGACCCCTGTCCCGTACGAGGAGCCCGTCACCCCGGAACGCCGGGGGTGGCGGGCTCCTCTGTCACGTGCGGCGGCACGGGCCCCTGTGCCGTGCGCGGCGGTACGGGTTCGGCGATTCCGGACTGGACGAGGAGGGCGCCGAGGTGGGTGCGGCTCGTGGCGTCGAGTGTCTGCATGAGCTTGGCGATGTGGGCGCGGCAGGTCCGGACGCTGAAGCCGAGCTTCCGTGCCACGGCCTCGTCGTGGTGTCCCTGAATGAGGAGGCGGGCGATGCTGAGCTGCACTGCGGTGACGGGAGTGCCCGGGGCGGCGGTCTGAAGTTGCTCGGTGATCGGAGTGGCCTGGGCCCACAGTACCTCGTACACCTGCACCAGGTAGCGGACCAGCGCCGGATGCCGGATCTGGAGAGCCACGTCGCGGTCGGCCGTCGCGGGAATGAACGCTACGGCGTTGTCGAAGATGATGAGCCGGTCGATGGTCTGTTCCATGGTTCTGACCTGCACCTGCCCTGGCGGCATGTGCTCCAGATATGCCTTGACGGGGACGCTGTAGCGCGCTGGGTGCTGGTATATGTGGCGAAGCCGGGCCCCCCTGCTGACAGCTGAGAGGCCATTGGCCAGACCCTGCTTGATCTGGTCGGGCGATCGGTGACCGCCCGGCTGAGCTGTCAGGACTTCCGTATCTGCGACGGCGGCCGCTTCCTGGAGGGCGGAGTCGATCAGCCTCTTGCCTTCCAGCGCGGTGATGGACAGGTTGGGGTCCTCGCTCGCGATGGCCGCCAGGGGTGCCAGCGAGTCGACCAGTGCCGCGCTGCGGCGTACCTGCTCGTAAACGTTGCGTGTGATGGGCTGCAGCAGATGGGCGAGCGCGGCTGAAGGCGTGGCAGGGCACAGCATCGTCGGATCACGTGGGTCCGGGTGAAGCAGGGCCATCTCCATGAGGCAGGGAGCCGGTGAGATCTCGGCTCGTGGGAGGCGCCCGCGTCGCAGGGATTCGGAGTAGAGGCGGATTGCCGGCTCGCACAGTTCGGAGTTGCTGTGCGGGTGATTTGGTATGCCCGTTTCCGTGCCCATCTGGACCCCCCCATTCTTTGCAGTGCAACAAGATGACGGTGGTGAAACCATAGCGACCGGGAGAGTGTTGGGCTGTCGGGGGAGCCGGGAACTTCCCCGGTTGATTCAGGGCACGGCCATGCTCTCCCCATTGCATGGCTGTGCTCCCGGCTCGGGGGGTGGGGATCTTCGGGTGCCGGCCGGTCAGGAATCCTGTTCCAGGATTCCTGACCGGGCGATCAGATATCCGAGTTGAGTCCGGCTCTTGCTGCCGAGGGCAGTGTTCAGTTTGGCTATATGGGTCCGGCAGGTACGCACGTTCATGCCGAGGCGCCGAGCTATCGAGTCGTCGACGTGTCCCTCTACGAGGAGTTGGGCGATGGAGCGCTGGACACCGCTTATGCCTTCGGGGGTGGGGTCGTACCGTACGTCTTCGAGGAGGGGGGTAGCTCGCTGCCAGAGCTGCTCGAAGACCCTGATGAGGTACGCGACCAGCCCGGGATGGCGCAACTCCAGTGCCACTTCCGCATCTTCCTGGGCGGGGATGAAGGCCACCGTGTGGTCGAAGACCAGCATGCGCTCGACAAGTTCTTCGAGGGTGCGGATCTCCACCTTGCCCTCTGCCAGACGCTCGGCGTAGGCGTACGTCCCGTGATGGTGCCGGACGGTGTGCTGATAGAGCGTGCGGATGCTGACGCCGCGGTCGATCACGGCCTGGCCGCGTTCGACGCCCTTGCTGAGGATGAGCTCGCTGCGACCGCCACCCGGCTGGATGGTGAGGACTTCGCTGGTGCATTCGGCCGTCGCGACATCGATGGCGGCATTGATTCTGGCATTGCCTTCCAGCACGGTGATGGCGTGCGTGGTCGGTGCGTCCTGGGCGCTGATGTCCATGAACGGTTCGAAGGATTCGGCCAGTTCGAGGGAGCGTCGGCGTCGGTCCTGGATCTCTCGCTCGATGGGGTGAAGGCGCTGCGCGAGTGCGGCCGACGGAGGTACGGGGCGGAGCCACTCGGGGTCGTCGGGGTCCGGGTGCAGTAGGGCGAAGTCCATCAGACAGGGTGCGGGCGCCACGTCTGAACGAGGTATGCGTCCGGAGCGCAGCGCACTTGCGTAAAGGCGCTGCCCTGCTTCGCAAAGGTCGGTGATCCCATGAGGATGTCCCGTATTCGGTCTACTTGTGGCCATATCTCCACCCCCCATGTTCTTGAACCAGCAGGAACATGATGCATCGACCCGGTGGTGTTCGGGTCCCTGGGTGAGACATCGTCTTACGTGCGGGGGAGATGACCCATCAAGTGAGGACGAAGCCGAAATGTATAAGCGAATGCTTCGCTCGGTGCTTGCCACTGCGTTTGCGGGGGCCTTGGCCTACGGCGTGCTGGGTGCCACTGACATTACTTGGGAAGTCGCGCCCGACACGGCATCGAGTCATGTCGCAGCTGCCCCTGTCGGTGACATCACGTGGGGCGGCGTAGGGCCGGAGGACGCAAAGGGTGACATCACCTGGGGTTTCACGTCGACTTCAGCGGGCGTCTGACATGACCACCCCGCCGGACGACCGGACCTTCCGGCGTGAGATGGCAACCGCCTACCGCTCAGGGTGGCATTTCATCGACCTCGTCACGGCACTGCCCCACCGTGGTGATTCGTTGATGGTCACTCTGTTCGGTGATCCGGTCGTCGTCGCCCGTGAGGACGACGGGGAGCTGCGCGCCTACCGGTGCCTGCGCAAGCCGCGCGGGGCGCCGCAGCCCGTGCGGTGCGCCATTCGGTACGACATGATTTTCGTGAACCTCGCGCAGCGTGACCACCAGCTGTTCGAACCTGAAGCCATTTCCGCCACCCCCCGCAGTGCCTGAGCGATCCCCCGTCGTTCCACGTCGCTCAGACACTCCCCCACACAACGGCGCCACCGTGACCTGAACACGGTGGCGCCGTTGTGCTTCTCCCGGAGACATTCCGGTCGGAGCGGTACAGAAGGTGTCGAAATCGGCATCTGTGCGGATGGGGGCGCGGGCCTCCATGCTCCGCCCTCCCATTCCCAGGGGCGTTCATGAGCGGACACAGCAGACACGGCGGACACGGCGGGCGCGAGGCCGAAGAACTGCCGGGGCGGCGCGGAGGCGACGGTGACGGCGCCTACCTCGACAAGACGTCGCTCCACCGCGAGGTGGAGGTCTCCTTCGATGACGCGGTGCACTGGAAGGTTCTTCTGACGGTGTGGCTGAGGGCCGCCGGCGTGGCGTTCGGCGTCCTCCTCCTCTTCGGCTTCATCGCGCTCATCGCCCTGGCCGGCGATCCGGGGAGCGGTCTCGGGATCATGGGGGTCGGTCTGCAGATCGCCATGATCGCTTTCGTCGCCGTCTTCCTGGCGTCGAAGGTCTCCGAGCCGATCGGTGAGTGGCGGGTCCTGCTGGCCGACCGGGGAGTGCACGCCGAGTCGGCGTACACCGAGATCGCGCGGGTCGTGCAGGAGCGCCGGCTGCCGGTCGTCCCGGTGTTCCGGCGCATCCGCTCCGGGGGGCAGGACCCCCGCGTGACCCACCGGATGGCGCTCCGGGACGGGAGCTACGTCGCGTACCTCTCGGTGTTCGCGTACGGCACCGGGCTCTACGTGGGCTGGGTGATGTGGCGCGACCGGCGGGGCACCGAGCTCGTCGGGCGGTTCGTCTCCGACTTCGTCAGGGGCTTCGACGGCACCGACATGGAGAAGGTCATGATGCGGACCGAGCCGCCGCGCGCCCTGCGGGAGGCGTTGCACGCCGCCGCCCGGGAAGGGGTGCGCGCGGTCGTGGACGGATGCGCGGCAGCTCCCGGAGCGGCCTTCCCGCACGGTCTCCCGCAGATCGAGGAGGACGTCGCCGCGCCCGTCCCGGTCCAGGCGCAGGAGCCGACGCCGATGGCGCCGCCGCCCGTGCCGCGCCGCCGGCCCTGGGCGGAGGGCGGCAGCTGACGGTGTGCGGTGGGCTCAGCCGTGGCCGAGTGCCCGGTCCAGGGTGATCTCGATGACGACCCGGTCCGGGTTGGGTGACGGCGTGCGCTCGTAGCGCTCCATGTGGCGGCGTACCGCGGTCTCGACCCTGTCCTGCTCCGTGCGCACCCTGGCGACGCCCTCCAGGGTGGCCCAGCGGCGCCGGTGCACCTGACAGGCCGCGACGCGGGCGCCGTCCGGGCCCGCGGCCAGGATGTGGGCGACCTTGCGGCTGTTCCTGTTGGTGATGATGCGGGCGAGGCCGGCCTCGGGGTCGTACGTCACGCACACCGGCACCACGTGCGGGGTGCCGTCGGGGCGGGGTGTGGTGAGCGTGCACAGGTGGGATTCGCGCCAGAACGCGAGGTACTCCGGGCCGGGGTTGCGTACGTCGACTGCCATGGGGCCAGCGTAGGCAGCGGTCGTACTGCGGTGGCGGGCGGCCGGGGCGGCCGGTTCACTCGGATGGGAAGAAGGTCGAAGAGGGGCCCTTGGGACCGTCCGTTTTTGCCTTGAGTGGAATAGACTCAACTTTATGCACGTTGATCGTGTCAGTAGTGAGGACGGACCAGTCACCGCAAGGAGGAGAGAGCGCACGTGGACGCCGAGCTGACCAACAGGAGCCGGGACGCCATCAACGCGGCCACCAGCAGGGCCGTGAAGGACGGGCACCCCGATCTGACCCCGGGGCACCTGCTGCTCGCGCTGCTCGCGGGTGAGGACAACGAGAACCTCGTCGATCTGCTGGCCGCCGTCGAGGCGGACCAGGTCGCCGTACGTACCGAGACCGAGCAGCTCCTGGGCGCGCAGCCCAGCGTGACCGGCTCGACCGTCGCGCCGCCGCAGCCCAACCGTGAGCTGCTCGCCGTCATCAACGACGCCGCCCGGCGGGCGAAGGAGCTCGGCGACGACTACATCTCCACCGAGCACCTGCTCATCGGCATCGCCGCCGAGGGCGGCCGCGCCGGTGAGATCCTCGACGGACAGGGCGCCGGCGCGAAGAGGCTGCTGGACGCATTCGAGAAGAGCAGGGGAGGGCGCCGGGTGAGCACACCGGACCCGGAGGGCCAGTACAAGGCCCTGGAGAAATTCGGTACGGACTTCACCGCGGCCGCACGCGAGGGCAAGCTCGACCCGGTCATCGGCCGGGACCAGGAGATCCGTCGCGTCGTCCAGGTGCTTTCGCGCCGCACCAAGAACAACCCCGTGCTCATCGGTGAGCCCGGCGTCGGCAAGACCGCCGTCGTCGAAGGGCTCGCCCAGCGCATCATCAAGGGCGACGTCCCCGAGTCCCTCAAGAACAAGCGCCTCGTCTCACTGGACCTCGGCGCCATGGTCGCGGGCGCGAAGTACCGCGGTGAGTTCGAGGAGCGCCTGAAGACCGTCCTCTCCGAGATCAAGGAGAGCGACGGCCAGATCATCACGTTCATCGACGAGCTGCACACCGTCGTCGGCGCGGGCGCCGGAGGCGACTCCGCCATGGACGCGGGCAACATGCTCAAGCCCATGCTGGCCCGCGGCGAACTGCGGATGGTCGGCGCCACCACGCTCGACGAGTACCGCGAGCGGATCGAGAAGGACCCCGCCCTGGAGCGCCGCTTCCAGCAGGTGCTGGTGGCGGAGCCGTCCGTCGAGGACACCATCGCGATCCTGCGCGGGCTCAAGGGCCGCTACGAGGCCCACCACAAGGTGCAGATCGCGGACGCCTCCCTGGTCGCCGCCGCGACCCTCTCCGACCGCTACATCACCTCGCGCTTCCTTCCCGACAAGGCGATCGACCTCGTCGACGAGGCGGCCTCCCGGCTGCGCATGGAGATCGACTCCTCGCCCGTCGAGATCGACGAACTCCAGCGCGCCGTCGACCGGTTGCACATGGAGGAGCTGGCTCTCAACAACGAGACCGACCCCGCGTCCAAGCAGCGGCTGGAGAAGCTGCGCCGCGACCTCGCCGACAAGGAGGAGGAGCTGCGCGGCCTCAACGCCCGCTGGGACAAGGAGAAGCAGGGCCTGGAGCGCGTCGGCGACCTGAAGGAGCGCCTCGATGAACTGCACGGCCAGGCCGAACGGGCCCAGCGCGACGGCGACTTCGACACCGCGTCCAAGCTGCTGTACGGGGAGATCCCCGGCCTGGAGCGGGAGCTGGCCGAGGCCGCCGAGGCCGAGCAGGAGGCCGCGAAGGAGCCCAAGGAGACCCTGGTCAAGGACGAGGTCGGGCCGGACGACATCGCCGATGTCGTCGGCGCCTGGACCGGGATCCCGGCCGGCCGTCTGCTGGAGGGCGAGACGCAGAAGCTGCTGCGCATGGAGGAGGAGCTGGGCCGGCGCCTCATCGGGCAGACCGAGGCCGTGCGGGCCGTCTCGGACGCGGTACGCCGTACCCGGGCCGGTATCGCCGACCCCGACCGGCCCACCGGATCGTTCCTCTTCCTCGGCCCCACCGGTGTCGGCAAGACCGAGCTGGCGAAGGCGCTCGCGGACTTCCTCTTCGACGACGAGCGGGCCATGGTCCGCATCGACATGAGCGAGTACGGCGAGAAGCACAGCGTGGCCCGGCTGGTCGGCGCCCCGCCCGGGTACGTCGGCTACGAGGAGGGCGGCCAGCTCACGGAGGCGGTCCGCCGCCGCCCGTACAGCGTCGTCCTGCTGGACGAGGTGGAGAAGGCACACCCCGAGGTCTTCGACATCCTGCTCCAGGTCCTCGACGACGGCCGGCTCACCGACGGACAGGGCCGGACGGTGGACTTCCGCAACACCATCCTGATCCTGACGTCGAACCTCGGCAGCCAGTACCTGGTCGACCCGTTGACCAAGCCCGAGGAGAAGAAGCAGCAGGTCATGAACGTCGTACGGGCCTCGTTCAAGCCGGAGTTCCTCAACCGGCTCGACGACCTGGTGGTCTTCTCCGCCCTGTCCGGCGACGAACTCGCCCACATCGCGGGGCTCCAGATCGACCGGCTGGCCAAGCGGCTGGCGGACCGGCGTCTCACCCTCGACGTCACCCCGGCCGCCCTGGCCTGGCTGGCCGAGGAGGGCAACGACCCGGCCTACGGTGCCCGGCCGCTGCGCCGCCTCATCCAGACGGCGATCGGTGACCGGCTCGCCAAGGAGATCCTCTCGGGCGAGATCACGGACGGCGACACGGTCCGCGTCGACCGGGTCGGCGACGGCCTGATCGTCGGCGCGGCGACCTGATCGTCGGCGCGGCGACCTGACCGGAGCACATGTGGCGTAACGGCGGCCCCGCTCCCCACCGGCTGGATATCAGCTTGTGGCGGATCGGGGCCGTCCGGGCTTGCCATGCCCCGCCCGGCATGGGAGAGGATGGCAGCCAACCGCACGAAGGGAAATTACGGTGAGCATCGATCCGTCCTCGATTCCTAACTTCGGGGGCCAGCCCGAACCGCAGGCGGCAGGACCGGAGGGCCCCGTCGTCCCTGACCAGGACCTCGTCAAGCAGCTCCTGGAGCAGATGGAGCTGAAGTACGTCGTCGACGACGAGGGCGACCTCGCGGCGCCGTGGGAAGACTTCCGCACGTACTTCATGTTCCGTGGCGAGGGCGAGCAGCAGGTCTTCTCGGTCCGTACGTTCTACGACCGCCCGCACGACACGGACCAGCGCCCGGTCCTCCTCGACGCGATCGACGACTGGAACCGCCGCACCCTGTGGCCCAAGGTCTACACGCACACCCACGAGCCCGAGGAGGGCTCCGAGGACACCGGCACCTCGGTCCGGCTGATCGGTGAGGCGCAGATGCTCATCGGCACCGGCGTCAACCTGGAGCACTTCGTCTCCTCGACGGTCAGCTGGGTGCGCGCCTCCATCGAGTTCGACAAGTGGCTGCTGGAGCGCCTCGGCCTCGCACCGGCCGAGTCGAAGGCCGAAGGCACGGAGCAGGACGCTCCCGAGGCCTGAGCCACGCACGACGCCCGCACGGCGCGGGGGCGGTCCCGGCGGACCGCCCCCGCGCCGTGCTGTGTCACAGGCCCTTGAGCCGCTGCGCCGCGTCCCTCAGTACCTCGGTGCGTTTGCAGAACGTGAAGCGGACGAAGGGCGCGCCCTGATCGCGGTGGTCGTAGAAGACCGCGTTCGGGACGGCCACGACCCCGCACCGCTCCGGCAGCGCCCGGCAGAACGCGATGCCGTCGCCGCTGCTGTCGAGGGGGCGGATGTCGGTCGTGACGAAGTACGTGCCGGCCGGGCGGTAGACCCCGAATCCGGCCTCGGCGAGCCCGTCGCACAGCAGGTCCCGCTTGGCGCGCATGTCGGCGCGGAACTCGTCGAAGTATGAGCCCGGCAGGCGCAGGGCCTCGGCGACGGCGTACTGGAGCGGCCCTGCGGAGACGTAGGTCAGATACTGCTTCGCCGAGCGCACCGCCGCCACCAGCTCGGGGCTCGCGGTGATCCAGCCGACGCCTCGTTCGTATCCCCATTCGCGTGTCATGCAACGGGCGCACCATGGGCAACTCCAGCACCAACGTCGTCAGTGAGCCGGCGGCGTTCTACTGCCGCATGTCCCGGGCGGACGCTGACGAGGCGGACCGGCGTCGACCGGCAGGACGCGTCTGCCGCGAGATCGCCGAACGGCGTGGCCTCGACATCGATTCCGCACACGTCTTCGTCGGCAACAGCCGCTCCGCTCGGAGCCGTAAGCGGAAGCGGCCGGGATGTGACCGCCTGCTGGAGGACGCCCGGAACCGTCCGACTCGTTGTCAGGGGTAGGTGATGACCCTTCAGGATGATTGAAGCGATTCACTGAATTCGAGATCGCGTCACCCGAATCTGTTCAGTCCGTTGTCAACACGGAGTGGCGGGCCCATAGTGACGCTGAACCGATTCATTCTCTCCTGAGGAGCGTCTGTGCGTCAGCTGATCGCTGCCGTGGTCGCTGCATCAGTCCTCGTCGCGGCGGCACCCGCGATGGCGACGGCAGCGAGTCCACCCGCCGCCCCCGCCCCCGCCCCCGTCCTCGCCCCGAGCGTCGGCGACCTGACGACCAACACCCTGGACGACCCGCTCGGCATAGCGCTGACGGCACCGACCCTCGGCTGGCAGCTCGACTCCGAGCGCCGCAGCGTCACGCAGCGGGCCTACCAGATACGAGTCGCCTCTTCGGCCGGCCGGCTCGCTGACCCCGACGTGTGGGACAGCGGCAAGGTCACCTCCCGCGAGTCGGTCGACGTCCGCTACGGCGGCCCCGCGCTGAAGCCGCGTACCGACTACGCCTGGTCCGTCCGGGTGTGGGACGACCGGGGCACCGCCTCCGCCTGGAGCGAGCCGGCCCGGTTCGGTACCGGTCTGGGCGACCGGCCGTGGACCGCCGCGTGGATCGGCGCGGACAGGCCGGCGCTGAGCACCGAATGGACCGACTACACGATCGACTTCACCGCCTCCGGCATCAGCGGTGCGCTCGGCGTCTACTTCCGCGGTCAGGACACCGAGAACGCGTACATGTGGCAGATCAGCGACGAGGCGGACGCGCTGCGCCCGCACGTGAAGCGCAGCAGTGGCTACTCCGTCCTCCCGGCGACACCCTTCCCGGCCGGGTTCGACTTCGCCGCCGAGCACGACTACGCGATCGCCGTCGACGGCGGCACGATCACCACCACCGTCGACGGCAAGCAGCTCGACCGGCGCACCGACGCCACGCTCACCGGCCCCGGCACCGTGGGCTTCCGTACCAGCGGCACGGAGCGCGGACTGGTCCGCGACGTCACGGTCACCAGCGAGGACGGCACGGTTCTCGTCGACACCGACTTCCCGGCCGGCGACCGCACCTTTGCCTCCGGCACCGTGACCGCCGACGGCCTGCGCGTCGACAGCGCGGGCGGCGAGGCATGGCTGCGCCGCGACCAGGCGGTCCCGCTGCTGCGCAAGGAGTTCGACCTCGGTGACAAGGAGGTCGCCCGGGCGCGCGTCTACGCGTCGGCACGCGGCGTCTACGAGCTGCGGCTCAACGGCGAGCGGGTGGGTGACGCCGAACTCGCACCGGGCTGGACGGCGTACGACAAGCGCATCGACTACCAGACCCATGATGTGACCGAGCAGGTGCGCGGCGGGGCCAATGTGCTCGGCGCCGAGGTCGCACCGGGCTGGTACTCCGGCAAGGTCGCGATGTTCGGCACCGACGTCTACGGCAAGGACACGTCGGTGATCGCCGAGATGCTGGTCGAGTTCACCGACGGCACCAGCACCGTCGTCCGCACCGACGACACATGGACCACCGCCGACGGCCCGACCCGGGAGGCCGACCTGCTCGACGGCGAGTCCTATGACGCGCGGGTGGCGAAGGAGGTCGCCGGCTGGGACGCGCCCGGCTTCGACGACGCGGGCTGGAACGCGGTGGACGTCCGCGACGAGCCCACCGGCGTACTCGAACCGCAGACCGCGGTCGACGTGCGGGTCACCGAAGAACTGAAGACGGCGAAGCGGATCGACTCGCCGGCCGAAGGCGTCCACCTCTACGACCTCGGGCAGAACATGGTCGGCCACGTACGCCTGACCCTCAAGGGCGCGCCCGGCCGAACGGTGAAGATCCGGCACGGTGAGGTCCTCAACCCCGACGGCACGCTCTACACCGCGAACCTGCGCAGCGCGAAGGCGACCGACTACTACACCTTCGCCACGGACGAGCCGGAGACGTTCGAGCCGTCGTTCACCTTCCACGGGTTCCGGTACGTCGAGATCTCCGGTGTCGACGAGGCTCCCGCGGCCGAGAACGTGGTCGGTGTCGTCGTCGGCACCGACGGCGACCTCACCAGCACCCTGGACACCAGCTCCGACCTGGTCGACCAGCTGCACAGCAACATCGTCTGGGGCATGCGCGGCAACTTCCTTTCGGTACCGACCGACACCCCGGCGCGTGACGAGCGGATGGGCTGGACCGGCGACATCAACGTCTTCGCCCGTACCGCCGTCTACGACATGGACGCGCGGTCCTTCCTGACCAAGTGGCTGCAGGACCTGCGCGACACCCAGCGGGCCAACGGTTCGCTGCCCGGCGTCGCACCGGTGGTGCCGGGCCGCTTCGACGGCGGCTACGAGTCGGCCGGCTGGATGGACGCCGGTGTGCACGTGCCGTGGACGCTGTGGCAGGCGTACGGCGACACCGAGGCCATCCGTGAGAACTACGACATGATGAAGCGGTACGTCGACTTCCTCGACGCCGACTCCACCGGCCATATCCGCTCCGCGGGCGGCTATCTCGACTGGCTCAACCTCGACGACCCGACCCCGGCCGACGTGCTGGACACCGCGTTCGTCGCCAAGAGCACCCGTGAGTTCGCGCAGATGGCGGCCGCCATCGGCAGGGACGGTGACGCGGCGGCGTACCAGCAGCGCTACGAGGCGATCCGGTCGGCCTACCAGGCGGCGTTCATCGGCGCCGACGGCACCGTCAAGGGCGACAGCCAGACCTCGTACATCCTGACGCTGACCAACGACCTGGTGCCCGCCGGCCGGCGCGACGCTGTCGTTGACCAGTTCGTCCAGACCCTGGAGCGCCGCGACTACCACCTGTCGACCGGCTTCCTCGGCGTGGACGGACTGCTCCCGGCGCTCACCGAGGCGGGCCGCTCCGACATCGCCTACCGCCTGCTGCAGCAGAAGGACTACCCGTCCTGGGGCTATGAGATCGGGAAGGGCGCGACCACGGTCTGGGAGCGGTGGAACTCCATCAACCCCGACGGCTCCTTCAACGACGTGGGGATGAACTCGTTCAACCACTACGCGTACGGCGCGGTCGGCGAGTGGATGTACCGGACCATGGCGGGCGTCTCGGCGGCCGAGCCGGGCTACCGCAAGGTGCTCATCGCCCCCGAGCCCGGTGAGGGCGTCGACCGCGTCGACTTCAGACACGAGACGCCGTACGGCACGGTGCGCAGCGCGTGGGACACGACCGCCGGGCCGATGAAGCTCGACGTCACCGTGCCGGCGAACACCACCGCCCAGGTGCGCATCCCGGCGGCGAACCGCTGGGCGGTCACCGAGGGCGGCACGCCGATCGGCGAGGTCGACGGCGTGACGTACGTCGAGCAGGCCGACGGGGACGTCGTACTGGAGGTCGGCTCGGGGAAGTACGCGTTCGCGGTCGACCCGGTGCTCGGGGACCTGGGATCCGCCCGGGCGCAGGGAGCGTCGTTCTCCGACGATGTCGACGCGCTCCAGGTGCGCGGCCTCGGCGCCATCGCCAAGCGTCATCTGCAGGTGCGCACCGGGCTGATGCGGGCAGAGCTCGCAGCCGCGTGGCGCCTGCAGGGCCAGGGCGTGGACGAGCGGCTGACCGCTGCCGCGGCGCACCGTGCGCTGGCCGGCACGGCGGACCTCGACCGGTGGACGCGGACGTACGCCGAGCGGGGCACGATCAACAGGACGGCGGCAGGAGCGCTGCGCGATTCGCTGGCCGGCATCGAGCGGAGTCTCTCGCGGGCCTCCTCGCGCCTGGTCGGGGCCGTGGCCACGCTGGCCGTGCCGGCTGACGAGGTCCTTCCCGGCGAGGTCGTCCGCGTGAAGGTGGTGCTGAACAACGCCGGCAAGCGTCCGCTGGCAGGCGTCGATTCGTCTCTGCGGGCACCCGCCGGCTGGACGGTGAAGTCCGCAGGCCCGCACAAGCCCACCGCGGGTGCGGGCAGCACACTCGAGCACGCCTACGACGTCACGGTCTCCAAGGACGCGGCGGCCTCCACGGCCGACCTCACCGGCTCGGTGTCCTACCAGTACGGCGGTGGTACAGCGACGCTACCGCTGTCGGCGGGGCTGTTGGTCGCCCCGGGCGTCGCCATCGGCAGCGTCTCGACCTCGCCCGACCCGGTCGGCGCCGGCGAGGAGGCCACCGTCAGCACCGTTCTGACCAATCGCACCGACGTGGCGCAGTCCGGCAAGCTCACCCTCGGCCTCCCGGACGGGTGGTCCACGACGGACCCGGTCGCCTACCACCTGGACCCGGGAGAGGAGACGACCGTCGAGGCCGCGGTGACGGTGCCGCTCACCGTCGTCGGGCGGGCGGCCACGGTCAGCGTGGCGACCGGCCCGACCGCGGCGGAGCGGGCGACCGGCACGATCGCGGTCGCGCTGCGCACCCCGCCCACGGAGTCCACCGATCGCGTCGACCTCGGCGACGGCGCGTCGGAGTCCGCTCACGGGCTGACGGCGTCGCAGCACTCGGGGACGAGTGTCGAGGCCGGGCTGACGCGGCGCTACACCCACTCCTCCTACCCGGGTGGCTGGTTCGAGTTCGATGCCGCCGTACCGTCCGACGGTCGCTTCGTGGTCCGCATCGTCGAGACCTTCGACGGGGCTCGGCGCAAGACCTACGACGTCAAGATGGACGGTGAGGTCGCGCACAGCGTCGACCTGACGCAAAGCGAGGAGGGTCAGAGCACCATCGTCCACCAATTCGTGGTGGCCCCCTCGGCGAGCACGTCGGACGGCACCGTGCGGTTCCGGTTCCAGGACACCGGCGCCGACTACGACCCCTCGATCGCCGACGTCTGGGTGCTGCCGGTGGGCTGAAAGCCGCTGGTGGCCGCGGTCGTGCGTCGCACCTGACGCTGTCGCCGGTTTCTCGCCCGGAGCGCGACCATGTCGGTTGAGGTACCCCGAGGCACTCGGGGTACCTCAACCCGCTCGCCCGAGCGACTTCGCCCACCCGCAAGAGGTACTGGGCTCAGAGCGCCGCCACCACAGACAGTCCTCCTCCCAGGCGCGGGAGGAGAAGGCGGCGCAATGGCGAGGTGACGACGAACGCAACGACCGGCCCCGCCACGGCCGTCAGCGCGCGAATGCGTTCCGGAGCCGCTGCGCCGCGTCCCTCAGTACCTCGGTGCGTTTGCAGAACGTGAAGCGGACGAAGGGCGCGCCCTGATCGCGGTGGTCGTAGAAGACCGCGTTCGGGACGGCCACGACCCCGCACCGCTCCGGCAGCGCCCGGCAGAACGCGATGCCGTCGCCGCTGCTGTCGAGGGGGCGGATGTCGGTCGTGACGAAGTACGTGCCGGCCGGGCGGTAGACCCCGAATCCGGCCTCGGCGAGCCCGTCGCACAGCAGGTCCCGCTTGGCGCGCATGTCGGCGCGGAACTCGTCGAAGTATGAGTCCGGCAGGCGCAGGGCCTCGGCGACGGCGTACTGGAGCGGCCCGCCGGAGACGTAGGTCAGATACTGCTTCGCCGAACGCACCGCCGCCACCAGCTCGGGGCTCGCGGTGATCCAGCCGATCTTCCAGCCGGTGAAGGAGAACGTCTTGCCTGCCGAGCTGATGGTGACCGTCCGCTCGCGCATCCCGGGGAAGCCGGCGAGCGGCAGGTGTTCGCCCTCGAAGACCAGGTGCTCGTAGACCTCGTCGGTGACGACGAGGAGATCGCGTTCGCACGCCAGCTCGGCGATCGCGCCGAGCTCCTCGCGGGTCAGGACGGTGCCGGTGGGGTTGTGCGGGGTGTTGAGCAGCAGCAGCCGGGTGCGGGGGGTGACGGCCGCGCGCAGTTCGTCGAGGTCCAGCCGGCAGGTGCCGGTGGACGGCTCGGGGTGCAGGGTCACGGGGACCCGGGTGGCGCCCGCCATGGCGATGCAGGCGGCGTACGAGTCGTAGTACGGCTCCAGCGCGACGACCTCGTCCCCCGGCTCCAGGAGCGCCAGCAGTGAGGCGGCGATGGCCTCGGTGGCGCCCGCGGTGACGAGGACCTCGGTGTCGGGGTCGTACGCGAGGCCGTAGCGGTGCTGCTGGTGGGCGGTGATCGCGGTACGCAGCTCGGGGACGCCCGGCCCCGGCGGGTACTGGTTGCCGTGCCCGGCGCGCAGCGCACGGACGGCGGCCTCACGGATCTCCTCGGGGCCGTCGGTGTCGGGGAAGCCCTGGCCGAGGTTGATGGCGCCGGTGCGGACGGCCAGCGCGGACATCTCCGCGAAGATCGTCGTGCCGAACCCGGCGAGGCGGCGGTTGAGCAGCGGTCGTCCCTGTGTCATGACCGCCATCCTGCGCGGAAGCTCTGGAGTTGCTCAAGTCTGCTTTGGCCGTACGGAGGCGGGGGCATCCCCCTGGCACGCAGGAATCGGTACGGAGCGGGGACGATCGCTTCGGGGGACGGAAGGGCGTGAGGTCCGTGAAGGGTGTGCTCATCGGGGTGATCGTGGTCGCGGGGGTCGTGCTCCTGGTCGTGATGATGTCGAGCGCCGGAAGCCGCGGGAAGCCACTGGGCCGGGGCAAGCGGCGCGGGGCGGCCGGCGTCGGCGGCGGTGCGGGCGGCGGCAGCTGGTGGGCCGGGGACGGGGGCGGCGATTCGGGGAGCCACTCCGGCGGCCACTCCGGAGGTCACTCGGGTGGTCATTCCGGTGGCCATTCGTGTGGCGGGAGTTCCTCGTGCGGCGGCGGTTCGTCGTGCGGTGGCGGGGGCGGATGCGGCGGAGGCAGCTGACACGGGGCAGCTGGTCCGCGGCCGGGCAGCACGAGCCGGCCCGGTGCCCGGCGGGACGACGGGGAGATCCTCGGACCCTCTAAGTCCCGCCGGACACCTTTTTGTTGGGCTGTACGGCGCGTCCCTGGTGAACACCTGAACCGACAGGCCCCCGAGGGGATGGAAACCACGCCAAGTTGGGCAAAAACGCTGCGAGTGCCGCGTAGTTCGTGATTCCCTCGGTTGAGAGAACATTCAGCCCTCGGACCCCAGTTGGACCTGATCGGGCGCTGCCCCCCTCCCACGTGCACTACGTCGGGGCGCCCCCTGTCCACGTGTCCATGTGTGTTTTGCGGAGCCGACCCATGCTCACGACCCTTCATACGGCCTATTCCGACACCCGTGCCGCCGATCTCGCCTGGGCGCTGGGGCGTGAACCGCTCCCGGCGCTGGCCGTCCTCGACCTCCAGCTCGCCGGCGCGCAACTGCAACTGCGCCTGCTCGGCGCCTCCCACCAGGTGCTTCTGGAGGAGGAGCAGGGCACCTGCTCCGAAACCGTCGCCTGTATCCCCGGCAGCAGCACCCCACTGCCCTTAGGCGTCTCCAAACGGCTGGGGAACTGGGAGTACGAGTTCGCGGCACGCGTCGAGACCCTCGGCGCGGGCTCCTTCGCAGGGCGCGCGCAGGAACTGCTGGCACTCGTCGCCGACCACCCCCATGGGCTGGCCGGGACGTTCCCGGGGAGCCCGCACGCCTTCACCGCCATGCTCGCCCAGCGGACCGAGGGTCAGGTGCGGTGGCGCACCTGGCACGCGTACCCGCAGGAGGGCCGGCTGGTGGTGACGCGGACCCGGGTGGGTGTGCGGATGCCAGCAGCGGCGGCGCTGTGACCGGCGCCAACTCCTTTGAGGATGCGCCGATTACACCCTTGTGGGTGACAAGCGGCGACGTTTCAGTGACGTAGCGTTCGCGGCATGATCGACCAGCAGGTGACGCTGCGAGGGGGCGCGGCGCGGCTTCCCGTGCGACCGAGGACCGGCAGGTACCTCGTGCTGGCCACCGTGTTCATCTGCGCCGCCTGCGGGCTGGTGTACGAACTCGAACTGGTCGCGCTCGCCTCCTATCTGATCGGTGACTCCGTCACCCAGGCGTCCGTCGTGCTGTCCGTGATGGTGTTCGCCATGGGCATCGGCTCGCTGCTCGCGAAACGTTTACGCAGTCACGCCGCGGTCGGCTTCGGGCTGATCGAGGCGGCGCTCGCCCTGGTCGGAGGCTTCTCCGCACTGGTGCTCTACGCGTCGTTCGCCTGGATCGGGGAGTCGCGGTTCGCGCTCGTCGGGTTCTCGCTGGCGATCGGGATCCTGATCGGTGCGGAGATCCCGCTCCTGATGATGCTGATCCAGCGGGTGGACCGGCAGGACGCGGGCGGGGCGGTGGCCGATCTCTTCGCCGCCGACTACGTGGGCGCGCTGGTCGGCGGGCTGGCCTTTCCGTTCCTGCTGCTGCCGATGCTCGGGCAGCTCACGGGTGCGCTGTTCACCGGGGCGGTCAACGCGGCGGCGGGCGGGGCGCTGGTCCTGTGGGTGTTCCGGCGGGATCTCACGTCCCGCTCCCGTTGGCTGCTGATCACGGCCAACGTGACGGTGATCGCCGTGCTCGCCACGGCCGCGTTGCTGGCGGACGACTTCGAGCGGGCGGCGCGGCGGGCGGTGTACGGGGACCAGGTGCGGGTCGCGGTACAGACCGAGGTGCAGGAAGTCGTCCTGACCGGCGGGGGCCGGAGCTCCCTCGACCTCTATCTGGACGGGCGGCTGCGGGTCAGCTCCCGCGACGAGTACCGCTACCACGAGGCGCTCGTGCACCCGGCGATGAACGGGCCGCACGCCCGGGTGCTGATCCTGGGCGGCGGTGACGGCCTGGCGGCCCGCGAGGTGCTGCGCTACCCGGACGTGCGGAGCGTGACCGTGGTGGAGCTGGACCCGGCTGTCACCCGGTTGGCCCGTACCGACCACGCGCTGTCCGCGCTGAACGCGCACGCCTTCCGCGATCCGCGGCTGACGGCCGTGACCGGGGACGCGTTCAGCTGGCTGCGGACGGCGCGTGACCGCTACGACGTGGTGGTCGCGGACCTGCCCGACCCGGGGATCTCAGCCAGTACGAAGCTCTATTCGGCGGAGTTCTACGGACTGGTCGCCCGCGCCCTGGCACCGGGCGGGCGGCTGGTGGTGCACGGGGGACCGGCGGTGAGCCGGCCGCGCACGTACTGGACGGTCGAGGCGTCGATACGGACGGCGGGACTGCACACCCGCCCCTACCGGGTCAGCGGGCGGTACGCCGGATTCGCGGCCGGCCCCGACCGGGCCACGGGCGGGACGGGGCCGGTGCGCGGATGGGGGTTCGTGCTGGCCGGCGCCGCCGCGGCGCCCGCCCTCGGCCTGGACCCCGGGGCGCCGCCGCTGCGGTCCCTGACGGCCCCCGTGCTGCGGGACGCGGGACGGCGGGCCGAGGCCGGGCGGCTGAGGGGGCAGGCGCCGTCGACGCTGGTGCATCCGCGGTACTGGGAGGAGCGGTGAGCGGCGCGTGCCGGGGCTGTGGCGACGGCCGCCGGGCACGCGGAAGCGCTGACGTGGCGGCCGGGGCTGAGTAGGCTCGGTTTCCATGGAGCATGAGGTGTTCGTTCCGGTTCCGGTCCCGGCCCTTCGGCGGACGCTGGGCGATCCCGCCCGGGTCGCGCGCTGTGTGCCGGGGCTCCAGCAGGACGCCGACACGTCCGCGGGCCCGCTGTCCGGCCGGCTCAAGGTCCGGGCCGGCGGCCACACCATCACCTACCGGGGCGCGCTGCGGCTCACCCCGCTGGCGGGCGGGGATGCCGCGTACGGCGTGTCCGTGGCGGGCGAGGGGGCGGAGGCGCGCGGCAGCGGTGCGGCGAAGCTGGCCCTGACCGTCCGCCTCGCCGCACATGACGGCGGTACGGCGATCACGTTCGAGGGCACGGTGAGCGGTGACGGCCGGCTGCTGGAGCTGGACCCGGCGGCCGCGCTGTCGGCGGCCCACCGTCTGCTGGACCGCTTCGCGCAGCAGCTGGTGACGGAGTCCCTCGCCGAGCACGCGGGGGCGCAGGAGCCCACGGACGGGGCCGCTGACGACGCGGGCGAGCCCGCCGCGGCCGTCGCCGCGGAGGAGCAGGCCGTCGGGGAAGCGGTGGAGCAGGCCATCGAGGAGGCCGCCGAGGAGGCGGACACCTCGCGTGCCGATCAGGCGACTTCCCCGCACGACGGGTCCTCGGACGCGGGCGAGGCGCCGGGTGGGGAGCAGCCGGGCGGGGAGCAGCCGCCGGACCAGGCCTCGGTCTTCGACACCCCGGTGCCGCCGTCGGCGATGGATCCGGTGGCCGGGATCGAGTTCACCGTTCCGGACGGGCCGCCCGCCGAGGCCGCGCATGCCCGGCGCACCATGATCGGCCGCAGCGCCGAGGAGGTCGACCACGCTCCGCCGCGCGGCCGGTACGCCCCTGTGCCGTCACCCGATTCGACCGGTGCGGGCGCCACGCTCCGCTGGGTGGCCCCCGCGGCGGCGCTCGCCCTCGCTTCCGCGGTGGTGGTGGGCCGGGCGCTGCGGCGCCGGAGGTAGCGGCGCCAGTAGGGTCGTCGTGTGAGCAGCAGCGAGAAGGACGTCCGGCTGTCCGTCGGCGACGCAGAGTTGACCGTGAACCCCGCCAACGGCTGCCGTATCAGCAGTCTGCGGATCGGCGGTACCGAACTGCTGCGGCAGGGGGAGCGGTACGGCTGCTTCCCGATGGTGCCGTGGTGCGGCCGGACCGAGAACGGGCAGTTCCACAACGGCGGAGTGCTGCATCAGCTGCCGCTGACCGCCCCGCCGCACGCCATCCACGGCACCGGCCGTGACACCGCCTGGCGCACGGCGCGGGAGAGCGGGACGGAAGCCGCTTTCTACTACGACCTGACCGATCCCTGGCCGTACCCGGGGCGGGTGACCCAGACCTTCGAACTCACCGAGTCCTCGCTGACATTGGCGTTCGGCGTCGAGACGTACGGGGACTCGTTCCCGGCACAGGCCGGCTGGCATCCGTGGTTCCGGCGGAACCTCGGCAGTGGCGAGGACGTCCGGATCGACTTCGACGCCGCGTGGCAGGAGGAACGGGGCGAGAACCACCTGCCGACCGGCCGCCGGATCCCTCCCCTGGCCGGACCGTGGGACGACTGCTTCGGGATGCCCGACGGCGTCGATGTGACCCTCACCTGGCCGGAGCAGCTGGAGCTCAGGGTGAAGAGCCGCACCGAGTGGGTCGTGGTCTACGACGAGCAGGACGAGGCGGTCTGCGTGGAGCCGCAGTCCGGCCCGCCGAACGGGCTGAACACCGCGCCCCGCTACGTCACCCCGATCGAGCCCCTGGAGATCGCGACGACCTGGAGCTGGCGCACGCTCTGAGCGCGGTGGCCCGGAGGCCTGCGCAGGTGCTGAGTACGGGCGGCGGCCGGGCGCCCTATTCTCATAGCCATGACTGACGTACGTGCTGAGCTGTTGCAGCAGATCAAGGACAAGGCCGTGGTTCACGGCAAGGTGACGCTTTCCTCCGGTCTCGAGGCCGACTGGTACATCGATCTGCGCCGCATCACGCTGGACGGCAAGGCCGCTCCGATGGTCGGTCAGGTCATGCTCGACGCCACGGCGGAGCTGAACTACGACTGTGTGGGCGGGCTGACGCTGGGTGCCGACCCGGTCGCCACCTCGATGCTGCACGCCGCCGCCGCCCGCGGGCAGGAACTGGACGCGTTCGTGGTGCGCAAGGCGCAGAAGGCCCACGGCATGCAGCGCCGGATCGAGGGCACGGAGGTCAAGGGCCGCCGCTGCCTGGTCGTCGAGGACACCTCGACGACCGGCGGCTCGCCGCTGACCGCCGTCGAGGCGGTGCGTGAGGCGGGCGGCGAGGTCGTCGCCGTCGCCGTGATCGTGGAGCGCGGTGCCGCTCCGGCCATCGCCGAGGCGGGTCTCCCGTATGTGCACGTCTACTCGGTTCCGGACCTCGACCTGTCCTGACGCTGCTCTGACCTGCGGTTTCCCTCAAGGGGGGTCGGTTTCACGTGAAACCGACCCCCCTTGTCGCATCTGTGCAGCGAGAGCCCGGGAACGCTGGGGGAGTACGCCGGGTGGAGCCGGGACGAGAGTCTGGGAAGATGGGGGCGACGATGACGTCGCCCCCAGGTCAGGGAACCAGCAACGCACACCCGCACATCCCAAGGAGCGGACAGATGCCCATCGCAACCCCCGAGGTCTACGCCGAGATGCTCGACCGGGCGAAGGCAGGCAAGTTCGCCTACCCGGCCATCAATGTGACGTCGACGCAGACCCTGCACGCTGCGCTGCGCGGTTTCGCTGAGGCCGAGAGCGACGGCATCGTCCAGATCTCCACCGGTGGGGCGGAGTTCCTGGGCGGCCAGTACAACAAGGACATGGTCACGGGCGCTGTCGCCCTCGCCGAGTTCGCGCACATCGTCGCCGCCAAGTACGACGTCACGGTCGCGCTGCACACCGACCACTGCCCCAAGGACAAGCTGGACACGTACGTCCGTCCGCTGATCGACATCTCCGCGGAGCGTGTCGCCAAGGGTCTGAACCCGCTGTTCCAGTCCCACATGTGGGACGGCTCGGCCGAGACGCTGGCCGACAACCTGGCCATCGGCCAGGAGCTGCTGGCCAAGGCCGCCGCCGCCAAGATCATCCTTGAGGTCGAGATCACCCCGACCGGTGGCGAGGAGGACGGCGTCACCCACGAGATCAACGACGAGCTCTACACGACCGTCGACGACGCGCTGCGCACCGCCGAGGCGCTCGGTCTGGGCGAGAAGGGCCGCTACCTGCTGGCCGCGTCCTTCGGCAACGTGCACGGCGTCTACAAGCCGGGCAACGTCGTGCTCCGCCCCGAGCTCCTCAAGGACCTCCAGGAGGGCGTCGCCGGCAAGTACAGCAAGCCGGCCGGCAGCCAGCCGTTCGACTTCGTCTTCCACGGCGGCTCCGGCTCCACCGCCGAGGAGATCGCCACCGCGCTGGAGAACGGCGTCGTGAAGATGAACCTCGACACCGACACCCAGTACGCCTTCACCCGCCCGATCGTGGACCACGTGTTCCGCAACTACGACGGCGTCCTGAAGGTCGACGGCGAGGTCGGCAACAAGAAGGTCTACGACCCGCGCAGCTGGGGCAAGTCCGCCGAGGGCGGCATGGCCAAGCGCGTCACGGAGGCCTGCGCCAACCTGCGGTCCACCGGCACCAAGCTGAAGTAGCAGGCAAGTCCGTACGGATGTCTGCGTGGGCCCGGTACCCCCTTCGGGGTGCCGGGCCCATGGCATGTCCGTACCCGGCAGGAACGATGTGAGGGAACAGCTGTGAGTACGTCCTACGACTTCGACACCGTCACCGACCGACGCGGCACGTGGAGCGTGCAGTGGGACGGGGTCGCGGACCGGTTCGGGGTGGACGGACTGCTGCCGTTCACCATCTCGGACATGGACTTCGAGACGGCCCCCGAGGTGCTGGCCGCCCTGCGGGCCCGGCTCGACCACGGCGTGTTCGGTTACACCGACTGGCGGCTGGGTGACTTCCGCCCGGCGGTGGCCCACTGGTTCGCGACCCGGTACGGCACCACGATCGACACCGGCCGGCTGGTGTACGGGCCGTCCGTGCTCAGCCAGTTGTCGCAGCTGCTCCAGATGTGGACGGCCGAGGGGGACGGCGTGGTCGTCCACACTCCGACGTACGACGGCTTCCGCAAGGCGGTCACCGGGCTCGGCCGCGAGCTGCGCGGCGTCGGCCTCGGGGACACAGCCGCGCTGGAGCGGGAGCTCGCGCGGGGGGACAGCAGGGTTCTCGTGGTCTGTTCGCCGCACAACCCGTCGGGGCGCGTGTGGACGGAGGCGGAGCTCGCGGAGATGGCCTCGCTCGCGGCACGGCACGGGGTCGCCGTGATCAGCGACGAGATCCATGCGGACTTCGTGCACGACGGGCGGGTCCACGTGCCGTGGACTCGGGTGGGGGGTGACGGGCGCTGGGCGCTCATCACCTCGGCCTCGAAGGCGTTCAACTTCCCGGCGCTGACCGGTTCGTACGGGATCATCGGCCGTGCGGAGGACCGGACGGAGTTCCTGCGCCGGATGGAGACCGCGGAGGGTCTCGCCTCGCCGGCGGTCCTCTCGCTCACCGCGCACATCGCCGCGTACCGGGACGGCGGGGCGTGGCTGGACGCGGCGCGCACGTATATCGCCGGGAACCTGGCGCTGGTCGCGGAGCGGCTGAACACGGCGTTCCCCCGCCTGGACTGGGAGCCGCCGCAGGCCGGGTACCTGGCCTGGATCGACCTGCGACGGGCGGGCGTCGAGGACGACGAGGCGCTCCAGCGTGTGCTGGTCGAGCGGGAGCGGGTCGCGGTGATGCCGGGGAGCGTATACGGGGCGGAGGGCTTCGTACGGCTGAACGTGGGGTGTGCGCGGAGCAAGGTGGTGGCGGGGGTGGAGGCGTTGATCCGGGGGGTGGAGGCGGTGCGGGGCGCCGTGTAGCGGCGGGGTGGGGTGCGGTGCCGCGGGGTGGGGTGCGGGCCGTTTGGGGGGGGGGGGGGGGGGGGGGGGGGGGGGGGGGCGCCCGGGCGGGCGCCGGGGGGGGGGGGGGGGGGGGGGGGGGGGGGGGGGCGGGGGGGGGGGGGGCGGGCCGTTTCGGGGGCGCTGCCCCCGGACCCCCGCTCCTCAATCGCCGGAGGGGCTTGGTTTTGCCGGGCCGCGGTTTGAACGGGTCGGAGGGCTGAGTCTGTCCGGCCGGGGCTTGAACGGGCCGTAGCGGCTTGATTGCGGGATGCTGAGGCCATGGCGGAGAGCTCAGCAGGTCCCGGCGGCATCCGTGTCGCCTCCTCCACCGGCCGCTGGGTGGTTCTCACGACCGTGCTCGGGTCGAGCATGGCCATGCTCGACTCCACCGTCATCAACGTGGCCCTGCCCCGCATCGGTGAGGACCTCGGCACCGGCCTCGCCGCACTCCAGTGGACCGTCAACGCCTACATGCTGACCCTCGCCGGGCTGATCCTCCTCGGGGGCGCGCTCGGCGACCGGTACGGCCGACGGCGGGTCTTCGTCGTCGGCGTGGTGTGGTTCGCCGCCGCCTCGCTGCTGTGCGGCATCGCGCCGAACGCCGACGTGCTCATCGCCGCCCGTGCTCTCCAGGGAGTGGGCGGCGCCCTGCTCACCCCGGGGTCGCTGGCCCTCATCCAGGCGAGCTTCCACCCGGACGACCGGGCCCGCGCGGTCGGGCTGTGGTCGGGGCTCGGCGGGGTCGGCGCCGCCGTCGGGCCGTTCGTCGGCGGGTGGCTCGTCGACGGGCCGGGCTGGCGGTGGGTGTTCCTGCTCAACCTGCCGCTCGCCGCGATCTGTGTGCCCGTCGCCCTGCGCCACGTACCGGAGTCCCGGGACCCGTACGAGCACGGCCGCTTCGACATCCTGGGGGCGGCTCTCGCCGCCCTCGCGCTCGCGCTGGTGACGTACGCGCTGATCGAGGCGCCGGGGCAGGGGGCCTCCCCGGCCGTGATCGGTGCGGCGGTGGGCGGGGTGCTGCTCGGCTCCCTGTTCGTGCAGGTCGAGCGGCGGCGGCCGGACCCCATGCTGCCGCCGTCGGTGTTCGCTTCCCGGCAGTTCACCGCCGTCAATATCGTCACCCTCTGCGTGTACGCGGCGCTCGGCGGCTTCTTCTTCCTCTCCGCCATCCAGCTCCAGGTCGTGGCGGGGTACTCCGCGCTCGGCGCCGGCACCGCCCTGCTGCCGACCACCGTCCTGATGCTGCTGTTCTCGGCTCGGTCCGGCGAACTGAGCCGGCGCATCGGCCCCCGCATCCCGCTCACCGCCGGTCCGCTGATCGCCGCCACCGGAACGCTGCTGATGCTGCGCGTGGGACCGGGGTCCAGTTCCGTGACCGGGTACCTGACCGACGTGCTCCCCGCCGTCGCGGTCCTCGGCGTCGGCCTGGTCACCCTCGTGGCGCCCCTCACCGCGACCGTCCTGGCCTCCGTGGACACCGCCCGGGCCGGCCTGGCCAGCGGGGTCAACAACGCCGCCGCCCGCGCCGCCGGACTGATCGCGGTGGCCGCCCTGCCCCTGCTCGCCGGGATGGGGCCGGAGGCCTACCGGGACGCCGGGGAGTTCGCCGCGGCCTTCCGGCGGGCCATGCCGATGTGTGCGGGGCTGCTGGTCCTCGGCGCCCTCATCGCGTGGGCGACCGTGCGTACGCCGCCGGCCGCCGTGAAGGAGACCGCGCAGCCGGAGTGCACGGTGCACTGCGGCGTCACGAGCCCCCCGCTGGAACCCGCCCCGGACAGGTCCTAGACGTTTCACGGCATTGTGCGCACCGATGCTCCGGGCGGCGCCGGTGCCAGGCACACTTGAACCCATGTCGATCCACGAGAACCTGCTCGGGGGCCCTGCCCCGACCCATCTGCCCGACGACCCGGAGCCGCGCGAACTGCTTGCCGCCGGTACCGCGCCCGCCGACGTCGCGGCGAAGTACCCGACCTCCTCGCTGGCCTGGGCACAGCTCGCCGACGAGGCGTTCGAGGGCGGCCGGGTCATCGAGTCGTACGCCTACGCCCGCACCGGCTACCACCGCGGCCTGGACTCCCTGCGCCGGGCCGGCTGGAAGGGCCACGGCCCCGTACCGTTCGAGCACGAGCCGAACCGTGGCTTCCTGCGCGCCCTGCACGCCCTCGCGCGCGCCGCGCAGTCGATCGGTGAGCAGGAAGAGTACGAGCGCTGCTCCACGTTCCTCCGCGACTCCTCGCCGACCGCCGCCGAGACGCTCGGCTAGCCGAAGCGCACCCCTGCCGGGCCCCGTGGACGCTCACCGTCCGCGGGGCCTTCGCGCTGTCGCGGCTGCGGGCCTCCGCGCTGTCGCGGCCTGCGGGTCTCCGCTTAGGATGCGGGCAGGGGACCGGAGCTCCACCACCTCACGGTGGGGGCGGACCGCTACCCGGAAGCTCGTGTCGAGGAGACAGCAATGTCGACGATCCACCCCGACCCCGAAGCCACCGGTGCGCAGACCCCGCACCTCGACTTCGCGGGAACGACTCCGTACGAGGACTACGTCCAGGCGGATGTCCTGACCCACCTCCAGCACCTCCGCTCGGACGACCCCGGCGAGATGGTCTTCCTGGTCACCACCCAGGTCATGGAGCTGTGGTTCACCGTCATCGTCCATGAGTGGGAGACCGCCGCGCACGCGATGCGCGAGGACCGGCTGGACGTCGCGCAGGACGCGCTGAAGCGGTCCCTGCGTGAGCTGGAGGCGCTGAACGCTTCCTGGACGCCGCTCGCCCAGCTCACCCCCGCCCAGTTCAACTCCTACCGGTCCTCGCTCGGCGAGGGCTCCGGCTTCCAGTCGGCCATGTACCGGCGGATGGAGTTCCTGCTCGGCGACAAGTCCGCGTCCATGCTCGTGCCGCACCGGGGCGCTCCCCGTGTCCACGCGGAGCTGGAGAAGGCGCTGGGTGAGCCCGGGCTGTACGACGAGGCGCTCGCCCTGCTCGCCCGGCGCGGCTACGCCGTGCCCCAGGAGGTGCTCGGCCGCGACCTCACCCTGAAGTACGAGCCGTCGCCGGAGGTCGAGGCCGCGTGGGCGGAGATCTACGCCAACCCCGACCAGAACGACGAACTGGTCCGGCTCGGCGAGGTGCTCACCGACGTCGGCGAGCTCGTCTGGCGATGGCGCAACGACCACCTCGTCGCCACCCGGCGGGCCATGGGCTCCAAGACCGGGACGGGCGGCTCCGCCGGGGTCGCCTGGCTGGAGAAGCGGGCCACGAAGAACGTGTTCCCCGAGCTCTGGACGGCCCGCAGCCATGTCTGATCTCCAGGAGCGCGCACAGGCGCTCGACGCGGCGGACGAACTGGCACCGTTGCGGAAGCTCTTCACCCTCGACGACACCGTCTACCTGGACGGCAACTCCCTGGGTGCGCTGCCCCGCCACGTACCCGCCCGGCTGCAGGAGGTCCTCACCCGCGAGTGGGGCGAGCTGCGCATCCGGTCCTGGGACGAGAGCGGCTGGTGGACCGCGCCGGAGCGGATCGGTGACCGCATCGCCCCGATCGTCGGGGCGGCCGCGGGACAGATCGTCGTCGGCGACTCGACGAGCGTGAACGTCTTCAAGGCCGTCGTCGCCGCGAGCCGGCTGGCACCGGAGGGCCGCGACGAGATCCTGGTCGACGCCGCCACGTTCCCCACCGACGGGTACATCGCCGAGTCGGCGGCCCGGATGACCGGCCACCGGATCGTTCCGGTCGCCCCCGCCGACGTGCCGGGCGCGCTCGGTCCGCGTACCGCCGCCGTGCTGCTCAACCACGTCGACTACCGCTCCGGCCGGCTCCACGACCTGCCCGGCCTGACCGCCGCGGTGCACGCCGCGGATGCGATCGCCGTCTGGGACCTCTGCCACAGCGCGGGCGCGCTGCCCGTCGGGCTGGACGCCCACGGGGTGGACCTGGCGGTCGGCTGCACGTACAAGTACCTCAACGGCGGCCCCGGTTCGCCCGCGTACCTGTACGTCGCCGAGCGGCATCAGGCGGCCTTCGACTCGCCCCTGCCGGGGTGGACGTCGCATGCCGACCCGTTCGCGATGACGCCCGGGTACGCGCCCGCGGACGGCGCCGTACGGGGCCGGGTCGGGACACCGGACATCCTGTCCATGCTGGCGCTGGAGGCGTCCCTCGACGTCTGGGACGGGGTCGGGATCGACGCGGTGCGTGCCAAGTCCCTGGCGCTGACGGACTTCTTCCTGGAGTGCGTCGCCGCGTACGCCCCCGAGGGCCGGGTCACCTCGGTCACCCCGGACGCCCACGCGGAACGCGGCAGCCAGGTCGCGCTGCGGTGCGAGGACGCCGAGCCCGTGATGGGCGCGCTCATCGCGCGCGGTGTCGTCGGGGACCTGCGGCGGCCGGATGTGCTGCGGTTCGGCTTCACCCCGCTGTACGTGGGATTCGCCGACGCGGAACGCGCGGCGCGGGTGCTCGCGGACGTGTTGACCGGTTCCGCCGCTCCGGCGGCGTAGGCTGCCGGGTCAGTCCGGCGACCGGCTCGCCCCGGTCGCCGGACGGATCCCGGACCTGCCGTGGGCGCAGCACAAGGGGTGCGACGACAGCCGACGGCCAGAGGGTTGCACCGAGATGCTTTGCGACGTCGACGGTGAGGGCGAGTACGGGGGCGACCGCGCCGGCCACATACGGGCCTCGCGCGAGGTCCTCGACGACGTGGTGCACCGCCCGGAGGATCTTCGTGCGCTGTGCGACATCGGCTTTCCACAGCGCCCCTTCTGGATGGCCCCGGTCCTCGCCGCGGACGGCTGCGCGGTCGAGGGAGGCCGCCCCATCGTGGACCTCGATGACGAGGTAGTGATCATCGAGGAGGAGTTCGGCAACATTCTGCTCTTCGGCGCGGTTCAGGGCTGGTACCTCTTCCTCGGCCTCGATGACGGCACGGTGCACGCCCTTCCTGGTGAGATGGAGCTCTTCGAGGGGGACCTGCGCCCGGTGCACACGGACCTCTCGTCCCTCCGGCACCTGCTGGAACTGCTGCACCAACGGGTGCTGAAGGTGGGTCGGGGGGAGGCCGGCGGCGACCCGAGCGCGCCGTACGCCGAGCTCGCCCGCTTCGCCGGAGGGATCCAGGACGAGTTCGCCCGCGTCGACCCGGTGGTCTTCTGCGAGGAGGAGGCCAGGGAGAGCCCCTGGGTCTACTTCTTCGGAGATCTCCGGGACGGGCTGTACGGCACGTACTATTCCCGGCCCGGCCGGGTCTGACGCCGGACCCGTCGCCGGCGGCGGAGAGGGGAGCCTCCGTACTGATACCGTCCCCGCAGGTCAAGCCAGTTGGGCATGTCACAGGGACGGTTGGAGCAGCATGTCGGATTCTGCCGCGCGTGATCAGGCCGCGCGTGATCAGGCCGCGCGTGATCAGGACGCAGCCGAGACCGAGTCGGCGTTCTCGCATCCGGTGGTCGCCCCCGATGTCTGTGCCGCCTACGGCAGTCACCCGGACCAGGTGATCGACTTCTACGCCCCGCGCGACGGGCGTGCCGGTGCCCCCGTCGTGGTCGTCCTGCACGGCGGGGCGTGGCGGGCGCCGTACGACCGGCTCCATGTGTCGCCGTTCGCGGACTTCCTGGCCCGGCGCGGCTTCGCCGTCGCCAGTGTCGAGTACCGGCGCGGCAGCGAGCTTCCGCAGCAGCGGGGCTCCGGACCCGTCGCCGGGCGCTGGCCGGAGACCTTCGACGACGTCGCGGCGGCGATGGACGCGATGCCGGACCTGCTGGCGCTCCACATGCCTGCGGCGGACGCCCGGCGGATCGTCGTCACCGGGCACTCCGCGGGCGGGCAGCTGGCGCTGTGGGCCGCCGCCCGGCACGTCCTGCCGGAGGGGTCGCCGTGGCGGTTGCCGCGCGAGCCCGCGCTGCGCGGAGTCGTCGCGCTCGCTCCGATCGCGGACTTCGCCACGGCCGTCGGGCTCGATGTCTGCTCCGGCGCGGTCGGGCAGTTCCTGGGGCGCGCGGAGGACTTCGCCGAGCGCAGCGCGCACGCCGACCCGGCCCTGCTCCTGCCCACCGGCATCGCGACGGCGGTGGTGCAGGGCACCACCGACCTGACCGTGCCGCAGGCCGTCTCGGAGGCGTTCGTCGACGCGGCGGCGAAGGAGGGCGAGACGGTGGGGCTGACGCTGCTGCCGGACGTCGGACACTTCCCGCTGATCGACCCGGCGGCCGACGCGTGCGCGGTGGTCGCCGAGGAGATCGCCCAGCTGGCCTGGTGAAATCCGCGGCACGCGGACGGGGGACCCGAGTAGTACTTGCGACGGACGGTTCAGGATCCGTATCACTGCTGATGACCGGGGGCGCCGCGCCCCCTACCGTGGAAGCGTGACCCAGACCAAGACCAGAAGCCCGGAGCTCCGGGTGGCCGAAGAGGCGATAGGCGGCCTGCGCCAGGACCTCATCCACGATGCGTTCGCCTACCGTCCGCTGGGGCCGATGCGGACCGACGGGGCGCTGACCCGGCGGCTGCCGGGGCGGCTCAGGGCGCGGGCCGCGTGGACTCCGCACGCGGTGGTCCTGGCGGCCGCGCTGCTCGCTTTCATGATGGGCTTCTCCACCACCGGCAACGCCGGAGTGCTCGTGTCGGGGCTGCTGCCCGCCGCCTGCGTCGGGATGACGCTGGTGCGGCCGGTCGGGGCGTTCTGGATGTCGCTGGCGCTCATGCCGGTGAGTATGGTCGCCAGCGCCTCCGACGGGCCCTGGATGCCGAGCACGTTCTTCGCGCACCTGGTGGTGCTGGTCGTCGTCGCGGCGAGGACCAAGCCGCGCACCGCGGCCTGGATGTGGGGCCTGACCGTGCTGTTCGGCACGCTCCTGGAGAACGTCGGCGGATGGAACTCAGGGCCGTCCACACCCGCCATGGCGGTGGCATCCGCGTTCGCGCTGCTCCTGGTATGCGTGGTCCAGATCCGCCGTGAGGCGGAGCGCGAGGTCACCGTGCAGCGCACCGTCACCGCCGTCGAACGCGACCGGCGCACCCTCCTGGAGGAGCGCACCACCATCGCCCGCGAACTGCACGACGTGGTGGCCCACCACATGTCGGTCGTCGCCATCCAGGCCGAGGCCGCCCCCTACCGGGTGGAGAACCCGCCGCCCGAGCTGGAGCAGGCCTTCGTCACGATCCGGGAGAACGCCGTCGCGGCCCTCACCGAACTGCGCCGGGTCCTCGGCGTCGTACGGGCCGAGGACTACGAGGCGCCGGACGCCCCGCAGCCCACCCTGGCCGAACTGGACGGGCTGCTCGCCAATGTCGGCGAGGCCGGACTGCCGGCGGAGAAGACCGTGACCGGTGCGGTGCGCGAACTGCCGCAGGGCGTCGAGCTCTCGGCGTACCGGATCATTCAGGAAGCCCTCAGCAACAGCCTGCGGCACGCACCCGGCGCCACCGCCAAGGTCGAGATCGGCTATGTGCTGGGCGGTCTCGGGCTGCGCGTCGTCAACGGTCCGCCGACCGGTCCGGTGAAGCCCTCGCCCGGCGCCGGGCACGGGATCACGGGCATGCGGGAGAGGGTGGCGATGCTGAACGGTGAGATGACGGCCGAGACGACCACGGAAGGCGGTTACGAGGTCACCGCCTTCATCCCCGTGCAGGCCGCCCCGTCCGAGGCCCCCGTCGAGGAGCAGTCATGACGGCCTCCGCAGCGGTGCCGATCCGGGTGCTGATCGTCGACGACCAGATGATGGTCCGTGAGGGCTTCTCGGTCCTCCTCAACGCGATGCCGGGCATCGAGGTCGTCGGTGAGGCCGTCAACGGGCGCCAGGCCGTCGCCCAGGTCGCGGCGCTCCGTCCCGACGTGGTGCTGATGGACATCCGCATGCCGGAGCTCAACGGCATCGAGGCGACCCGTGAGATCGTCGCCGCCGACGCGGACGCGAAGGTGCTGGTGCTCACCACCTTCGACCTCGACGAGTACGTCTACCAGGCGCTGCGCGCCGGTGCGGCGGGCTTCCTCCTCAAGGACGCCTCGGCCCGGCAACTCGCCGACGGTGTGCGGGTGGTGGCCTCCGGCGAGGCGCTACTCGCCCCGACGGTCACCAAGCGCCTGATCACCGAGTTCTCCAAGCTGGCGGCGGCCCCGCGGCCGCCGGCCCTCGCCCAGATCGGCGATCTCACGGAGCGCGAGACGGAGGTGCTCGTCCTGATCGCCCAGGGCCTGTCGAACGCGGAGATCGCCTCGCACCTGGTGGTCGCCGAGTCCACCATCAAGACGCATGTGAGCCGCATCCTGGTGAAGCTGGGCCTGCGCGACCGCACCCAGGCGGCCGTCTTCGCCTACGAGGCCCGGCTGGTCACGCCGTCCTGAGGGGCCGCCCGGTTGACGGTCCCAGGCCTGCCCCCAGGGCAGGGCTGGCCCGGGCGCGGGAGGCCGGTTAGCGTCGGGCCATGGACCAGTCCACGCGCTCCGACTCAGGCTCTGCCGCCCCGTTCGATCCCTGGTCGGCGGCGTTCGTCGCCGACCCGTACCCCGCCTACGCCGAGCTGCGTGCCACCGGCCGGGCGCACTACTTCGAGCCGACCGACCAGTGGCTCGTCCCGCACTACGCCGACGTGTCGGCGCTGCTGCGCGACCGGCGGCTGGGCCGGACGTATCTGCACCGGTTCACGCACGAGGAGTTCGGCCGGACGCCGCCGCCCGCCGCGCACGAGCCCTTCGAGACGCTCAACGGGCAGGGTCTGCTGGACCTCGAACCGCCGGACCACACCCGGATCCGGCGGCTCGTCTCCAAGGCGTTCACCCCGCGCACCGTCGAACAGCTCGTCCCGACCGTCCAGCGGCTGGCCACCGGACTCGTCGACGACTTCGTCCAGCAGGGCGGGGGAGATCTGCTGACGGCGGTCGCGGAGCCCCTGCCGGTCGCCGTGATCGCGGAGATGCTCGGCATCCCGGAGTCCGACCGTGCGCCGCTGCGGCCCTGGTCGGCGGCGATCTGCGGAATGTTCGAGCTCAACCCGTCCGAGGAGACGGCCCGCGCCGCTGTCCGTGCCTCGCTCGACTTCTCCGCGTATCTGCGCGAGCTGATCGCTGAGCGGCGCGGGAGCCCGGGTACGGATCTGATCTCCGCGCTCATCGCCGCCCATGACGAGGGCGAGCGGCTGACCGAGCAGGAGATGGTCTCCACGTGCGTGCTGCTGCTGAACGCGGGACACGAGGCGACCGTCAACACCACCGTGAACGGCTGGTGGACTCTGCTGCGCCACCCGGAACAGCTGGCCGCGCTGCGTGCGGACCACGGGCTGCTGCCCACCGCGGTGGAGGAGCTGATGCGCTACGACACCCCGTTGCAGATGTTCGAACGCTGGGTGCTCGACGACATCGAGATCGACGGAACGGTCATTCCGCGCGGATCGGAGGTGGCCCTGCTGTTCGGCTCGGCCAATCGCGACCCGGCCCGCTTCACGGACCCGGACTTGCTGGACCTCTCCCGGCAGGAGAACCCGCACATCACCTTCGGTGCGGGCATCCACTTCTGCCTCGGGGCGCCACTGGCCCGGGTGGAACTGGTCTCCTCCTTCGGTGAGTTGCTGCGCAAGGCGCCCGGCATGCGGCTGGTCTCCGAACCGGAATGGAACCCGGGCTACGTGATCCGGGGCGTGAAGGAACTGCGCGTCGAGCTCTGACGCGCGGGCGGGGACGGGGTGGGGGGCCGGGGCCCCACCCCCGCATCCCCTCAGGTCAGCATGTCGCGCCGACGCAGCGCCGCCAGGCCGCCCGCCACCAGCACCACCGCGGACGCGGTGAGCAGCACCACCGGCCCCCACTCCATGCCCGCCGCCCCCGGAAGCTTCGGCAGGTGGGTGAACGGCGATATGTCCATCACCGGCTGCGGCAGATCCAGGGCAGGGCCGATCCAGCCCAGCGCCAGGCAGAGACCGACCAGGCCCCAGCCCGCCGCTGCGGCCTTCGGCAGCCCCCCGTACAGCAGGACCGTCACCCCGCCCAGCAGCCAGACGGCGGGCAGTTGCACCAGTGAGGCGCCCAGCACGGCGGGGAGTTCGTGTCCGTAGCCCACCGCCAGGCCGAGGCCGCCGACCGTCATGATCAGGGCCGCGCCGCCGAAGGCGATGAGCAGGTGGCCGGCCGCCCAGCCCGTCCGGCCGACCCCGCCCGCGAGCACCGGTTCCGCGCGCCCGGCCGTCTCCTCGCCGTGCAACCGCAGTACCGAGGAGACGATGTACAGCGCCGCCACCGTGCCGAGGACGGAGACCATCGAGGCGAGGAACGCGTCCGTGAGGCCGGATTGCCCGCCCATCCGCTCGAAGATCTCCTTGGTCTTCGCGTTGTCCCCGACGAGGTCGGCCGCACCGCCGGTCAGCCCGCCGAAGACGACGCCGACCGCGGCGAACGACGCCGTCCACCCCAGGAGCGCACCGCGCTGGAGGCGCACCGCCAGGCCGAAGGCGGTGCAGATCCGGCCCCGGGCGGGTCCCGGCCGGGTTGCCAGGAAGCTCATGCCGACATCACGCCGCCCGGTCAGCGCGTACGCCACGGCGCACTGCACGGCCACGGCCGCGGCGATCAGGAGAAGCACCCACCACCGCTCGTCCGCGTACGGCCGGACGTTTTCCGCCCAGCCGAGCGGGGAGAGCCAGGTGAGGACCGACGAGCCGTCGTCCGTCGCGGAGTCGCCCGCCGCCTTCAGCACGAACGCGGCGCCTGTCACCGCCGCCGTCAGCCCCTTCGCGAGCCGCGCGCTCTCCGTGAACTGCGCGGCGATGGCGGCCGTGCAGGCGAACAGCGCACCGACACCGGCGACGGCCGAGGCGAGCGCCACCGCTCCGGCGCCGCCGCCTGCCCCCGATCCGGCCGTCCCCGCCACGATCACCAGGCCCAGCGCGGCGTTGGCGATGAGGGCGGCGAGCAGCGCGGCGGTGAGCGGCGCCCGGCGCCCCACCATGGCGGCGGAGAGCATCTCCTGACGGCCGGTCTCCTCTTCCTCCCGGGTGTGGCGCACGACGACGACCAGGCTCATCACCGCGGCCAGCGCCGCGCCGAAGGCGATCATGCGCCAGCTGACGAGCGCGCCGACGGAGTCGCCGAACACCGGCCCGTACATCGCGCGCAGCGAGCTGTTGCCGTTCATCGAAGCGGCGAGTTCGGCGCGCTGGGCTGCCGTGTCGTACAGGGAGGCGATGGACTGCCCGACGGAGGAGAACGCCCCGCCCAGCACGAGCACCCAGACCGGCATGATGATGCGGTCGCGCCGCAGGGCGAGCCGCAGCAGGGGCCAGGTCCCCGCGAGTTGCCCGGTCCCGGCCCGGCGCCCCGTGCCGGCCGCGGCTGTCATGGTCACGGCAGTCATCGCGCCGCCACCCCGGCGTCCTGTTGCATGTCCTGCTCCGCGTCCGCCGTGTAGTGCCGGAGGAAGAGCTCCTCCAGGGTGGGCGGCGTACTGATCAGGGACCGGACTCCGGATGCGGAGAGCGACTTGATGACGGCGTCCAGCTTGTCCGTGTCGACCTGGAGCGAGACCTGTCGCCCCCTGATGTCGAGATCGTGCACCCCGGGCAGTTGCGCCAGGCCGTTGGGGGAGTCCACCAG
Organism: Streptomyces sp. NPDC050422; assembly: GCF_044458665.1. NCBI lineage: Bacteria > Bacillati > Actinomycetota > Actinomycetes > Kitasatosporales > Streptomycetaceae > Streptomyces > Streptomyces sp. NPDC050422. The sequence goes on from NZ_JBITIE010000016.1 coordinate 46,570, forward strand.
TTCGGCGGTGATGTTCGTGCGCGTGAGGTGGCGCATGCCGGCCAGGGAGCCGGTCTCCACCGTCCGGCCCTGCCGGATGATGCTGACCCGGTCGCAGAGGGACTCGACCTCGCTGAGGATGTGGCTGGAGAGCAGCACCGTCCGCCCGCGGTCGCGCGCTTCGGCGACGCAGCTCTGGAAGACCTCCTCCATCAGCGGGTCGAGCCCGCTGGTCGGTTCGTCCAGGACCAGCAGGTCCACGTCGGAGGCGAACGCGGCGACCAGGGCCACCTTCTGACGGTTGCCCTTCGAGTACGTCCGCCCCTTCTTCGTCGGGTCGAGCTCGAACCGTGCGACGAGGTCGGCGCGCCGGGCGTCGTCGAGGCCGCCGCGCAGCCGCCCGTACAGATCGATCACCTCGCCGCCGGAGAGATTGCGCCACAGCGTGACGTCCCCGGGCACGTAGGCGACGTGCCGGTGCAGCTCCACCGCGTCGCTCCAGGGGTCGCGGCCGAGCAGCTGGGCGGCGCCGGAATCGGCCCGCAACAGGCCCAGCAGGACCCGGATGGTGGTGGACTTACCCGACCCGTTCGGCCCGAGGAAGCCGTGCACCTCACCGGACTCGACGGTCAGGTCGAGCCCGTCCAGCGCGTGTGTCCGGCCGAACGATTTGTGCAGTCCGGCCACGGTGATTGCCTTCGTCATGATTCTGAACGTACGCTACTTTCACAAACTTGTGAAGTTAAGGAAGCGTATAAACTCGGATGAGTGACAGGGCCCGGGGACAGGGAGAACGAGGGACCGATGAGCAGCGAGACCGCAGGGCACGCACGCGAACCGCAAGGTGCCGCGCAGGAGCGCGAGGCGAGGGACGCGGAGGCGGTCTCACGGTTCGTCGAGCGGTTCGCGTCCGAGATGACCGAGGCGGGGATGCAGCGGATGGCGTCCCGTGTCTTCGCCGCACTGCTCGCCGACGACGATGCGTCCATGACCTCGGCCGAGCTCGCCCTGGCCCTGCAGATCAGCCCCGCCGCCGTGTCCGGCGCGATCAACTACCTCACCCAGGTCAGCATGGTCGGCCGCGAACGCGAACCCGGCTCGCGCCGCGACCGCTACCGGCTGCACAACGAGATCTGGTACACCACCTTCGCCAGTCGCGACCGGGTGCTCACCCGCTGGGAGCAGACCCTCAGGGACGGTGCGCGCACGCTGGGCGAGCACACGCCGGCGGGCGCCCGGATCGCCGAGACGGCGGCGTTCTTCGAGTTCATGCAGTCGGAGCTGGGCGCGATGATGGACCGCTGGGAGGCTCACCGGAAGACCCTGGACCTGCCGGCGGCCGAGGGAGCGCGGGACGCCTGAACGGGCGCCGCACAGGGCTCACGAGAGGCCTGACGGGGGTAGGGGAGGGTCGCGGACGCCACCCCGATACGGATCCGCTACCCGTCCACCGGCAGCATCAGCCCCCAGGCCCCCGCCCGCACCGTCCACGTCCGGGTCCGCACCGGGCCGCCGACCTGTATGTCCGCCCGGTAGCGGAAGTCCGCGCCCGAGACCGTGACGGCCTTGGCCTCCGTGGTCATCGGGGCACCGCCCGGTGCGTGGATCGTCACCTCGGCGATGCCGTCGTTCCCGCAGCCCGAGGTCACCGTCACCGATTCGACCGGGCGGCCCAGATCGCTCAGCACGACACCGTCCGCCTCGATGCGCAGCCGGTGCGTGGCCGGCGCGACGGGCGGCGTCGAGGGTGCGGGCCGCACCAGGGTGCGGACCAGTGACCGGCAGGTGTCCCAGACCGCGGTGACGCCCGTAGGGGCCGGCTGCGTGCCCGGGGCGCCGGTCGGGGCCGGGATCCGCAGGGCGTCCAGGACGACGCCGTCGCTGTCGTCCACCAGTAGGTCCAGCCGTCGCACCGCGCCGTCCAGCGCCGTACGGGCCGCCGCCACCGCGCCCATCGGCACGCCGAGCGAATGCGCGAGTTCCAGTGCCGCCGCGGCCCCGACCGGGACGAGCGAGAGGGCGCTCATGGCTGGTTCTCGCTCCCGGTGGAGCAGTGCCACCGCACGCCGCAGCGCCCGGTCGTCGCCTATCACCACCGGCCTTCGGGCACCCCTGCGCGACAGGGCACGGGCGAACTCCGCGGGCCCGTCCGGAAGGCAGATCTTTGCGTGCGAACCGGCGCTCAGCACGTCTTTTGCGATGCGGACGGACTCGCCGTCCGTCCGGCGGGCGACCGGATCGATCACCACCAGCAGATGGGGCGCACCGTTACCGGGGGGCTGGGCAGCCGACACCTCGGTCCTTCCTCGGGTAGCATCTTGGTGCAAGAGCCCCTTGCGCTATTGCGCCAGGGGCTTCGTCTATTCCGGGGCACCCGGTTCGACGGTTCAGGCCTTGTCGTACAAAGTCGTACGGCATGTACGGCGTTTACGTACGCCCCCTGACCTTGGACATGCCCCGCCCGGAAGGGGTGTACGCCTGTGCCCGCACTTGTGCTGCTCGGTGCTCAGTGGGGTGACGAGGGCAAGGGGAAGGCCACCGACCTCCTCGGTGGATCCGTGGACTATGTGGTGCGCTACCAAGGCGGCAACAATGCCGGCCACACGGTGGTCGTCGGTGACCAGAAGTACGCACTTCATCTCCTCCCCTCCGGAATCCTTTCACCGGGGTGTACCCCGGTCATCGGTAACGGTGTCGTCGTCGACCCTGCGGTCCTGCTCTCCGAGCTGAGTGGGCTGAACGACCGCGGCGTGGACACGTCCAAGCTGCTGATCAGCGGTAACGCTCATTTGATCACCCCGTACAACGTCACCGTCGACAAGGTGACGGAACGGTTCCTCGGCAAGCGCAAGATCGGTACGACCGGGCGCGGCATCGGCCCGACGTACGCGGACAAGATCAACCGGGTCGGTATCCGCGTCCAGGACCTCTACGACGAGTCGATCCTGGAGCAGAAGGTCGAGGCGGCCCTGGAGCAGAAGAACCAGCTTCTGGCCAAGGTCTTCAACCGGCGCGCCATCGAGGCCGGCAAGGTCGTCGAGGACATGCTCCAGTACGCGGAGCAGATCAAGCCCTTCGTCGCCGACACGACGCTGATCCTGAACAACGCCATCGACGAGGGCAAGGTCGTCCTCTTCGAGGGCGGCCAGGGCACCCTGCTCGACGTCGACCACGGCACGTATCCCTTCGTCACCTCGTCGAACCCGACCGCGGGCGGCGCCTGCACCGGTTCCGGCGTGGGCCCGACGAAGATCAGCCGGGTCATCGGCATCCTCAAGGCGTACACCACCCGCGTCGGCGCCGGGCCGTTCCCCACGGAGCTGCTCGACGAGGACGGCGAGGCGCTGCGCAGGATCGGTGGCGAGCGCGGTGTCACCACCGGCCGTGACCGCCGCTGCGGCTGGTTCGACGCCCCGATCGCGCGGTACGCGACCCGGGTCAACGGCCTGACCGACTTCTTCCTCACCAAGCTCGACGTGCTGACGGGCTGGGAGCAGATCCCGGTGTGTGTGGCGTACGAGATCGACGGCAAGCGCGTCGAGGAGCTCCCGTACAACCAGACGGACTTCCACCACGCGAAGCCCATCTACGAGATGCTGCCGGGCTGGTCCGAGGACATCACCAAGGCGAAGACCTTCGGTGACCTGCCGAAGAACGCGCAGGCGTACGTGAAGGCGCTGGAGGAGATGTCCGGCGCCCCGATCTCCGCGATCGGTGTCGGCCCGGGCCGCACCGAGACCATCGAGATCAACTCCTTCCTGTAGGCGTACGGGAGCGGAAGAGGGCCGGGGCGGCGTATGCGCCCCGGCCCTCCCGCATGCCCGCCCTCAGTCCTCGGCGCTCAGTCCGCCCTCAGTCCTCAGTCCTCGGTGCTCAGTCCTCAGTCCTCCCCGCAGATCCGTAGTCCCTCCGGTGTCGCGCACGGCAGGTGGCCGTGGGTGCGGATGACGTCCTGGCCGCTGCCCCGGCTGAGGTAGGAGAGGAAACTGGAGGCCAGCGAGTCGGCGGGCGGGCTGCCGTAGGTGTACGCGTACTCGATCTCCCGGTACGGGTAGCTGCTCGTGCCGATCGTGTCGACGGACGGGGCGGCGCCGTCGATGGAGATCTGGTGCGCCCCGGCGGGTTTGGTGCCCGAACGCAGTTCGCTGTAGCCGATCGCGCCGTCGAGCCGGCCGACCTCGGCCAGGACCTGGTCGGTGGAGTCGAGTTCGCAGCGGATGACCGGGGCCTCGGGGTCGTCCTTCGTGGTGCAGTCGCGGGAGGACTGGGCGGGTTCGTTGCGGCCCAGGACCCGGCGTTGGAAGACCTCGCGGGTACCGGAGTTGGCGTCCCGGCTGACCAGGAGTACGGGAAGGTCCGGGCCGCCGAGCTCCTCCCAATTGCGGATGTCGCCGCGGTAGATGGCGCGGATCGTGTCACGGGTGAGGTGCTTCAGTGGGACCTTGTCGTTCACGACGAGGCGGAAGAGCGAGACGGCGACGCGGTTCTCGCGCAGCTGCGGGAAGCCGCTCGGCTTGGGGCCGTCGGAGAGGGCCACGAGGGCGGGCGAGCCGGACTTCCCGGCCTCGGCGCCCCGTTCGGCCAGTTCCCTTATCCCGGCGGTGCTGCCGTGCGGGTCCACGGTGACGGTGGCCCCGTCGCACGCCTTGCCGTACTTCTCCGCCAGTTCGTCCAGGACGGGCTCGAAGGCGGTGGAGCCGGTCACGGTCAGCTCGCCGCGGGCGCAGCCGATCGGGGGCGGGGTGTCGTCGCGCACCAGGATGATCGAGGCCAGGGTGATGACGCAGACGGTCAGGGCCACGGTGATGAACCGGGCTGCCGTGCCGAACAGCGGGGGCTTCTCGTCCGGGCGGGCGGCGGTGTTCGTCCGGACCTCGCCGTCCCGGATGCCACCGGTGATGCGGATGGGGCTGCCGACGCGTGAACCGGTGAGCAGGACCAGGAGTTTGAAGTGCTCGCCCCGGTTGAGCGGGACGCGTGGCAGGCGGATGAGGGAACCGCTGCCGCGGAGCCCGGCGGACGGGGTGAAGTGGTCCATGAGGTGGTCGGCGCCGGGGGAGTGGGTGACGGCGATGCCGCGCACTCGCCGTTCGGTGAACTCCACCACGAGTCCGTGGAGTTGCTCGTCCGGTCCGGTGTAGTCGCCGCGGGCGATGGACTGCGAGCCGTCGTTCTCGATGCGGAGCAGGACGAGGGTGGCGTCGGCCATGCCCGGGGTCTCGTCGAAGAGACCGAGCCGTACGTTGGCCCGTGCCTGACCGGCGTCGCTGCCGATCGGCGTGTCCATCTGGACTCGGTAGCCGACGCGTTTGCGCCGCGGTACGCGACGTTCGTACCAGAGCACGCCCACGGAGGCGAGGACGCCCAGCACCGCGGTGAGTACGGCCACGACGTTCTCGGCGCTGAACCACTCCACGGTCCGTCCCCCTGGCTGTCGTACGCGTGTACGGGTGCGGGTCACCGTATGTATCGGGAGGCGCGGGCGGTGGTGAGTACGGGGTCCTGTCGCCAGGTGTTCGCCTGCCGTTCGGGCAGGGGGTGGTTGGTCCAGACCTTGACAGGTCCAGACCAATCGGGGTTGGGTGTCGGGATGCCCGGGCGGCATGCCGGAGCCTGTCGGGGCGACCCGTCGAAGGAGTGAGCAGCGCTGAACCGCATCAAGAGCCTTCTGACCACGCTGGGCGCCATCGTCGCGACGGTGGCGTTCCTCCCCGCCCCTGCGAGTGCCGCCCCCGCGAGTGCCGTGCCCGCGAGCGCCGCCCCCTCGAGTACTGCTTCCGTGAGCACCGTCCCCGCGAGCAGCACCGGCGCGGGCGCCGCGTGCGCGCCCCTCTGGGACTCCTCGACCGCCTACACGGCCGGTGGCACCGTCGCGCATCACGGCCGCAACTGGACGGCGAAGTGGTGGACGAGGAACGAGAATCCGGGCGCCACCACCGCCTGGTCCGACCTCGGCGCCTGTACGGGCGGGGGCTCCGACTTCGTCATCAGCGAGGCGGAGTTCGGCGCGATCTTTCCGGACCGCGCCCCCTTCTACACGTACCAGGGCCTGATCGACGCCCTGCACGCCTACCCGCGCTTCGCGAACACCGGGACCGAGGAGACCAGGAGCCGGGAGGCCGCCGCCTTCCTGACGCACGCCGACTTCGAGTCGGTCGGTCTCCAGTACGTGAAGGAGATCAACGAGGCCAACTACTGGATCAAGTGCGACTACAGCCGGCCGTTCGGCTGTCCGGCGGGGCAGTCCGCGTACTACGGGCGCGGTCCGATCATGTTCAGCTGGAACTTCAACTACAAGGCGGCCGGTGACGCGCTCGGCCTCGACCTGCTGAACAACCCGTGGCTGGTGGAGCAGGATCCGTCGGTCGCATGGCAGACCGCGCTCTGGTACTGGAACACCCAGAACGGGCCCGGCACCATGACTTCGCACGACGCGATGGTCGGCGGCGCGGGCTTCGGGGAGACGATCCGGTCGCTCAACGGTTCCCTGGAGTGCGACGGCGGCAACCCGGCGTCGGTGCGGGCGCGGGTGGCCGCGTACGAACGGATCACCGGCCTCATCGGCACGAACCCCGGTGCACGGCTCACCTGTTGACGAACGGGTGGGTGAAGGTATCCCGATTCTGGTCTAGACCTTGACAGGTCCAGACCAACAGCGCTTGAGTGTCAGCACCCCCCATGGCGGCGCACCGATGAGTCCGGTGCGCCGCGCCGAAGGAGTGCTCGCATGATCAAACGCATCATGGGCCTGCTCGCCGCGCTGGTCGCGGTCGTCGCGACGGTCGTCATCCTTCCCGCCACCACCGCCTCGGCGGCCGCGTGCGCGGCTGCCTGGAACTCCTCCTCCGTCTACACGAGCGGAGGCGCCGCCTCGTACAACGGGCACAACTGGACCGCCAAGTGGTGGACCCAGAACGAGAAGCCCGGCAGCTCCGACGTCTGGGCCGACCAGGGCGGCTGCGGAGGCGGCGGTACGGACCCGGGTGATCCGGGCTCGTCCGACGGCTTCGTCGTCAGCGAGGCGCAGTTCAACCAGATGTTCCCGGGCCGCAGTTCCTTCTACACGTACAGTGGCCTGACCGCCGCACTGAGCGCCTACCCGGGCTTCGCCAACACCGGCAGTGACACGGTGAAGAAGCAGGAGGCCGCGGCTTTCCTCGCCAATGTCAGCCATGAGACGGGCGGCCTGGTGTACGTGGTCGAGCAGAACACGGCCAACTACCCGCACTACTGCGACACCAGCCAGTCCTACGGCTGCCCCGCCGGCACGGCCGCGTACTACGGCCGTGGACCGATCCAGCTCAGCTGGAACTTCAACTACAAGGCGGCCGGTGACGCGCTCGGCATCGACCTGCTGGGCAATCCCTACCTGGTCGAGCAGGACGCGGCCGTGGCCTGGAAGACCGGCCTCTGGTACTGGAACACCCAGAACGGCCCCGGCACCATGACGGCCCACAACGCCATGGTGAACAGCGCCGGATTCGGCGAGACGATCCGCTCCATCAACGGCTCCATCGAGTGCAACGGCGGCAACCCCGCCCAGGTCCAGAGCCGGATCGACAAGTACCAGGCCTTCGTGCAGATCCTCGGCACCACGGCCGGATCCAACCTCAGCTGCTGACCGGCTGAACTCCCGGAGAGCGGGGGGTGCGCCGGGCCCGACAGCCCGGCGCGCCCCCCGTTCCGTGTGGTCATCCGCTGCCGGCGAGGTCCAGCGCCCGGAACGCCAGCCACAGGTCGTAGCGGGCGCTGGGGGTCCGCAGGAGCGAGCGCTGGAGCACGGTCTCCAGCCGGGTCAGCCGTTTGCGCGCGCCGGGTACGGAGATGTTCAGTGCCTCGGCTGCCGGGCCGAGTTGGGCCTCGTGCTCCAGCCAGGTGCGCAGGGTGGTGTGCGCAGACGTGGGGCCACCGGCCGCACCTCGGTCGCCCAGCGGCCGCAGTTGCTGCATCGCCCAGGAGCGGACGGCCGGCGTGCGCAGGATCCGGTCCAGCGTGGGTACGGGACCCGGCGAGCCGCCGGCCGGCCGGGGCAGGGCCGGCGTGGCACGGATGGACAGGGCCAGGTCGAGCACGGACTGGTCGGCGACCTTGTTCAGGTCCAGCTCCAGCAGCTCGCCGATCAGCCGCAGCCGCGCGGCCAGTGTGTTGCGGTGGATCTTCAGGTGCTCGGTCGCGTGCGAGGAGAACGCCAGCCAGGAGGCGAGGGTCGCCGCGAGTTCCTGGCTGCCCGGGTCCTGGCCGCGGCGCGGCAGATAGGCGAGCAGCGGGCCCAGCAGCGCGTCCGCCCACCGGGCACCCTCGGCACCGGCCACCAGGGAGAGTCCGGGAGCGGAGCCGAAGTGGGCGTGCCGCTCCGGCAGCCCGCGGGCGACGGCGAGCGCGTGGAACGCCTGGCGGTACGCGGTCGCCGTGTCGGCCAGCGTCACGTCCTCGCTGATGCCGACGACGCAGTCGTTCACCACCGCGGCGACCCGTGGTCCGAGCCGTCCGTCCGCCTGCCCGGGCCTCGCGGGCACGACGAGTATCAGATGGCGTGCGTACACCGGGCACCGCACGATCCAGGACCGCCCGCCGGAGAGGTCCGTACAGATGCGGGCCACCTCGTCCCGGTCGCGGCCCGAGCACTCGACGACACAGACCCGGACCGGGTCCGGCAGGCTGGGCTTCAGGGCGCCGGCGCCCTGGTGCGCGATCGACAACTGGCCGGTCATCAGCAGGTGCAGCACCGCTTCCCTGCCGCGGGACTCCGCGAGATCGACGCGACGGCGCTTGCGCTCGACGGTCTCGGCGGCCCAGCACATGGCCAGCGGCAGGGCCGCGTCGGCGAGGAGGGTGGACAGCCCCTCGGGCAGCGGACGCCGGCCGACCACGGCGAGTACCGGTGCGGCAACGTCCGGTGGCGCGTCCAGTGAGTACAGCAGTGCGGTGTGCGCGCCCTTGTCGAAGGAGGAGGAACGGGCGCCGAGCGCCGTCAACTCCCTGGCGCACTCGGCGGCGAGAGCGGCCGAGCCCACGCCCGTCGGATCGGGGGCCCGGGCGACGCCGTGCAGAACGGTGCCGTCGCCGCCGAGCAGCCCCGCCCAGCCGTCCGCGCGCCCCGAGACCCAGCGCAGCAGCTCCTGCGAGCCGCCCGACCGCGCCAGACCGTGCATCCGTATGACGTCGTCCGCCCGCCTGCGCGCGTGCACTTCTCCGCCGCTCCCGTCCCCGTCCCCTGTTCCTGCTCTTGCTCCTGCCAGAACTGCTCCTGCCAGAAACAACCGCTCCTGCCAGGAAGCGGAGTGCAGCGTACCGGTTCGGCTGTGCGAACTGATACCTCTGCCCCGCCACACAGTGCGAACTGAATCTTCCCCTCACCTACCCCGCAACCTAGAGTCCGAACGCGGTTGCGGGCCTTTCGGGGGAGAGGCGCGGGGGACGACGGCATCGGCTCACGGGGGTGGCCGCTGTCGTCGGCCGCAACCGCCCTTTCACCGCATTGTCAGTGGTGCCCCTTAACGTCGGAGACCGGAGTCGGCCGGCGCGTGAGGAGAGGTCACCACCATGGAGTTCCGGATCGAACGAGGCGAGCTCGCGGACGCCGTGGCCTGGGCGGCGCGGGTGCTGCCGACGAGGTCGCCCGTGCCGGTGCTGGGCGGGCTGCTGCTGGAGGCGGCGGACGGTCGGCTCCGCATCTCCGGCCTCGACTACGAGGCGTCCGCCCGCATCGAGGTGTCGGCCGAGACGGTGCGGCCGGGCAGGGTGCTGGTCATGGGCCGCCGGCTGCTGGACGTGTGCCGGGTGCTGCCCGAGGGGGCCGTGGAGTGCGCGGTCGAGGGGTCCCGGTTCACGGTGACGGGCAGCGGCGCCGGTTTCGGCCTGTCGGTCCTGCCGCTCGACGACTATCCGGCGCTGCCGCCGCTGCCGGAGGTGCTCGGGGCGGTGGACGGCCAGGAGTTCGCGGATGCCGTCGCCGATGTGGCGGTGGCCGCGGGACGGGACGACACCCTGCCGACGCTCACCGGGATCCGGCTGGGGCTCGACGGGGACCGGATCACGCTGGCGGCCACGGACCGGTACCGCTTCGCGGTCCGCCGGCTCGCGTGGAAGCCCGAGGGGGCGGACGTTGCGGCGGACGTGGTCGTCTCGGCCCGCAGACTCACCGAGATCGCCCGTTCCTTCGGCCGGGCGGGCATGGTCAGCCTCGCGCTGGACGGCGGCTCGGCCGGTTTCGAGCGGGAGGGGATGCGTACGACGGTCCGGCTCCTGGACGGCCGACTGCCGCGCCACGACAAGCTGTTCGCGATGACCGACCCCGTCACGGCGGTGACCGACCGCGAGCCGCTGGTCGAGGCCGTGAAGCGGGTCTCGGTGGTGGCGGACGGGGACAGCCCGCTGCAACTCGCCTTCCGCAGCGACTCGGTGCTTCTCCAGGCGGGGTACGAGGACGACGTGGCGTCCCAGCGGCTGCCCGCGGGCCTCTCGGGCACGGACGAGCTGGCGGTCGCCTTCAACCCTTCCTATCTGATGGACGCGTTGGCGTCGTTCGACACCCCGGTCGTCCGGTTCCACCTGATGGGCCCCGGGCAGCGCGCCATGGTCACCGGGCACGCGACGCGCGAGGACGCGACGGACCCTGCGGAAGGGGCCCATCAGCACCTGCTCATGTCGGTCAAGCCGCTGGTGTAGGGAGCGCGGGAGCAGGGGCGGGCGGCAGTGCGCACGGTGCCCGGCCGGACCCGCGAAGGGCGTCATCGGTTACGGCATCGGGATGGCGCTCACCCTCACTTCCGCCGGGCTGCTGCTCTCCGGCGGTGGGAACAGGGTCGCCGCCCTGGCCGAGCGCCGGCTGCCCTCGCTGCGGCGCTTCATCCCGTACACGAGTGTCCTGACCGCGGTGGCCGTCCTGGCCGTCGGCGTCGGCCTCGTGTGGCGAGGGCTGGTCTGACGCGCGGCCCGGTCCGGTTCAGCCGGATTTCGTGTACGTGAGCTTCTCGCCGGAGTCCGTGTTCACGCGGCTCAGGGTGCCGTCCGGGAGCAGGGTGAGGGTGGTGGAGCCGCCCGGGGTGCAGGACGTCGTCGGTTCGCCCTCCGTCACCGTGGACGGGCCGAGACTGACGGGTGCGCCCTCGGACGGTTCGGCCGCGAGGTCGGCCTCGAAGACGCAGCGGTAGGTGCCGCCGGTGTCGAGCGGGCCCTCCGCGGTGAGGGTGAGGACCGCGTCGCCCACCTGGCCCTGCTGGATGACGAGTTCACGGGTGGAGTGACCGCCGGCGTTGTCGATGCCGGCCGACCAGCTGCCCAGATAGCCCTCCGGGACGAGGCCGTCCTCGTCCTGGCCGTCGTCTCCGTTCCGCCCGTCGGTTCCGGGCGACGAGTCCTGGGGGCCGTCCGGGGAGGGGGAGTTGGAGGAGTGGTCCCCCGGGGAGGGATCGGTCGAATCGGTGGGGGAGGCCGTCGTTCCCGTCCCGCGGTCGTTCATGAGCGCGTAGACGGACCCGCCGGCCCCTATGGCGACGAGCACCGCGATCGCGACGAGAGCGATGGTCGAGCCGGCGCTCCGGCGCGCGGGCGCGGGGACGGGAGGCTGGACGCCGGTCGGGTGGAGCGGGCCGTACGGGGGCGTGTGGCCGAAGCCCGGCTGCTGCGGATAGCCGTACGCGTAGCCCTGGTTGGGGTTCGGCTGCTGCGGGATGCCGTATCCCTGGCCCGGGAGCGGCTGGGCGGGCAGCTGCGGGTAGCCGTACGGGGGCGAGGGCGTTGCGGGCGCCGGCGGTTCGGCGGCGTGCGAGGCGGCGGCCGGTGGGGTGGCGGGCGTGGGAGGCTCGACCATGGTGGGGAGCGCGCCGGCCACGGAGTGCCCCGGAGGTACGGGGGGCACGGCAGGCGCCGACGGGGCGGAATCGGCGGGTGCCCGTGTCGGTCCAGGTGTCGGATCAGGTGTCGGATCAGGTGTCGGATCAGGTGTGGGAACCGGCGTCGGAATCGGTGCCGTAACCGATGCCGGCCCGGCGGCGGCCGGCTCCGAGCCGCTCGGCCCGGCGTCGCTCGGGACGGCGTCGCCAGGGACCGCGTCGCTGGGCGCCGCGTCCGTCGGGTCCTCGGAGTCCAGCAGGCCCACCGCGTGGCGGCCGAGTTGGGCGATGAGCGCGCCCGGAAGCCAGGGCTCGGCGGTGTCGCCCTCGTCCAGCCGTTCCAGGATCTCGTCCGTCGACGGACGAGCCCCCGGCTCCTTGCGCAGGCAGTCCTGGACCAGCTCCACGAGATCGACCGGCACCCCGGTCAGGTCGGGTTCCTCCTGCGCGATCCGGAACAGCAGCGCGTGCACCCCGCTGGCCGCCGCGCCGAACGGGAGGCGCCCGGTCGAGGCGTACGCCAGCACCGACCCCAGACAGAACACGTCGCAGGCCGTGGTCACGCGCTCGCCGCGCACCTGCTCGGGCGACATGAAGCCGGGCGAGCCGACCAGGGCGCCGGTGCGGGTGAGACCGCCGTCCGTGATGGTGTCGAGCGCCCGGGCTATGCCGAAGTCGATGACGCGCGGGCCGTCGATCGTCAGCAGGATGTTGGACGGTTTGAGGTCGCGGTGGATGAGCCCGGCGGTGTGGATGGCCCGGAGCGCGTGGGCGAGGCCGGTCCCCAGGATGTGGACCGAGCGGTCGGGCAGCGGCCCGTACGCCCCCGGGGCCGGGCCGGCCGACGTGGTCGCGCGCCCGGAGACGGTGGACTGGAGGGAGGGGCCGGCGACATAGCCGGTGGCGACCCACGGCACGGCGGCCTCGGTGTCGGCGTCCAGCACGGGGGCGGTCCAGGTGGAGCCGACCCGGCGGGCGGCCTGCACCTCCTGCCGGAACCGGTCGCGGAACTCCTGCTGTGCGGCGAGTTCCCCGCGGACCAGCTTGAGCGCGACCACGCGGCCGCGGTCCGAGCGGGCCAGGTACACCTGGCCCATGCCGCCTGCGCCGAGCCGCCCCAGCAGGCGGTAGGCACCGATGCGTTGCGGATCGGTGGACCCGAGCTTCTCCATGGTGTGCAGTCCTCCCCCGTACGGCGACACGCCGGACGGGGTCGAGAATAGCGGCGCGGGCAGCCCGGGCGGGGGGCCGGTGGGCGGGTGGTCCGGGGACGTCGCCCCGCGGCGACCCGACACCCTGCCGAACCATGAGGCCCACGCCATACAAGGTGGCCATACCGGGCGCCGCCCGGCGCCGCCTACGCTCGTCGCATGACCCCTCATCCCCCTGTCGACTCCGCTGCCGGTGCGGCCGTCAAGGCCGCCGACCGCGCGCACGTGTTCCACTCCTGGTCCGCCCAGGGCCTGATCGATCCGCTCGCCGTCGCCGGCGCCGAGGGGTCGTACTTCTGGGACTACGACGGCAACCGCTACCTGGACTTCACCAGCGGCCTCGTCTTCACCAACATCGGTTACCAGCACCCCACCGTCGTCGCCGCGATCCAGGAGCAGGCGGGGAAGATGACGACCTTCGCGCCCGCCTTCGCGATCGAGTCGCGCTCCGAGGCCGCCCGCCTCATCGCCGAGCGCACCCCCGGCGACCTGGACAAGATCTTCTTCACCAACGGCGGTGCCGAGGCCGTCGAGAACGCCGTCCGGATGGCCCGGCTGCACACCGGCCGTACGAAGGTGCTCTCCGCCTACCGCTCGTACCACGGCGCCACCTCCACCGCGATCAACCTGACCGGCGACCCGCGCCGCTGGGCGTCGGACAACGGTTCCGCGGGCGTCGTACGGTTCTGGGCCCCGTTCCTCTACCGCTCGCCGTTCTACGCCGAGACCGAGGCGGAGGAGTGCGCCCGCGCGCTCCAGCACCTGGAGGACACCCTCGCCTACGAGGGGCCGTCGACCATCGCCGCGATCATCCTGGAGACCATTCCGGGCACGGCCGGCATCATGACGCCGCCGCCCGGCTACCTCGCCGGTGTCCGCGAGATCTGCGACCGGTACGGCATCGTCTTCGTCCTCGACGAGGTCATGGCCGGTTTCGGGCGCACCGGCAAGTGGTTCGCCGCGGACCACTTCGACGTCACCCCCGACCTGATGACCTTCGCCAAGGGCGTCAACTCCGGGTACGTCCCGCTCGGTGGCGTCGCCATCTCCGCCGAGATCGCCGCCACCTTCGAGACGCGCCCCTACCCGGGCGGCCTCACCTACTCCGGACACCCGCTGGCCTGCGCCGCCGCCGTGGCCACCATCCATGTGATGGAGGACGAGAAGGTCATCGAGAACGCCGCCCACATCGGCGAGAGCGTCCTCGGCCCCGGCCTGCGCGAGCTCGCCGAGAACCATCCGTCGGTCGGTGAGGTCCGCGGCCTCGGCGCGTTCTGGGCGCTGGAGCTGGTCCGTAACAAGGAGACCCGCGAACCGCTGGTCCCGTACAACGCGACGGGCGAGGCCAACGCGCCGATGGCGGCCTTCGGCGCCGCGGCGAAGAGATGCGGGCTGTGGCCCTTCATCAACATGAACCGCACGCACGCCGTTCCTGCCTGCAACGTCACCGAGGCCGAGGCCAAGGAGGGCCTGGCCGCTCTCGACGCCGCGCTGTCGGTGGCCGACCAGCACACCGCGTAACGCTGCCGCGCCCCTCCCCTTCCACCTCGTCTAAGGTGACCCGAGGCCGAAATGGGGAGGGGCGCCATGCGCGCGAGCGGAGCGGTCACCCGCAGTACGCTGCGGCAGCAGATCGCGGACGCGTTGCGTGACGAGGTGCTTGCCGGGCGTTTGCAGCCGCGACGGGAGTTCACCGTCAAGCAGATCGCCGAGCAGTACGGCGTCTCCGCGACGCCCGTCCGCGAGGCGCTCTTCGACCTCTCCGCGCAGGGGCTGCTCGAATCGGACCAGCACCGCGGGTTCCGGGTCCACGAGTTCACCGTGGCGGACTACCGCGCGATGGTGGAGGCCCGCACCCTGGTCATGGACGGGGTCATCCGGGACGTCTTCCGGGGCCCGCCCCCCGCGCCGGGGCAGCAGACCCGCTACCGGGACGCGCTCGTATCCGTACGCCGACGGGCCGAGGAGGCCTCCCGTGCGGCGCGCGGCGGCGACCTGGACATCCTCATCGGCTACGACCTGCGCTTCTGGCGCGAGCTGGGCGCACTCGTCGGCAACAGCTACATCACGGACTTCCTCCACCGGCTGCGCGTCCAGGCCTGGGTGTTCGCCGTGCCGTACCTGCGCGGCGACGCCGACGTACGGGACTGGTTGTGGAACGGGCACCCCGAACTCGTCGCCGCGATCTCGCACCGCGACCGCGAGGCCCTGCGCGTGGCTGTCGAGGACTACAACAACCACGCGCTGAGCTGGGCGGACCGGCTGGCGGCCGGAGATCCGACCCATCCGGGACACGAGCCGCGACCGGACGGGCCCGCGGACCCGGCCCGTCCGCGGCCCTGACAGGCCCGGACCACCCGGACCACCCGGACCACCCGGACCACCCGGACCAATGGCGAACCGTGCCGAGTCCGTCCGTGCCGAGTCCGTCCCGATGGGCCACTGTCCGCGACGTCCCGACCGCATTACGCTGTCCCGACCATCGCACCACCGCACGCATCCCCGCATGAGAGCGAGACTTCGTGGCCTGTGACCTGTGGCTGGTCCCCCTCGTCGATGTGCTGTGCCACAGCCCCGACAACCCCTTCGCCGAAGAGATAGCCGTCTACGACAAAGCGCTCGTCGAGGCAGGGCTGCCGCCCGTGCCCGTCTACGCGTACATGCCCGGACTGACCGGTGACGTGGCCCCGGTCGCGGGTTTCGACTACGACGCGCTGCACTTCCTGCGCCGCGCCCACCTCCTCCTTCTCAGCGGCCTCGCCGTCACCCCCGTCGACGAACTGGGCGGGGACTACGAGCAGTTGCTGGAGATGTTCGAGCCGACCGCTCAGCAGTCGCACCTGGTGTGGCACTACGACCACGCGGGCGCGTACGTCCCCGTGGACTTCTCCGTGCCGCTGTCCACCGACGCCCTGCTGGAGGGCGGCGGGCCGCTCGGCTCGGCGCACGGACTGCTGCGGGAGCTTCAGTACGTCGCCCCGTCCATCGGCATCGATCCGGCCAACCCGCCCCCGGCCCCGCTGCCGCCCGCCGCGCCCACCTCGCTGGAGGAACCGGCGGGGCCGATCCCGTACGACGACAACCCGTTCGCCCGGGAACGCCACGTCTGGCTCGGCCTGCACGCGGCGGTCACCCGCAGTCTCGCCCAGGGCTCGATGATCATCTTCAGCTGAAGGGCTGTCGTGTGCCGGCCCCACCCTGCTGAGGGCAGCGGACCCCGCCGCTCCCCGCGGTGCTCACCGGTGACCGGTCACCGCGGGGACTCCGGCGGCCGCTGCCGCGGCATGTTGGGCCGGCTCATCGACTGCAGCGGGAACCTTCCCGGCTGGGCCCCGGGCTCCGTGCGCCCGCCGCCCGAACCGCCGGATACCAGCGCCTGCATCCCCATCGGCGCGGGACCGGCCCGGAACTCCACCATCCAGTCCGCGGTCTCCGACCGTACGAGCTCCGTCACGTCCTCCGAGAAGCGCCGCAGCACCCCCAGACACCGCTCGGCCGCCTCGCTCGCCGTCCCCTCGGCCGGGCCGAGCACCTCGCGCACGCACTCCGACGCCCAGTCGAACTGGAGCACCTGGAGGCGCCGCTGTACGGCCTGCGCCGTGGCGAGATTCCTTATCCAGCCCGAGGTCAGGCCGAAGTACCGGTCGCAAGCCATGCACGCGGCGCCCAGCAGCAGCGACAGATATCCCCAGCCCGCGGCGCCGTGCAGCGCGCCCGTCAGGTCGAGCAGCGGCAGCGCGGCACCCGCGATTGCCCCCGCCGCGGTCCCCATCCGCAGCACCCTGGCGCCGCGCCGCTTCCACACCCGGTCGCCCAGATACCAGTCTGCGGTGCGCAGCGCATCGGCCTCGACCCATCGGTACAGCTCGTCGAGCCGCTGGGCGGGTTCGCCCCAGTCGCCGAGCGGGAAGGGCGTTCCGGTCAGGTCCCTGCCCTGCGCCTCACGGCTCCGAGCGCCGGAACCCGCACCGGAGGAAGTGGCCGGACCGGGCACACCGGATTCGTTGCGGGGCGGCCCTTCGGGCTGC
Source organism: Streptomyces sp. NPDC050422 (assembly GCF_044458665.1). Taxonomy (NCBI): domain Bacteria; kingdom Bacillati; phylum Actinomycetota; class Actinomycetes; order Kitasatosporales; family Streptomycetaceae; genus Streptomyces; species Streptomyces sp. NPDC050422. The sequence continues at coordinate 63,622 of NZ_JBITIE010000016.1, forward strand.
ATCTCCGGCTGACTCACCGGGGTACTCCTCTGCATGCTGCATAGCGACGCGTGTTCTCGACCGCGTACTCGACGATGGGCGGATCTCTGCTCCCTGTGCACTCACTGCTCACTGGCCCGGCGCGACCCGCAGTCCCCCGTCCGTAACCTTGCGTGACGGGAGATGTGTGTGCGTGTACCGGGACGCACCCCTTCCTACCGCCGAATGGTGGGCCGTGGGGTCGGAATCGCGGTATTCCTGGGTGCACAGGGCCTCTGGTCAGGTATAGGAGTCCTGCCACGGTCCGCCCGAACTCACTCGAAAGAGTTGCTCGCCAGCGGGTGGGGCGCGCTGCCCGGGGAGCACGTAGGCTCGGCTTACCGAAACATTTGTCGTCGAAATGCCTGGAGTGACCGTGATTCCCGGTGGTGGTCAGCCCAATATGCAGCAGCTGCTTCAGCAGGCCCAGAAGATGCAGCAGGACCTCGCGGAGGCTCAGGAGGAGCTGGCCAGGACCGAGGTCGACGGCCAGGCGGGCGGTGGCCTCGTGAAGGCGACGGTCACCGGCTCCGGCGAACTGCGCGGCCTGGTGATCGACCCGAAGGCGGTGGACCCGGAGGACACCGAGACGCTCGCGGACCTCGTAGTGGCGGCGGTCCAGGCGGCGAACGAAAACGCCCAGCACCTGCAGCAGCAGAAGCTGGGCCCGCTGACCCAGGGCCTGGGCGGCATGCCCGGCCTCCCCTTCTGACGCGGACATACCCAAGAGCGTACGTACCCCCTACGGTACGTACCACGACGCAGCCGACCCGGCCCGAAAGGCGTTCCGTTGTACGAAGGCGTGGTTCAGGACCTCATCGACGAGTTGGGCAGGCTGCCCGGCGTCGGTCCCAAGAGCGCGCAGCGGATCGCCTTCCACATCCTGCAGGCCGAGCCCACGGATGTGCGCCGTCTCGCCCATGCGCTGCTGGAGGTCAAGGACAAGGTCCGCTTCTGCGCCGTCTGCGGCAACGTGGCGCAGCAGGAGGAGTGCGGCATCTGCCGCGACCCGCGCCGGGACCGGACGGTCATCTGCGTGGTCGAGGAGCCGAAGGACGTCGTGGCGATCGAGCGGACCCGTGAGTTCCGGGGCCGCTACCACGTCCTGGGCGGGGCGATCAGCCCCATCGAGGGCGTCGGCCCGGACGATCTGCGCATCCGCGAGCTGCTGGCCCGTCTCGCCGACGGCTCCATCACCGAACTGATCCTGGCGACCGACCCCAACCTGGAGGGCGAGGCCACCGCGACGTACCTGGCGCGGATGGTCAAGCCGATGGGCCTGCGCGTCACCCGGCTGGCCAGCGGCCTGCCGGTGGGCGGCGACCTGGAGTACGCGGACGAGGTCACCCTCGGCCGCGCCTTCGAGGGGAGGCGGCTGCTCGATGTCTGATCGCCCTCCGGCCGTTGACCGGTGGTCTCACGGCGGCTTTACGTTCAGCGCAGCTATCTTCTACTCACCGTCTGCGACCGTGCCCACGGGAGGTCTCCTCGATGTCTGACGCCACGCTGAACACTGTCACGCAGGACCCCGACGACTTCGCGGTCCAGATCGCCGACCAGATCAAGACGTTCATCGTCGCGGTCACCGAGGTGTCCAAGGCCGAGGAGCCCGAGGAGGCCGTCCCGGTCCTGCTCCTCCAGGTCTCCCAGCTCCTGCTGGCCGGCGGCCGGCTGGGCGCGTACGAGGACATCCTTCCCGACGAGCGCTACGAGCCGGACCTGGGCGCCGAGCCGGACGCGGACGGCCTGCGCGAACGGTTCGCAGCCCTGCTGGAGCCGATCGACGTCTACTCCGAGGTCTTCGACCCGTACGAGCCCCGCAAGGCCCCGGTCCCGGCGCGCATCTCCGACGACCTGGCCGACCTGGTCACGGACCTGCGCCACGGCCTGGCCCACTACGAGGAGGACCGCACCACGGAGGCCATGTGGTGGTGGCAGTTCTCCTACTTCTCCAACTGGGGCTCCACCGCCTCCGCCGCCCTGCGCGCGCTCCAGTCCCTGATCGCCCACATCCGGCTGAACCAGCCCCTCCAGGAGCTCGACGGCCTGGACACCGACCAGGACGCCGGCGACGACGACCTGGCCGAGGAGGCGGGGCGCGTGATGGTCGAGGAGATCGCGGGGCCGCTCGGGCTGCGGCCGGTGAAGTAGGGGCTCCTCGTACGGCCTCTGTACGTCTCTTCGCGCGGCCCTCTCGTGCGGCCCTCTCGTGCGGCCCTCTCGTACTGCTCTTCGTACGCGAGGGCTCCGGCTCGGCGGTGCGGAAACAGGATCGCCGCGTGGCCGCTCAGGATTTACGATCACCGGATGATCGAAGGTACGTCGGTAAGACTCCGCGCCCTGCGCGCGGAGGACGCGGAACATCACCTCCTGTGGCGCAACGACCCGGAGGTGGTCCACTGGGCCACGGGCGGTGACCCGGTCTTCGGTCCGGTCACGGCGGAAGCCATCGGGATCGCCTTCGAGACGATGCTGCGGCTGGTCCCGAGGGATTCGGCCGTCTTCACGGTCGAGGACCTGGCCGACGGCGGGGTGATCGGGATGGTGGACTACCGGGACCTGGACCCCTTCGCCGGGCTGGTCACGGTGGGCGTCACCATCGGCAGCCGGGACCACTGGGGACGCGGGTACGGCTCGGAAGCGCTACGGCTGCTGGTGGGGCACCTGTTCGGGGCCTTCGCGCTGCACCGGATCGAGCTCGACACCTGGAGCGGCAACGAGCGGGCCGTCCGCGCCTTCACGAAGGCGGGCTTCCGGGAGGAGGGCCGGCGCCGGGAGACCGTCCTGGTGAAGGGGAAGCGGTACGACACCGTGCTGTTCGCGATGTTGCGCGAGGAGTGGCCGGACGCGGCGCGCTGAGGCCGACTGCGCCGCCCCTGTGTGTGGGCTGGGCCACATAGGGGAGTGGGCGGGTGATCGGCGGGCAGCAGCCCCGTACGAGCAGTTCGGGACGACACGCCGATGATCACGTGGTGAGCGGGACATCTCAGCATGTGATATCAACGGGGCGTTTCCGGACTGCTCGTTAAACTGAGCCGACCGCGATAAATGGATTGAGCGAGGAGCGCACGTGGGCCTTGTCGTGCAGAAGTACGGAGGCTCCTCCGTAGCCGATGCCGAAGGCATCAAGCGGGTTGCCAAGCGAGTCGTCGACGCCAAGAAGAACGGCAACCAGGTGGTTGTCGTGGTGTCCGCGATGGGTGACACGACGGACGAGTTGATCGATCTCGCCGAGCAGGTATCTCCGATGCCGGCAGGGCGTGAGTTCGACATGCTGCTGACCGCCGGGGAGCGGATCTCCATGGCCCTGTTGGCGATGGCGATCAAAAACCTGGGCCACGAGGCCCAGTCGTTCACGGGCAGCCAGGCCGGCGTCATCACCGACTCGGTCCACAACAAAGCGCGGATCATCGATGTCACGCCCGGCCGCATCCGGACCTCGATCGACGAGGGCAACATCGCCATCGTCGCCGGGTTCCAGGGCGTCAGCCAGGAGGGCAAGAACATCACGACCCTCGGCCGCGGTGGGTCCGACACCACCGCGGTGGCGCTCGCGGCGGCACTGGACGCCGAGGTCTGCGAGATCTACACCGATGTGGACGGTGTCTTCACCGCCGACCCGCGGGTCGTGAAGAAGGCCCGGAAGATCGACTGGATCTCCTTCGAGGACATGCTGGAGCTGGCCGCGTCCGGCTCCAAGGTGCTGCTGCACCGATGTGTGGAGTACGCACGCCGCTACAACATTCCGATCCACGTCCGCTCGTCCTTCTCGGGACTGCGCGGAACCTGGGTCAGCAACGAGCCGCAAGGGGACCAGCAGGTGGAGCACGCCATCATCTCCGGAGTCGCCCACGACGTCTCCGAGGCCAAGGTCACGGTCGTCGGCGTGCCCGACAAGCCGGGCGAGGCAGCCGCGATCTTCCGTGCCATCGCGGATGCCGAGATCAACATGGACATGGTGGTGCAGAACGTCTCCGCCGCGTCGACCGGTCTGACCGACATCACCTTCACGCTCCCCAAGGCGGAAGGCCGCAAGGCCATCGACGCCCTGGAGCGCAACCGGGCCGGCATCGGCTTCGAGTCGCTGCGCTACGACGACCAGATCGCGAAGATCTCCCTGGTCGGCGCGGGCATGAAGACCAACCCGGGTGTCACGGCGGGCTTCTTCGAGGCGCTGTCCGACGTCGGTGTGAACATCGAGCTGATCTCGACATCCGAGATCCGTATCTCGGTGGTCACCCGTGCGGATGACGTCAACGAGGCCGTGCGCGCCGTGCACACCGCCTTCGGCCTCGACAGCGACTCCGACGAGGCGGTCGTGTACGGGGGCACCGGCCGATGACCGTACGCCGCCCTTCGCTCGCGGTCGTCGGCGCGACCGGGGCGATCGGCGGCGTCATGCTCCAGATCCTCTCGGAGCACGCGGATGTCTGGGGCGAGGTGAAGCTGATCGACTCACCGCGCCTCGTCGGCCGCAAGCTGGTCGTGCGCGGTGAGGAGGCCGAGGTCCTCGGACTCACCGAGGACGTCTTCGACGGCGTCGACGTGGCGCTCTTCCTGGTGCCCGGCGAGGTGTCCGCACGCTGGGCACCGCTCGCCGCGTCGAAGGGCGCCGTCGTCATCGACGACTCCGCCGCGTTCCGGATGGACGGCGACGTCCCGCTGGTCGTGCCCGAGATCAACCCCCATGCCGTACGGATCAGGCCGCGCGGCATCGTCGCGAACCCGAACTGCACGACGCTGTCGCTGATCGTCGCGGTCGGTGCCCTGCACGCCGAGTTCGGGCTGCGGGAGCTGATCGTCTCCTCCTACCAGGCGGTGAGCGGGGCCGGGCGCGACGGCGTCGCCGTGCTGCGCGAACAGCTCTCGATGGTGGCCGGTACCGAACTCGGTACGAAGCCGGGCGACGTGCGCCGTGTCGTGGGCGACACGGACGGCGGTCCGTTCGCCGCACCCGTCGCCCTGAACGTCGTGCCGTGGGCCGGCACGGACGCGGGCGACGGCTGGTCGTCCGAGGAGCTGGCGATCCGTGACGAGTGCCGCAAGATCCTCGACCTGCCCGACCTGAAGGTCTCGGCGACCTGCGTGTACGTGCCCGTGATCGCCACACACTCGATGTCCGTGCACGCCCGCTTCGAGAACGAGGTCGCGGTCGACCGGGCCCACGAGATCCTGGCCACCGCGCCGGGCGTGGTGCTGTACGACAACCCGGGCGCCGGCGATTTCCCGACCCCTTCCGATGTGGTGGGCACCGATCCGACGTGGGTCGGCCGGGTCCGTCGCTCGCTGGACGACCCCAGGGCACTGGAACTCTTCCTCTGCGGCGACAACCTCCGAAAGGGAGCGGCGCTGAACGTGGCGCAGATCGCCGAAGCGGTGGCTGCCGATTTTCCCCGGTCCTGATCGAACCTGTTTTGTACGCTCTGTGAACGCCCTGTGAGCAAGTTGCTGGTCTGAACCTCTTGAGCTGGGGTGTCGCGGTAGCCGACGATGACCTATCGGCCCGTTGCAACCGCCGGTCGGGTGGCAGGCGTCTCAGCGGTCACTTCTTGCATAACGGGCCGCATATTCGGGGCATTTGGGGAAGAGCGGGTACGTATGAGGGCATTTCGCATGGTGTCAAACGCGGTGTCGTATGCGTACAACCCTGACGGGGGGAAACGTGTCCAACTGGCGTGGCAGAGGTTCTCGATATCACAGTGGTGGGCCCCCTGCGCGGCGCTTCGGTGCGACCGCTCAGACGGCCCCGCGCGTCCGGTGGTATGCCGGTGATCGCGCCCATGCCCGCGGCACGACCTGCGGGGCTGCCGTCGCAGCGCGAGGGCGCTGAGGAGAGCGTGGCAGCCGGAACCACCGTCGACCATCTCACCGAGACCTACCGCGCCCACTATCGTTCGCTGCTCGGCCTCGCCGCCCTGCTGCTGGACGACACGGCGTCCTGTGAGGACGTCGTGCAGGAGGCGTTCATCCGCGTGCATTCGGCGCGCAACCGGGTACGTGAGCCGGAGAAGACGCTCGCGTACCTGCGTCAGACCGTCGTCAACCTCTCCCGCTCCGCGCTGCGCCGTCGCATCCTCGGGCTGAAGCTGCTCTCCAAGCCCATGCCGGACATGGCGAGCGCGGAGGAGGGGGCGTACGACCAGCTGGAGCGGGACGCGCTGATCAAGGCGATGCGGGGCCTGCAACGGCGCCAGCGGGAGGTGCTGGTGCTGCGCTACTTCGCGGACATGACCGAGGCGCAGGTCGCCGAGACGCTGGGGATATCCCTGGGTTCGGTGAAGGCGTACGGCTCCCGCGGCATCGCGGCGCTGCGCGTGGTGATGGAGGCGCAGGCATGAGCAGGCGTCACGACGACGAGCACGGGACCGGAGACGGGGACCGGCGCCGGCCCGCTCACGGACATGGGCATGACCGGACTGGAAACGGAATTGTGAACCACGGGCCGGAGAACACCCCGCACACGGACGGCGACCCAGGGGAGGGCGCGCACCCGGATGCTGCCGGTGGTGCCGATGCTGTCGGTGGCGCCGGTGGTTCCTTGTCCTCCATCGGTGCTGCCGGCCTCTTCGGTCCGGGTGCTGGCCGCTTCGGTGGTGACCCGCTCGACGAGGCCGCGCTGCGCCGGATGATGCACGGCGCCGTGCGGGACCTCGAACCGAGCGACGGAACCCTCGACCACCTGTTCCGCGCGGTGCCCGCCCGGCGGGCGCGGCGCCGGCAGGCGCTGGTCGGGGTGGCGGCGGCGGCTCTGCTGATCGGTACCGCGGTCCCCGCCTTCGTCCATGTGGCCAACTCCGAGGGCTCCACCACCGCCAGCCCCGCCATCGCCGGTCACGGCGAGCAGGCGCAGGGCGGCAACGGCGAGGAACCCGGCGCGGAATCCGGCAACGGGGGCGGCACCGGCGGCGGCGAGGGGCAGCAGAGCGGTACCCAGGGCCTCCCGGACAGCACCGTCACCCCGTCCGACAGCAGCGGCCAGGACGCGGGCGAGAAGACGAACGGCGGCTCCGCGGACGACCCGGCCGCCAGCGCGCAGGCCGCCATGCCGGCCTGCACTCCCGACCAGCTCGGGGTCGCCTCGGCCGGCACCGGTGCGGCCGGTGCCGACGGCACGGTGTACGGGAGCTTCCGCATCGCCAACGTGTCCGGCAAGAACTGCTCGGTGAGCAGCAGCGGCACGGTGGGCTTCGCGGCGACGGGTGCGGCCGACCCGGCCAAGATCGTGGTCGTCCGGCACACCCAGGGGGACCCGGCGTCCGGGCTGCCCGATCCTGCCCAGGAGGAGGCGACGGTCCTCCTGAAGCCGGCCATGGTCTACGAGGTGCAGTTCGCCTGGGTGCCCCAGGAGACCTGCCCGACCACCGGCGGTTCACCCTCTCCGACGCCCACGGACGGAGCGGCCGGCAGCACCGGGGGCGCGGTCGGCTCCACGACGGGCAGCGGGACCGGGGAGGGCGAAGGGGGTACGGAGACGCAGTTCGGCAGCGACGAGGGCGACGGCGCGGCCAAGGGCACCGTCTCCGTGATGCACACGCCGGAACCGGGGGCGCCGGTCGCCGAGACGACGATCCCCAACGCCTGCGCGGGCACGATCTACCGGACGGGCGTGCTTGAACCCACGTCGTAGGCGCGGGGCGGGGCGGGCGGCGCGGGCGGTCAGCTCGCGGGGGTGTCCTCGTCGGCGATCAGGCCGAGCTTCAGGTCACGGGCGGCTTCGGCCTCGCGCCGGAGCAGCCGGAACCACATGAAGACGACGAACGCGGCGAAGACGAACCACTCACCCGTGTAACCGAGATTCTGGAACGCCTTCAGGTCGAGCCCGCTGTTCTGCGGAGCGGCGGCCGGTACCGGACGCAGCTCGCCCCCACCCTTGCCCGGGGTGTCGGTGCGGGTGGCATCACCGGTCCGGGATGTGCCGGTCCCGGACGCTCCGGTCCCGGACGTACCCGTGCGGGCGTCGGTGTCCTGGAGCGTCACCCAGGCGTCGTACACGTCGTACGACACGAGGTTGACCAGGGACGCGGCGCTGATCATGCCGACCTGGCCGTCGGGCAGGCCGCCCTTCGAGTCCACGCCGTCCGTGCCCGTGTTCTCCGAGGCCTGGAGGTCGCCGGTCACGGTGACCAGGCCGGTCGGCGCGGCCGGGACCGGGGTCTGCCCCGCCTTCCCGGGCAGCCAGCCCCGCACCACCGGCAGGGCCTTGCCGCTGTCCGTGCGCAGCATGTCCAGCACGTAGAAGCCACTGCGGTCGTCCAGCTTCCGGCCGGGCACCAGGAACTGATCGGCGTACCGGCCGCTCGCGGTGGCGGGGCGGCCGGAGGTCACCGTGTCGACGGGCAGCAGCTCGTCGAGCGGCTCGGCGGCCAGCGTGCCGGGTGCGGGCTGCTTCTCGGCGGCCTCGTGCGTCTGCACGCGGTCCTCGAAGCGGCCGAGCTGCCAGGTGCCCATGAACACGCAGAACGGGATGGCCAGCACGACGAAGAGGTTGATTCCCCACCATCGCGGGGTCAGCAGGAACCGGTACACCCCTCCACGGTACGGTCCCCGCTCCGGCTCCCCGGAGCGGGGGCACCCCGGACGACGTCCTTTACGCGCTCCCTACGCCACCGCTAAGCGCGTTCGGCCGGGTCTCCCAGGTGGCGTCGGGCGAAGTCGAGTTCCAGGCGGACCTGCTTGATGCGCTCCTCCACGACGAGCGAGCCGTGCCCCGCGTCGTACCGGTAGACCTCGTGCACGGCGTCGCGGCCCTTCAGCCGGTCGACGTAGTTCTCCACCTGACGGATCGGGCAGCGGGGGTCGTTGACGCCCGCCGAGATGTAGACGGGCGCCCGCACGGCGTCGACGTAGGTGAGGGGCGACGAGGCCTCGAACCGCTCGGGCACCTCCTCCGGAGTCCCGCCCAGCAGGGTGCGGTCCATCGCCTTCAGGCCCTCCATCTCGTCGTGGTACGCCGTGACGTAGTCCGCGACCGGGACGGCGGCCAGACCCACGGCCCAGTCGCCGGGCTGTGTGCCGAGGCCGAGCAGCGTCAGATAGCCGCCCCAGGAGCCGCCGGCCAGGACCAGCTTCGCCGGGTCCGCGAGGCCGGACTTCACCGCCCACTCCCGCACCGCCGCGATGTCCTCCAGCTCGATCAGGCCGACCCGGTGCTTGAGCGCGTCCGTCCACGCCCGCCCGTAGCCGGTCGAGCCGCGGTAGTTGACCCGGACGACGGCGTAGCCGTGGTCCACCCAGGCGGCCGGTCCGGCCGCGAAGGCGTCGCTGTCGTGCCAGGTCGGGCCGCCGTGGATCTCGAAGACGGTCGGGAACGGGCCCTCGGCCGGAGCGGCCGGCCGCTGGACGAGTGCGTGGACACGGCCCCCGGGGCCGTCCACCCACACGTCCTCGACCGGGACCGACTCAGGGGCCTTCGCGCCGGGCGGGTCGAGCACCACCGCCCCGGTCGTGGAGCGGACGACGGGCGGCTCGGCTGCCGACGACCACAGGTACTCCACCGTGCCGTCCGGCCGGGCCGTGGCACCCGAGACCGAACCGGTGGGCGTCTCCACCCGCACCAGGGCCCCGTCGGCCGCGGCCGGCTCGTACCGCCACAGCTCGCTGCGGGCCTCGAAGCCGTGCTCGACCAGCAACGCGGAACCGTCCGCGTACCATTCGGCGCCCACATCGCCCGGCAGGTCGATGGCGAGGTCCGTCTCCGTGCCCGCGACCGGGTCCCAGATCATCGGCTCCCAGCGGCCGCGCCGCTGGTGGCCGACCAGCAGCCGGGTGTCCCCGGCGACCGGCGCGAAGCCGAGGACCGCGAGGCCGAGCTCCTTCGTGCCGCCCTCGGTGTCGTCGAGCTCCGCGACCGTGGTGCCGTCGGGCCGCACCACGCGCAGCGCGGAGTGCATCGCGTCGCCGTGCTCGGTGTGCTCCAGCGCGATCAGCGAGCCGTCGTGCGACAGGTCGCCCACCCCCGCCGACTCGCGGTGGCGGTAGATCTCCACGGGCGCCGCCCCGGGCCGTACGACGTGGACCGTCGTGCCGTCCTCGTCCGTCGAACGGCCGATCACCGCGGTCCCGTCCCGTCCGATCGCGAGCCCGGCCGGGTACGAGGGGTCGAGACCGGGAGCCGCCGGCTCGTCCACCGCTTCCTCGCTCCCGGCACTGAACGGCCGGCGCATCCACACCCCGAACTCGTCCCCGTCGGTGTCGCTGAACCACCAGACGGCCTCGCCGTCCGGCGGCAGCACGCCGTCCGTCGTCCCGTTCGGCCGGTCGGTCACCTGGCGCTGCTCGCCCGTCGACCGGTCCCATGCGTACAGCTCGTAGGTCCCCGTCGCGTTGGACACGAACAGCGCGCGGTCCGGCGCGTCCTCCGCCCAGTCGGGCAGCGACACCCGGGGGGCCCGGAATCGTTGCTCCCACGCGGGGACCGAACCGTTCGTCGCACCAGTGCTCTCAGTCATGCCCCCCATTCTGCGCCGGAGGGCCGACAATCCGTTCGCGTCGTCCGCAGCCTGTGGATAACCTCGCCGACATGCCTGCTCCCATACCTGCCGACTGGCGCGAGGCCAACCGCGCGATGTGGGATGAGCGTGTGCCCATCCACGCCGACAGCGACTTCTACGACCTCGACTCCTTCCGTGCGGGCAAGGACGCCCTGCGGGACTTCGAGCTGGCCGAGGTCGGGGACGTGACCGGCCGGACGCTGCTGCACCTGCAGTGCCACATCGGTGTCGACACCCTTTCCTGGGCCCGGCACGGTGCCGCGCAGGTCGTCGGCCTCGACTTCTCCGAACCGGCCGTCGAGACCGCCCGCTCGCTCGCCCGGGAGCTGGGCCTGGGTCCGGACCGGGCGGCGTTCGTCGCCGCCGACGTCCACGACGCGGCCGAGGCCGTGCCGGACTCCTCGTACGACATCGTCTACACGGGCATAGGCGCGCTGAACTGGCTGCCCGACATCGACCGCTGGGCCGAGACAGCGGCCTCACTCGTTGCGCCCGGCGGTTTCCTCTACCTGGCGGAGTTCCATCCGCTCACCGACTGCCTCGACGACGCGACCGGTTCGACAGTCGTGCACGACTACTTCTCCCGCGACGCGTGGGTGGACGAGACGCCGGGCACGTACGCGGACTTCGACGCGCCGACCGTCCGCAACCGCAGCGTCGAATGGCAGCACCCGGTGGGCAGTGTGGTCTCCGCGCTGGCCGCGGCCGGTCTGCGGATCGAGTTCCTGCACGAGCACGACGCTTCGCTCTTCGCCCGCTTCCCGGTGCTGGAGCGCCGGTCGGACGGCTTCTACCGCTTCCCGGCGGACCGGCCGCGCATCCCGCTGATGTACTCGGTCAAGGCGACCCGGCCGGACGAACGAGGCAGTCGCCGGTAGCGCAACGGGACGGTCGGGCGGGGCCGTTCCTCGAGTGCGGGACCGGTTGTCAGTGGCGGGGTCCAGACTCGGACCATGACCACGACTGCTGATTCGACTGCTGATTCCACGGCTGATCTGCGTGCCACGGTCGAGCGCTACTGGACCGCGGCCGACCTCCGTGACTGGGACACCTTCGCGACGACACTCGCGGACGAGGTGCTGTACGACCTGCCGCAGACCCGCGAGCGCATTCGCGGCAAGGCGCGGTACATGGCGTTCAACAGGGAGTACCCGGGGGACTGGCGGGTGCGCGTCGAGCGGATCGTCGCCGACCCGGGCGGGCGGCAGGTCGCCGTCCGGACGCTGATCACGGACAACGGGCAGGAGTCGCTCGCCGTCCACTTCTTCACGTTCGACGCGCAGGGCCGGATCAGCGAGATCACCGACTTCTGGCCAGAACCGTACGAGCCCCCGGCAGGCCGGGGGCACCTGGTCGAGCGGTACTGAGGGTGGCCCCCGAGCGCGACAGCGGCGCGGCACCGCTCCGGAGCCGGGAACTCCGAAGCGATGCCGCGCCGCCGCGACCGTTCAGGCCCTACGCGACCGAACGGAAGGCGGGCAGATAGCCGTTCGACTGTCCCACGGCCTTGGGGTGGTACGAGTTGTAGACCGGGATCGAGACGCTGTGGATCCAGGCATCACCGGAGCAGAGCTCATGCCCGGTGAACTCGTCGACCACGCTGGAGAAGGTGAATCCGGCGTTCGCCGCCTGCTTGGCGATGACGCCGTTCAGTACGTCGGACGCGTTGTTGATCGCGGTGCGCTCCTTCTCCGTGAGACCGGCGATGCAGCTGCCGCCGATCTTGTAGAAGCGCGGGTAGCCCAGCACCACGACGTGTGCCTGCGGAGCCCTGGAGTGGATCGACGCGTAGAGCGAACCCAGCCGGGACGGCAGCGTGTTGTTCATCTGGCCGACGGCCGTGTTGACGCTGGCGACGCAGGTGGCCTCGCCGGACAGCACGCAGTCCTGCATGACGTCGGCGAAACCGACGTCGTTGCCGCCCGCGGTGACGCTGACCAGTGAGGTGGACGAGCTCAGCGAACCGAGCTGCCCGCTGGCCACGGAGCTGGTGGTGGCGCCCGAACAGGCGACGAAGGCGAACGACGAAGGGGAGTTCGCCGCCGCCCACAGGTAGGGGTAGGACTTGGTGCTGCGGCGGCAGTCACCGCTGTCCGACAGATAGCTCCCGGCGCCGACGCCGGACGAGTACGAGTCGCCCAGGGCGACGTACCCGCCGGCGGCGGCCGAAGCCGGCTGAGCCATGCCGAGAGCAGCCGCTGCGGCGAGGAGCAGAGTGGATGCGGACGCCCAGAATCTCCGTACTGACATAGCTGTCAGCCCTCCGAAGTGTGGGGGGTGGGTGGGGGGTTGATGGAACGTCACCTGTTCTAGCAGCTCCGAGTACCCACCGGTAATAGCCATGCGGGAACGTGCCGGATTTGCCCGAATGATCATTCGGGAGTCATAGCTCCGCGCGTAGATAAACCTGTAACTCGCCCTGAAACAAAGGTTTGAGGGCCGCCCGCTCATCACTTCGTAGGCGGTGGAGCGGAGACGGAGCGGAGACGGAGCGGAGACGGAGCGGAGACGGAGCGGAGACGGAGCGGAGACGGAGCGGAGACGGAGCGGCGGTGGAGCGCGGAAGCGGAGCCGCGGTGGGGCAGCAGGGCGTACGGGGCTCTCAGCGAGCTATCGGCGTACGCCGCTGCGCCCGACCACCGCGCCCGCTCGGTCGATACAGATGACGTCGACGGCTACCGGCGCGCCCCGCAGCACCGACAGCGCCTCGTCCCGCGCCGCCGAGGCCACCAGGTCCCCGAGCGGAACGCCGCGCGTCAGGCAGGAGCGGAGCGCCGCGAGCCCGGTGTTCGCTGCGGCCACCTCGGCGGCCAGGGCCTCGTCGGCCCCGCCACGCAGGGCCAGCGCGGCCAGGAACGACGGATCGACCTGGGAGCGCCCGGAGTGCAGGTCGAGATGGCCGGCGGCGAGCTTCGACAGCTTGGCGAACCCCCCGCAGACGGTGAGCCGTTCCACCGGGTGGCGGCGTACGTACTTGAGCACCGCGCCCGCGAAGTCCCCCATGTCCAGCAGGGCGATCTCCGGCAGCCCGTACTCGGCCACCACGGTCCTCTCCGAGGTGGAACCGGTACAGCCCGCCACATGCGTCTGCCCGTCGGCCAGCGCCACGTCCACACCGCGCCGGATCGAGTCGATCCATGCCGAGCAGGAGTACGGCACCACCACACCGGTTGTACCGAGGATGGAAAGCCCGCCCAGGATGCCCAGACGCGGGTTCCAGGTGGAGCGGGCGATCTCCTCGCCGTCGTCCACGGAGAGCGTGATCTCCACGTCCCCCGAGCCCCCGTGCTCCGCCGCGACCCGCTCGACGTGCTCGCGCATCATCCGGCGCGGCACGGGGTTGACGGCGGGCTCGCCGACGTCGAGCGGCAGGCCGGGCAGCGTGACCGTGCCCACGCCCGGACCGGCCCTGAACACCACACCGGAGCCGGGCGGCAGCACCCGTACGGTGGCCCGTACGAGAGCTCCGTGCGTGACATCGGGGTCGTCGCCCGCGTCCTTGACGATGCCGGCCGTGGCCCGCCCGTCGCGCAGTTCCTCTACCGCGAGCGCGAAGGCGGGGGTTCGGCCACCTGGCAGGGTGATGGTCACCGGGTCGGGGAAGTCGCCGGTCAGCAGGGCCGTGTAGGCGGCCGTGGTGGCCGCGGTCGCGCAGGCGCCGGTGGTCCAGCCGGGCCGCAGACCGGTGTGTTTGAGTTGGGCGCCGCGGCCGCCCGCCGCCTCCGCCTCACCCATGGAGGGTTCCGATGCACGTGCTCGTACTCGGCGGCACGGCACAGGCCCGCCGGCTGGCCGGGCTGCTGGTGGCGGAGCTGCCCGCGGGGGCCCGGGTGACCAGTTCGCTGGCGGGCCGGGTGGCCGGACCGAGGCTGCCGCCCGGTGAGGTGCGCGTCGGTGGCTTCGGCGGAGCCGGGGGCCTGGCCGCATGGCTGCGTACGCACCGGGTGGATGCGCTCATCGACGCCACCCATCCTTTCGCCGGGACGATCAGTTTCCACGCGGCCGCCGGTGCCGCTGCCGCCCATGTTCCTCTCCTCGCGCTGCGCCGCCCCGGCTGGGTGCCCGGCCCGGGCGACGACTGGCGCCCGGCGGCCTCCCTGGACGCGGCAGCGGCGATGCTTCCCGCCCTCGGCCGGCGCGTGTTCCTCACGACGGGGCGCCTCGGCCTCGCGGCCTTCGCGGGGCTGGACGCGCTGTGGTTCCTGTCGCGGTCGGTGGACGCCCCTGAACCGCCGTACCCGGCCCGGATGGAGACGCTACTGGACCGGGGGCCGTTCACCCTCGACGGCGAGCGCGAACTGATCCGCCGCCACCGCATCGACATCCTCGTCACGAAAGACAGCGGAGGCGCCGCCACCGCCCCCAAACTCGCCGCCGCCCGCGAGGCGCGGATCCCGGTGGTCATGGTGGGCCGGCCCCCGGCCCCGGAAGGCGTGTCGGTGGCCGGCACCCCGGAGGAGGCCGTCACCTGGCTGCGCGCACACCTCGGGCACCCGGACTGACCGGCAGGCGGCTCACTCCTCCTCGCTGGCCAGGGCGTTGACCGCCGAGGCCGCCATCGCACTGCCGCCCCGGCGGCCCCGCACGATCAGGTGGTCGAGGCCCGACGGGTGCGCGGCCAGGGCGTCCTTGGACTCGGCGGCACCGACGAAACCGACCGGCACACCGATGACGGCCGCAGGCCTCGGCGCCCCCTCCTCGATCAGTTCGAGCAGCCGGAACAGCGCGGTGGGCGCGTTCCCGACGGCGACGACCGCACCGTCCAGCCGGTCCCGCCACAGCTCCAGCGCGGCGGCGCTGCGGGTCGTACCGAGATCCGCCGCGAGACCGGGAACGGCCGGGTCGGACAAGGTGCACACCACCTCGTTGTCCGCGGGCAGCCGCCGCCGGGTGATGCCGCTGGCCACCATCGCCACGTCGCACAGGATCGGCGCACCGCCCCGCAGCGCCGCACGGGCGCGGCTCACCACGTCCGGGGTGAAGGCGAGGTCGCGTACCAGGTCGACCATGCCGCAGGCGTGGATCATCCGGACCGCGACCTGGCTCACGTCGGCGGGCAGCCCCGACAGATCCGCCTCGGCCCGGATGGTGGCGAAGGACTGGCGATAGATGGCCGGTCCGTCCTTCTCGTACTGGTGCACAGTGCTGTCGCTCTCTTCGTCTCTGCGTGGGGCCGACGGCCGTACGGGTGCGTCGCCTCTGCGTGGGGGCAACGGTCGTACGGGTGCGTCGCCTCTGCGTTGGTTCGCGGCCGTCGGGTGCGGCCGCGAACCCCTGGAGCCCCACGAACCGCACCGCCTCCACAAGCACCGTGGGACACCGCACCGGCAGTATCCCCGGAGCAACGGCAAGGCGCTGCCGGCCCCCGGCCTCAGCGGCTGACCGCGGCCTCAGCGGCTGACCGCGGTCTCCGCCCGGACGCGCGACAGCTTCTCGGGGTTGCGTACGGCGTAGAGCCCGGTGATGACACTCAAAGCAACGGTCAGGCACCGCGGGGCCCGCTTCCGCCGTTGCGCCGCGGCCGCTTCGCCCGCGCGGCGGAGTGCGGCGTCACCGTGGAAGCAGCGGAGGGCAGGGGCGATACAGTCGGCGTCGTGGTGAGTACGCACACTCTGCTGAGAGACCTCCTGCTTCAGGCCGACCGCCTGGACCCGTGCGCTGCGGCCGGTCAGGGCCCGCGGACGCTGCTGCCCGGCGGGCAGGCCCGGTTCCGTGCGGCCGGTCTCAGTTCCGTGGGCGCGAAGAGGACGCGGCGGGCCCTCGTCCGCGCGGACGCGAGGTGAACGGTCCCGCACGTGTGACGATCAAGGACGTCGCCGCCCGGGCAGGCGTGTCCAAGGGGGCAGTCTCGCTGGCGTTCAACCAGAAGCCGGGCGTCTCGGACGCCACCCGCCGGAGGATCTTCGAGGCCGCGAAGGACCTGGGCTGGGCGCCGAACCTCACCGCGCGCAGCCTGTCCAGCCAGAAGGTCGACATCATCGGCCTGGCCCTGTGCCGCCCCGCCCGGCTGCTCGGACTCGAACCGTTCTACATGGACTTCATCTCCGGCATCGAAAGCGTGCTGGCCGAGCGGTCGTACTCACTGCTCCTGAGGCTGGTGCGGGATCTCGACGAGGAGATCGAGCAGTACAAGTCCTGGTGGCGCAGCCAGACGATCGCCGGCGCCGTCCTGGTCGACTTCCATGAGGACGATCCGAGGGTCCCGTCCCTGCAGTCCATCGGGCTGCCGGCGGTGGCCGTCGGACATCCGTCCCTGACCGGCGCCTTTCCCGCGGTGTGGACCGACGACGCCACGGCCGCGGCCGAGGCCGTCCGCTATCTGGCGGCGCTCGGGCACCGGCGCATCGCCCGCGTCGGCGGCCCGGTCGGGCTCGGGCACAGCGCCATCCGGACCGCGGCCTTCGCGGCCACGATGCGGGAACTGGGGCTGGCCGAGGGCCGCCAGATAGCGACCGGCTTCGACGGAAGCGAGGGAGCCAGAGCCACCCGCTCCCTCCTGATGTCGGCCGACCGTCCGACGGCCATCGTCTACGACAACGACATCATGGCCGTGGCGGGAGCGGGCGTCGCTGCCGAGATGGGCTTCGCGGTCCCCGACGACGTGTCGCTGCTCGCCTGGGACGACTCGCAGCTGTGCCGGATCACGCACCCCACGCTGTCGGCCATGAGTCACGACGTGCACAGCTTCGGGGCGCAGGTGGCCCGTACCCTGTTCGCCGTCATCGAGGGGCAGCACACCGGTTCCGTACAGGTGCCGACCCCGTCCCTCACCCCACGCGGCTCCACCGCGCAGGCGCCCGCCCGGAGTTGAGGCGGGCAGGCGCGAACGGTCGTGCTGCCTCTCCGCCCGGTCGTGCGGGGACAGGTCAGGAGCGGACGGCGGCCCTGAGCGGGGGAGTGGTGGCCCGTGCGGACGCTACGGCGGCTGCCCCGATGAGCCCCGCGTCCAGGGCCAGCAGCGCCGGTACGACGGGCAGCCCGCGGGTGAAGTCGAGTACGGCGTAGTCGGCCAGGCGCCGTCGCAGGGGGACGAAGAGCGTGTCGCCGGCCTGCGCCACTCCGCCGCCGATGACCACGAGATCGAGTTCGACGAGAGCCGCCGTCGCCGCGATGGCCGCTGCGAGCGCCTGCGCGGCCCGCTCGTAGGCCCCCAACGCTCCCGGGTCCCCCGCCCGCGCCGCCTCCGCGACCGCCGCCGCGGTCGGGGCCACCCCGGCCGGTGCGCGCCACCCGGCCGCCTGCGCGTGAGCGGCGATGGCCGTCCCGCTGGCGAAGCCCTCGACACAGCCGGGAGCCCCGCACGGGCACATCGCACCGGCCAGATCGACGGTGATGTGCCCGATGTGACCCGCGTTCCCCGTCCTGCCGGTGTGCAGCCGGCCGTCGAGGACCAGGCCGCCGCCCACTCCGGTGGACACCACCATGCACAGCGCGTTCTCGAACCCCCGCGCCGCGCCCAGCCAGTGCTCCGCGGCGGTCATGGCCACCGCGTCCCCGACCAGTACGGGCCGCAGTCCCGCGGGCAGCCGCGGGTGCGCCGCCACCCGCCCGGTCAGCGGGAAGTGCCGCCACGCGGGAATGTTGACCGGGCTGACCGTGCCCGCGGCGGTGTCGACGGGGCCCGCACTGGCGATGCCGAGGCAGGCCAGCTCCTCCCACATCGGATGTACGGCCAGTTCGTCGAGCACCGAGGTCACCGCCGCCATGAGCTCGTCGGCGGACTTCTGCGCGGGAGTCGGCCGCTGTGTGCGTACGAGCAGAGTGCCCGCGTCGTCCACGAGCGCTCCGGCGATCTTCGTGCCGCCGATGTCCAGTGCTCCGTACACCGTCACGTCACCACACCCTTCGTGAAGGGAGCGGGTTCCCTTCGCTCCGGAGCCCACTCTGACGGGTGGTGACAACGTTGTCTAGTATGCTGTTTAGTTTAGGTCAAGGTTTAGTAATGTCCTTTGGCTCGTCCGGCAGTCGGCGGGGTGCGCATCAGCGGGCGAACTTCTCGATGGCGGCCGGCGTGACGGGAGTGAAGAAGTTGACGAGGTTGCCGTCGGGGTCGCGGAACAGGAGCGCGCGGTTCCCCCAGGGCATCGTGGTGGGCTCGTTGACGAAGTCCTCCACGAAGCCGGTCAGGTTCTCGTACACGCGGTCCACGTCATCGACGAGGAACTCGAGGATGACGCTGTGGTTCTCGGCCGGACGGGCGGAGCCGGGCGCGAAGAGCGGGACGGTGCGGGTGCTGCCGATCGCCAGGGAGGCCGAGGCGGTCCTGAGCTCGGCGAAGTCCTCCGTGGCCCACTGGGCGGAAACCCCGGTGGCGCGCTCGTAGAAGGCAACGAGGCGGGCGGCGTCGCCCGTGATGATGCGGACAGAGACGAAATCCATGGTCTTCTCCTGGTCGGTCGGTGCTTCCGAGATGCACGCTACGACGCATACCGGGCAGAACTCGCCCGGTATAAGGGGCAGACTTCCGTACATGCCCCGCCCCATCGCCCGCGTCCTCACCCTGCTGGAACTCCTGCAGTCGGGTGGCATCCGCACCGTGCCCGAACTCGCCGACCGGCTCGGCGTCGACGAACGCACCGTGCGGCGCTATGCCGGCCACCTCATCGACCTCGACGTGCCCGTCGAGTCGGTACGGGGCCGCTACGGCGGCTACCGGCTCGCCCCCGGCTACCGCATGCCCCCGCTCATGCTGAACGACGACGAAGCGCTCGCCGTACTGCTCGGCCTGGTCGCGGGCCGCCGGTCCGGGCTGACGACGGCCATGGGAACGGCGGGTGAGACGGCGGCGGCGAAGATCCGGCGCGTGCTGCCCGAACGGCTGAGAGCCGGGCTCGACGCCGTACTCGCCACCCTCGCCTTCACGGCTCCGCCCGGCGAGGCGGGCCCCCCGGACTCCGCGGTGCTGCTCCCGATCGCCGACGCGGTGACGCGCCACCGGCCGGTCTCGATCCGGTACACCGCCGCCGACGGCCGGCGCAGCGAACGCACCCTGCATCCGCACGGGATCGTCGCCCACTCGGGGAGGTGGTACGTCACGGCAGCGGATCCCGCGATCGGCGAGGACCGGACGTTCCGGCTGGACCGCATCAGTGGCGTGCGGACCCTGCCCGGCTCGTTCGAACCACCCGCCGGAGTGGACCCGGCGAAGCGCGTACTGACTGGGCTCGCCACGGCTCCGTACCGGCACGAGGTGACGCTGCGGGTGCAGGGGACGGCCGAGCAGATCCACGCCCGGCTTCCCGCAGGCATCGCGATCGTGGAGGAACTGCCGCCCCCGGACGACGCAGGCCCGGTATCCGGGCGCTGGGCCCGCGTCGACCTGCGTGTGGAGCGGCTCGACTGGCTGCCTGCCGTACTCGCCTCGCTGGACCGTCCGTTCGTCATCGAACGCCCGGACGAACTCCGCGGCCTCGTGGAAGCCCTCGCCGAGCGCCTCGCGGCCTCCGCCCGGCGGGGCCGGCCCCTTGTATAAGGACCCTGGACCGAGGCCGGGTCGCTGCCCTCGACCGACGGAAAACGACTCGCCAGGGCTGCACCCGGGTGCCATACGATTGCGGCCGCCTGCACACGCGGTCGCCGCCCGTCACGACGCGTGACACGGTTGAACGACCTGAACGACCTGAACGACCTGAACGACCTGAACGACCTGCGTGGTCGCGTCTACACATTGGAGCATCCAAGGATGGCTCGACACCTGGTAACCAGCGCGCTTCCCTACATCAACGGGATCAAGCACCTGGGAAACATGGTCGGGTCGATGCTTCCGGCGGACGTGTACTCCCGGTACCTCCGCCAGCGTGGTCACGACGTCCTCTACATCTGCGCGACCGACGAGCACGGGACACCGGCCGAACTGGCGGCCAAGGCGGCCGGAATGTCGGTGGTGGAATTCTGCGCACAGGCCCATGAGGCGCAGAAGGCCGTGTACGAGGGCTTCCAGCTCGCCTTCGACTACTTCGGACGCAGTTCCTCGCGGCAGAACGCCGAGATCACGCAACACTTCGCGCGCCGCCTGCGCAGTTGCGGCTTCATCGAGGAACGGGCCATCCGCCAGGTGTACTCACCGGTCGACGGCCGCTTCCTGCCCGACCGGTACGTCGAGGGCACCTGCCCGCACTGCGGCTACGACAAGGCCCGCGGCGACCAGTGCGAGAACTGCACCCGCGTCCTCGACCCGACCGACCTGCTGAACCCCCGCTCGGCGATCAGCGGATCAACGGAGCTGGAGGTCCGCGAGACCACGCACCTGTTCCTTCTGCAGTCCAAGCTCCAGCACGAGGTCGAGGCGTGGGTCGCGCTTCACGAGGAGCAGTGGCCGCAGCTGTCCTCCTCCATCGCCCGCAAGTGGCTGACCGAGGGCCTGCGCGACCGCGCCATCACCCGTGACCTGGACTGGGGCGTTCCGGTCCCTGCCGACACCTGGCCGGAACTCGCCGCCGAGGGCAAGGTCTTCTACGTCTGGTTCGACGCTCCGATCGAGTACATCGGCGCGACGAAGGAGTGGTCGGACGCCGCTCCGGACGGTGAGACACGCGACTGGAAGTCATGGTGGTACGAGGCTGACGACACGGTCCGCTACACCCAGTTCATGGCCAAGGACAACGTCCCGTTCCACACGGTGATGTTCCCCGCCACGGAGCTCGGTGTCCGCGAGCCGTGGAAGAAGGTCGACGTGGTCAAGGGCTTCAACTGGCTGACGTACTACGGCGGCAAGTTCTCCACCTCGCAGCAGCGGGGCATCTTCACCGACGCCGCGCTGGAGACGCTGCCGGCGGACTACTGGCGCTACTTCCTGATCGCCAACGCCCCCGAGTCCGACGACTCCGCCTTCACCTGGGAGCACTTCGCCGCCACGGTCAACAAGGACCTCGCCGACACCCTCGGCAACTTCGTCAACCGCGTGCTGTCCTTCTCCCGCAAGCGCTTCGGGGACGACGTCCCTGCGGGCAACGCGCCAGGCGAGGGGGAGACGCGTCTCGGCGAGGAGATCGCACGTCTCCTGGCCGAGTACGAGGACCAGATGGAGGCCCTCCAGTACCGCAAGGCCGGGGCCGCGCTGCGCGCTCTGTGGTCGGCGGGCAACTCGTACCTGGAGGAGAAGGCTCCCTGGCTGGAGATCAGGACCGACTCGGAGGGTGCGGCCCTGACCCTGCGCACGGCGATGAACCTCATCCACCTCTACGCGATCGTCTCCGAGCCGTTCATCCCGGCCTCGGCCGCCGCCATGCGCGGTGTCTTCGCCCTGGAGAGCGACACCGTGACCTGGGTGACCGCCGAGCAGGCCACGTCCCTGGACGCGGTCCCGGCCGGCACGGCCTTCACCGTGCCGCCGGTGCTCTTCGCGAAGATCACGGCGGAGGACCTGGAGTCCTACCGCGAGCGGTTCGGCGGGGGCGACGCCTGAGGGCGAAGGAGGAAATGGCTGCTCGTGCAGGAACTGCGGCGGGCGAGCCTGTAGGCGGCCATGGAGGACGTGCGAGGAGCACCCCGACGCACGCCGAGACTCTGGACGAGGCCATCCAGACCCGCCAACCGCGCGAAGCGCCGGGTGTGGCGCGTGTCCTGAGCGGCCATCACCCGCATGGCCGCCGGGGCCACTGTGGGCCGCTATGGGTCGCTGTGGGTGTTCGTGGCATCGGCGCCGGTGTATCGATGCTGGTCAGGGCGGGTGAGTCTGACCGGAGCGGAGCCGCAGCGCATCCACCCTTTGGCCGATACCGACTATCTCTCCACAGAGCCCACGAAAATCTATGGTGGCCATCGTAGACATTGGCTGGTGGCGTAGCTATGGTTTCTCTCGTAGCCCAAGAGGGACGGCAGGGCCCGGCAGAGACGAACTGCCGGGCAGCGGTAACCGAAGTTGGGTGCGCAGGACGGTGCGGTGGTGGAGTTTCGAAGCCAGGGTTGTTGCAGGTCGGCGACGGGACTGACGACCGGACCGGGTGGCCCGCAGTGATCAGGGGCCGCCGTGAGCAGTACCGCAGTTCATGCGGAGCAGTACCGGCATGAGGCAAGTGATCAGTCCCAGAGGGAAGAACGGAGGAGCCAGACGCCATCAGGATCGCCCGGGTGGAATCTTGAGCCCGGGTACCGCAGGACATCGATAGTGAGGTGGTCTCCGGTCAAGCAACCGCGATCCCCGTACACCCGACAACTTCCAGGTCGGGTCAGCGGACACAGAAGGCCGGCGCGGAATCAGCGTCGGCAGGTGGTGTAGCAGTTCCTTCGGGGCCCGGGTGCATAGAGCACCCGGGCCCCTCCACGCGTTCCACAGAGAGGTGCAAATGACAGCAGGCGAATCGTTCGGCCGTCTCGACGACGACGACTATCCCGCCTACACCATGGGCCGGGCCGCCGAGATGCTCGGCACCACCCAGGGCTTTCTCCGTGCCATCGGAGAGGCCCGCCTCATCACCCCGCTGCGATCCGAGGGCGGACATCGCCGCTACTCCCGCTACCAGTTGCGGATCGCCGCCCGCGCCAGGGAACTCGTCGATCAGGGCACCCCGATCGAGGCCGCCTGCCGCATCGTCATCCTTGAGGACCAACTCGAAGAAGCCCAGCGCATCAACGCGGAATACCGCAACGCCGCCGAATCGGCGCGTCCGACGGCCGCTGGCTGAGGCAGTGAGCACCCCGCCCGGCTTCCCGTCCGGGCTGGGAGCGCAGAGCATCTCGGGCGGGCTCGGGCTCTGCCCAGCGACTGGTTCGCATGAACAGTGGGCGTCGGCCGTCAGACGATGGTGGTGGGATCCGAGGCGCTTGTGACAGGGTCGCGCAGCAGCAGCAGCAGCAGCAGCAGCAGCAGCGCCGCGCGACCCTGATCTGCGGAATTCGGGCACCCGGGCGGAGCCGGGTGGCGCCCCTTCCCTTACCGGTGCGGCAAGGCGAGCCCGCCGGGGCGACGCAGGCAGCCGCCGCACGGTCGGGCCTGTCCTCGTCCCGCAGCCAGTAGTACGTCCTGCGCACGCCGTCCCCGTTGTGTGCGGCTTCCCTCGGAAGCGCACTGTCGAGACCGAGCGCGTAGGTGGGTGCTGCGGTGTGTGCACGGCACGCACCACCCCGCTGCGGGCCTACAGGCCGCATTCGTTCGGCGCACTCGGCTCCCAAGACGCCCCCAGGAACGAGTCAGGGGCCTGATCCACTTAGTGGATCAGGCCCCTGACCTGGTACTTCAGCTGTCGGGGTGGCGGGATTTGAACCCACGACCTCTTCGTCCCGAACGAAGCGCGCTGCCAAGCTGCGCTACACCCCGATCGCCGCCGGTCTCCCGGCGACATCGATTACTTTAGCCCACCGGCGCCCGGAGACGAAATCCGCTTTTTGCCGATGCGGCGGGCGTCGCCCGTCATACGTCCCGCGCCGTCAAGGTCAGCAGGGTCGCCTCCGGGGGACAGGCGAAGCGGACCGGGGTGTAGCGGTTGGTGCCGCAGCCGGCCGAGACGTGGAGGTAGGCGCGGTGGCCGTCGGCCGTGTGGCTGGAGAGGCCCTTCGCCCGGTCCGTGTCCAGGTCGCAGTTGGTGACCAGGGCTCCGTAGAAGGGAATACACAGCTGGCCGCCGTGGGTGTGGCCGGCCAGGATCAGCGGGTAGCCGTCCGCCGTGAAGGCGTCGAGTGAGCGCAGGTACGGGGCGTGGACCACGCCGATGGAGAGGTCGGCGCCCGTCTCGGGGCCGCCCGAGACCTCCGCGTAGCGGTCGCGCTTGATGTGCGGGTCGTCGAGCCCGGTGAAGGCCAGCTCCAGGCCGTCGAGCTTCAGGCGGCCGCGAGTGTTGGACAGGTTCAGCCACCCCGCGTCGTCGAAGGCGTCGCGCATCGGTTCCCACGGGTTGTGGACGACGCCGACAGCCGGGGCGTTCCCGTTGAGGCCGTGCTTGCCCGCGGTCTTCTCGAAGAGGTAGCGGGCGGGGTTGCGGAGCTTGGGGCCGTAGTAGTCGTTGGAGCCGAAGACGTACACACCCGGGAACTCCATCAGCGGACCGAGTGCGTCGAGCAGCTCCGGTACGGCCTCCGGGTCGGAGAGGTTGTCGCCGGTGTTCACGACGAAGTCCGGGCGCAGGCCCGCCAGCGACTGCAGCCAGGCGCGCTTCTTGCGCTGGCCGCTGACCATGTGGACGTCGGAGACCTGCAGCACGCGCAACGGGCGTGCCCCGTGCGGGAGTACCGGGATGGTGACCCTTCGCAGGCGGAACGAGCGGGCCTCGAATCCGGCTGCGTAGGCGAGACCGGCGGCGCCGGCCGCGGCGGTGACCGCCGTGATTTTCAGGGGTACTCCGTAGCGTGCGCGCATGCGCCCATCGTCGCAGACGGGGCGTGCCCGCAGGAAAACCGGCGGGCGGTGAGCGCCCCGCACCTGCCACAATCACCCCATGACCACGCTCAAGTCCAAGCTCAAGGAAGACCTCACCACGGCCATGAAGGCGCGCGACGAGCTGACCTCGTCCACGCTCCGGCTGACCCTCACCGCGATCACCAAGGAGGAGGTCGGCGGCAAGACGGCCCGCGAACTCTCCGACGACGAGGTGCAGAAGGTGATCGCCAAGGAGGCCAAGAAGCGCCGCGAGGCGGCCGAGGCCTTCGCCAAGGGCGGCCGGACCGAGCAGGCCGAGCGGGAGAAGAGGGAGGGTGAGCTGCTCGACGCCTACCTCCCGCAGCAGCTGAGCGACGACGAGCTGACCGCGATCGTGGCGTCCGCCGTCGACGAGGCGAAGTCCGCCGGGGCCGAGGGGCCGCGCGCGATGGGCGCCGTCATGAAGATCGTGAACCCGAAGGTTGCGGGGCGCGCCGAGGGCGGCCGGGTGGCTGCCGCGGTGAAGAAGCTCCTCGCGGGCTGAGGCCGCGAAGCGCAGCAGGCAGCAGACATGAAGGTGGGGCGCCCCCGGATCGGGGGCGCCCCACCTTCATGTCCGACGTGCGCCGGGGCCGGCCGGGTCAGGGGCCGTTCTGACCGCGGCCGTTGCCGTCGTTTCCGCCGATCAGATTCGGCGGGATGCTGATGCCGGGGAAGGGGTTGTCGTCGCCGGGCTTGTTGTCGCCCTCGCCCGGCTTCTTCTTGTCCTTCTTGTCCTTGTCCGCCTTCGGCTTCGCCCGCGGTACGTCGACCGGGTTGAAGGCCGGGGTCTCGGAGGCGTTCAGGGAGCCGGTCATCGCCGTCCGCCAGATCGGACCCGGCAGACAGCCACCGCAGACGTCCTCGTAGTACTGGCCGCCGATGGTGATGTTGCTCATCGGGATCTGCTTCGCACCGTCGCTGCCGACCCACACCGCCGTGGACAGGTTCGGTGTGTAGCCGACGAACCAGGCGTTGATGCGCTCGTCGGTCGTACCGGTCTTGCCCGCGTTGTCACGGTCGATGAGACCGGCCGACTTCCCCGTGCCATCCTCGACGACACCCTTGAGCATCTGGTTGATGGTGTCGGCCGAGTGCTCGCTCATGGCCTTGTCGCACTGCGACTTCGGTACGTCGATCTTCTTGCCGTCCGGCTTGGTCACCGACAGGATCGCGATCGGGGAGCAGTACGTGCCGCGGTTGGCGAAGGTGGCGTAGACGGAGGCCATCGCCAGCGGCGTCGACTCCTGGCCGCCGAGGGTGGTGGAGGGGGCCTGGCGCAACGGCTTGTTGTCGCCGCGGTTGTAGCCGACCTTCTTCGCCATCGTGAGCGTCTCGCAGAGACCGGTCTTCTGCTCCAGCTTGGCGAAGTAGGTGTTGATCGACTTGCCCAGCGCGCTGGTCATGTCGAAGGTGCCCTTCTCGTCCTCCCGCTCGTTCGCGACGTCCCACGGGATGGTGTCCGCGGCCTGGTTCTCGCAGGTGCGGAAGGCGTCGGCGGGCAGCGTGATCTTGTGGTCCGTGGTGAAGCTCTGGGCCGGGCTGATCCCCTTCTCCAGCGCCGCCGCGGCGGTGATCGGCTTGAACGTCGATCCCACCTGGAAGCCGGCGTAGCTGCCGCCCATCTTGTGGTCGACGGAGAGGTTCAGGACGGTCTGGTGCTTGGACGCGTCCAGTCCGTAGGGACGGGACTGGGCCATCGCCATGATCTGCCCGGTACCGGGCTGGACCTGGACGACCGAGGTCGCGACCTTGTCGTCCTCGTTGACCCGGGAGGTGGCTGCCTCGTTGGAGGCGGCCTGGGAGCGCGGATCCAGGGTCGTCTTGATGGTCAGTCCGCCGGTCGCCCACAGCTTGGCGCGGTCCTTCGCGGTTTTGCCGAAGGCCGGGTCGCTCGTGACGATCTGGCGTACGTAGTCACAGAAGAAGCCGGAACCGCTGACCGCGGTGATGCAGCCGTTCTTCGGCCGCTTCACCTTCAGCTTGATCGGGGTCGCCTTGGCCTTGGCGGCCTCTTCCGGAGAGATGTCCCCGACGTCCGCCATCCGCTGGATCACGGTGTTGCGACGCTTGGTCGCCTCCTCCGTGTCGTTGACGGGGTCGTAGCGGCTGGGTGACTGCACGATGCCGGCCAGCATCGCCGCCTCCTCCAGCTTCAGGTCCTTCGCCGACTTGGAGAAGTAACGCTGGGAGGCCGCCTCGACGCCGTACGCCTGCTGGCCGAAGAACGTGATGTTGAGGTAGTTCTCCAGGATCTTCTTCTTGCCGAGTTCCTCCTCGACCTGGATCGCGTACTTCAGCTCCTGGACCTTGCGGCCCAGCGTCTGCTGGGTGGCCTGGGCGACCTTGGTCGGGTCGTCACCGGCCTCCTCGACGAAGACGTTCTTCACGTACTGCTGAGTGAGGGTCGACGCGCCCTGCGCGGTCCCGCCCGCCTGTACGTTGCGGTTCATCGCACGCAGGATGCCCTTGAGGTCGACCGCGCCGTGTTCGTAGAAGCGGGCGTCCTCGATCGCGATGATCGCCTTCTGCATGTACGGGGAGATCTTCGTCAGCGGCACCACCGTGCGGTCCCGCGAGTACACCGTGGCGATCTGGCCGCCCTGGTTGTCCAGGATCGTGGTGCGCTGGCTCAGCGGCGGAGTCTTCAGATTGGCCGGGATTTCGTCGAACCCGTCGACCGTTCCCTTCGCGGCGAGACCCAGTGCTCCGGCGGCCGGCAGCGCGATGCCCGCCAGGACCACTCCGGAGAGTGCGGCGACACCGAGGAACTTGGCGGCCTGCTGGGTCGTCGTGAGACCCCCGCCCGAGCGCTTCTTTGGCATGGGGGCAGCCTACGTTCTCATTCGCCGGACACACGTATATGCCTTGGCCTAAGCTGCTCTCAACTGTCACAGCAGTCCGGTTTTGTATCAACCCCCCTGCATGACCCTGTGCATGACCCGGCCACGAGTTCAGGCGCTCCCGAAATCGCCTCGTGTGTCATCGACCGTCCGTTATGACTCAGGTGGTCTGTCCCGATTCTGCCGGGATAGTCGTGCATGTCCTCACCTCACTCCCCTGGGTGATCTGCCGCATACGCATAGTCCGTTCGGGCCATT
Organism: Streptomyces sp. NPDC050422; assembly: GCF_044458665.1. Classification (NCBI taxonomy): domain Bacteria; kingdom Bacillati; phylum Actinomycetota; class Actinomycetes; order Kitasatosporales; family Streptomycetaceae; genus Streptomyces; species Streptomyces sp. NPDC050422. Next base: position 91,560 of record NZ_JBITIE010000016.1, read on the forward strand.
CAAGATTGGGCCCGAAGGGGGTGTTGTGCTGTCGCCACCTTCCGTAACGTCCTCAACTGGCAGCGGTGAATATGCCGCTACCGCCGTGGGGGAGCCTCGATTCGGGAGAGGACGGCGCCGGGATGGGCTGGGTAACCGACTGGAGTGCGCAGGCAGCCTGCCGCACTACCGATCCGGATGAACTGTTCGTACAAGGGGCAGCGCAGAACAGGGCCAAGGCGGTGTGCACCGGATGCCCGGTGCGGACCGAGTGCCTTGCCGATGCGCTCGACAATCGCGTCGAATTCGGCGTGTGGGGCGGAATGACCGAGCGGGAGCGCCGCGCACTGCTGCGCCGACGCCCGACGGTCACGTCCTGGCGCCGGCTGCTGGAGACCGCGCGCAGCGAGTACGAGCGGTCCACGGGCATCCTGCCCGTGGCGATCGGGCTGGAGGACGACGAACTGCACGAGACGTTCGCCGCCGTGGGGTAGCCCCGGGCGGCAGGGCGGACGACGGGGAGGCTACGCAGCTCCGGCCGAGGCGGAACCGGCCGCGAGCCGGTCCCCGATGGCTCGCAGCCCTGCGAGGTCATGGACATCACCGGGCAGCGCGGCCACCGCGGTCACGGCCACCTCGGGATGCAGCGCGGTGAAGCGGTCGCGTGTGCGCTGTTCGCGCGCGACCACCTGCATCCGTTCGGCATGCAGGCGCAGCAGACCTGCCGTCAACTGTTCGACGGTCACGACGTCTGCGGTGAGGGCGTCTGTGGTCACGGGGTCTGTGGTCACGCCGTCTATCGCGGCGTCGGTACGGGCGTCGGCATCGGTGTCCGCGATGTCGGCGGGCTCGTGCTCCGAGGCATGCTCGGACGGTTCGGGGGTGGCGGCTCCTGCGGTGTCCGGGGTCTGTGCGGAACCGGCCGCGGGGGATTCGGCGGGCTCACGAAGTCCAGCCTTCCCGGCCCCCTGATCCACAATGCCGTCGGCATCAAGATTTTCTGCGGCCGCCAGCGCGCGCTCCGCGGAGAGCCTGGCGGCGTCACTGCCGTGAACCCGGTTGAGCACCAGCCCGGCCAGCGGCATGTCCTCCGCGGCCAGCCGCTCCACGAAGTACGCCGCTTCGCGGAGCGCGTCCCGCTCCGGTGTCGCGACGACGAGAAACGCCGTACCGGGTGCCTGGAGAAGCTTGTACGTGGCATCGGCGCGGGTGCGGAACCCGCCGAACATGGTGTCCATCGCGGCGACGAACGTCTGCACGTCCCGCAGGAACTGGCCGCCGAGCAGCTTGCCCAGCGTCCCGGTCATCATCGACATGCCCACGTTGAGGAACTTCATTCCGGCCCGGCCGCCCATTTTCGCGGGGGCCATCAGCAGCTTGATGAACTTGCCGTCCAGGAACGAGCCCAGCCGCTTCGGCGCGTCCAGGAAATCCAGCGCGGACCGCGACGGCGGGGTGTCGACGACGATCAGGTCCCACTCGTCGCGCGCCCGGAGCTGCCCGAGCTTCTCCATCGCCATGTACTCCTGCGTGCCCGCGAAACCGGCCGACAGTGACTGGTAGAAGGGGTTCTCCAGGATCGCCCGTGCCCGCTCCCCGTCCGCGTGCGCCTCGACGATCTCGTCGAAGGTCCGCTTCATGTCGAGCATCATGGCGTGCAGCTCACCGGAGCCCCGCGTCCCGATGCCCTTCACCCGGCGGGGGATGTTGTCCAGGGAGTCGATGCCCATGGACTGGGCGAGCCTTCGCGCCGGGTCGATGGTGAGGACGACGACCTTGCGACCGCGCTCGGCCGCGCGTACGCCGAGGGCCGCAGCGGTCGTCGTCTTGCCGACGCCGCCCGAACCGCAGCAGACGATGATCCGGATGTCCGGGTCGTCGAGCAGGCCGTCGGTGTCCAGGGCGGGGGCCGCGGCCGGGGCCGTACCGGCGTCCGCCTCCGTCTCCGCGTCCGTGCTCGCGGCGGTGTCCGTACTGCTGCCCGTGTCCGCGCCGGTGCCCGATGTCATGAACCCACCCCTTGTTCCGCCCCCTCGTCGCCCACGCCCTGCTTGCGCAGCTCGACCGCCAGCTCGTACAGCCCGGCCGGGTCCACGCCCTCGCCGATCAGCGGGAGTTCGTATCCCGGCAGTCCGAGCCCCGCCAGTACGGCGCGCTGCTCACGCTCCAGCTCCACCCGCTGGGCGTGCTCGGCCGCCTGTTCGACCAGGGGGCGTACGAGCCCTGCGGAACCGGTCACGCCTGCCCGGGTGAGCGTCTTGGCGATCTCCTTGCGCCGCCCGCCCGCCGCGGTGCGCAGGGCGTCCTCGTCCAGCAGGTGCGGGCGCACCATGTTCACGATCACCCGGCCCACCGGCAGTTCGGCGGCCTGCAGCTCCGCGATGCCGTCGGCGGTCTCCTGGACCGGCATCTCCTCCAGGAGGGTCACCAGATGCACTGCCGTCTCGGGAGACTTCAGTACCCGCATCACGGCCTGCGCCTGATTGTGTATCGGGCCGATCCGGGCCAGCCCCGCCACCTCGTCGTTCACGTTGAGGAAGCGGGTGATGCGGCCGGTCGGCGGGGCGTCCATGATCACGTAGTCGTAGACGAACCGATTCCGCTTGTCCTTGCGGCGCACGGCCTCGCACGCCTTGCCCGTCAGCAGGACGTCCCGGACGCCGGGCGCGATGGTGGTGGCGAAGTCGATCGCGCCGAGCTTCTTCAGCGCCCGGCCGGCGCTGCCGAGTTTGTAGAACATCTGGAGGTAGTCGAGGAGCGCGCGCTCGGCGTCGATCGCCAGCGCGTACACCTCCCCGCCGCCCGGCGCGACGGCGATCTTGCGCTCCTCGTAGGGGAGGGAGTCCGCCTCGAAGAGCTGGGCGATGCCCTGTCTGCCCTCGACCTCGACGAGGAGGGTGCGCCTGCCCTCGGTCGCGAGGGCGAGCGCGAGGGCGGCGGCGACCGTGGTCTTACCGGTACCGCCCTTGCCGCTGACGACCTGGAACCTGCTCACGTATTCGAGCCTAACCAGTCGCGCCGCAGGCTACGCACGAGGCTGCGCGTCCCGTGGATTACTCAGGCATTACAGTCGGGCCATGACCAAGTGGGAATACTCGACTGTGCCCCTTCTCGTGCACGCGACCAAGCAGATTCTGGACACCTGGGGCGAGGACGGCTGGGAGCTGGTCCAGGTCGTTCCCGGCCCGAACAACCCCGAGCAGCTCGTGGCCTACCTGAAGCGGGAGAAGGCCTGATGGCCGGCACCGTCGAGGCGAAGCTCGCCGAACTCGGGCTGGCCCTGCCGGACGTCGTGCCGCCGATCGCCTCGTACCAGCCGGCCGTGCAGTCCGGGGTGTACGTGTACACCTCGGGCCAGCTGCCGATGGTGGACGGCAAGCTCGCCGTCACCGGCAAGGTCGGCGCGGAGGTCACGCCCGACGAGGCGAAGGAACTGGCGAAGACCTGCGCGCTGAACGCGCTGGCCGCCGTGAAGTCGGTCGCGGGCGACCTGGACCGGATCGCCCGCGTCGTGAAGGTCGTCGGTTTCGTCGCCTCCGCCACGGACTTCACCGGTCAGCCCGCCGTGATCAACGGCGCGAGCGAACTGCTCGGCGCGGTGCTCGGTGACAAGGGCGTGCACGCCCGCAGCGCGGTCGGCGTCGCGGTGCTGCCGCTGGACGCGCCGGTCGAGGTCGAGGTCCACGTCGAGCTGACCGGAGTCTGAGCCGACGTCGTACCGCTGCCGGTGTGCGACACCGGACGAGTGGGGATCCCGTCCGGTCGCGACGACCGGGCGGGATCATCTGTGTACAGGGCATGTACGGATCACCGCGCCCCTCGAACATCGGCGCGGTTCCGGATAGCCTCCGGCCATGTCCAATGGTCAGTGGTACCCACCGGAATGGCCCGACCGGATCCGGGCCCTCGCCACCGGCGAACTGACGGCCGCGACTCCTCGGCGGGCCGCCACCGTGATGCTGCTCCGGGACACCGCCACGGGTACCGGGGACGGGCCCGCGGTCCACATGCTGCGCCGGCGCACCTCGATGGCCTTTGCCGGAGGGGCGTACGCCTATCCGGGTGGCGGGGTCGACCCGCGCGACGACGACAGGCTCGTGGGCTGGGCCGGACCCGCGCTGGAGAGCTGGGCGCGGCGGCTCGGAGTCGGGACGCCGGCCGAGGCGCAGGCGATCGTCTGCGCCGCCGTACGCGAGACGTACGAGGAGGCGGGCGTCCTGCTCGCGGGGCCGACCGCGGGCACGGTCGTCACGGACACCACCGGCGAGGACTGGGAGGCCGACCGCGAGGCGCTGGTCGCGCGGGAGCTGTCGTTCGCCGAGTTCCTCGACCGGCGCGGGCTGGTGCTGCGTTCGGACCTGCTGGGCGCGTGGGCGCGCTGGATCACTCCGGAGTTCGAACCGCGCCGCTACGACACCTGGTTCTTCGTCGCCGCGCTCCCGGCCGGCCAGCGCACCCGCAACGCCTCGACGGAGGCAGACCGCACGGTGTGGATCGGTCCCGGCGAGGCGGCCGACGGATACGACCGGGGGGAGCTGCTGATGATGCCGCCGACGGTTTCGACCCTGCGCGCGCTCAGGCCGTACGCCACCGCCGCGCAGGCGTTGGAGGCGGCATCGGGCCAGAACCTCGCCCCCGTGCTCGCACAGGCCCGTCTGGAGGGTGACGAGCTGGTGCTGAGCTGGCCGGGGCACGCGGAGTTCACCAAACGCATCCCGACGGGCGGTACGGGCGGTGGTTCCGCATGAGCGAGGCCGCAGCGCTGCCCGGACAGCCGCGTGGTGGCGTGCTGTCCGGCCCCGCCACGACCCGTGCGGTTAACGTCCTCGCGCCCAACGCGTCGGCGATGACGCTGGACGGCACCAACACCTGGATCGTCGCCGAGCCCGGCTCGGACCTCGCGGTGGTCATCGACCCGGGCCCGCTGGACGACGCCCATCTGCGGGCGGTCATCGACACGGCCGAGCGGGCGGGCCGCCGGATCGCGCTCACGCTCCTCACCCACGGCCACCCCGACCACGCGGAGGGCGCGGCGCGGTTCGCCGAGCTGACGCGTACGAAGGTACGGGCTCTGGACCCGGAGCTGCGTCTCGGCGACGAGGGCCTGGGGACGGGGGACGTGATCACGACCGGCGGGCTGGAGATGTACGTGGTGCCGACCCCGGGCCACACCGCGGACTCGCTCTCCTTCCATCTGCCCGCCGACCGCGCGGTGCTGACGGGGGACACGATCCTCGGGCGCGGGACGACGCTGGTGGCGCACCCGGACGGACGGCTGGGCGACTACCTCGACTCGCTGCGGCGGCTGCGCTCGCTCACGGTCGACGACGGGGTGGACATCGTGCTGCCGGGCCACGGCCCGGTGCTGGACGACGCGCAGGGCGCGGTCGAGTTCTACCTGGCGCACCGTGCGCACCGTCTGGCCCAGGTGGAGACGGCCGTGGAGGCGGGATATCTGACGTCGGCGCAGGTGGTGGCACATGTGTACGCGGACGTGGACCGGTCCCTGTGGCCCGCGGCGGAGCTGTCGGTACGGGCGCAGCTGGAGTACCTCAGGGAGCACGGACTGATCTGAGGGGCCTGCCCCGGACACGTACGCGAGGGGCCCCGCCGGTGTCGGCGGGGCCCCTCGGGCGTTGCGTACGACGACGGGTCAGCGGGACCGCTTGGCCAGCCGCTCCACGTCCAGCAGGATCACGGCACGGGCCTCCAGCCGCAGCCAGCCGCGGCCGGCGAAGTCGGCGAGGGCCTTGTTGACCGTCTCGCGGGAGGCGCCGACCAGCTGGGCCAGCTCCTCCTGCGTCAGGTCGTGCACGACGTGGATGCCTTCCTCCGACTGGACGCCGAAGCGGCGCGACAGGTCGAGGAGGGCGCGGGCGACACGGCCCGGCACGTCGGAGAAGACCAGGTCGGACATCTGGTCGTTGGTCTTGCGCAGGCGCCGGGCGACGGCGCGCAGCAGGGCCGTGGCCACCTCGGGGCGGACGTTCAGCCAGGGCTGGAGGTCGCCGTGACCGAGGCCGAGGAGCTTGACCTCGGTCAGCGCGGTCGCGGTGGCTGTACGCGGGCCCGGGTCGAAGAGCGACAGCTCACCGATCAGTTCGCCGGGGCCGAGGACCGCCAGCATGTTCTCGCGCCCGTCGGGGGAGGTGCGGTGGAGCTTCACCTTGCCCTCGGTGACCACATAGAGGCGGTCACCCGGGTCACCCTCGTGGAACAGCGCGTCGCCGCGCGCGAGGGTCACCTCACTCATCGAGGCGCGGAGCTCCGCGGCCTGCTCGTCATCGAGCGCCGCGAAAAGCGGGGCGCGCCGCAGAACGTCGTCCACGAGTTCTCTCCTTGTCGGCCTGTTCAGGGAACCGTGGTCCCCATCATGCCGGACGGTAAAACAGTGCGATCGATCACAAACCAGTTTGACGCACGCGCGTGCCGGAGCGTACGGCAGGGGGCCGATTGGGGGTGGATCGCCGGTGAGCGGGGTGGACGCCGGCCCCGGGCACTGGGCCGGCCGGGTGACCGGAACGCCGGTGGGAGTGCAGGCCGGAGGGGGCTGACAGGTGACAGCGGGCCGCGATTCCGCTGTGGGCGAACAGGGCGTCAGGGGTCGGGGAAATGCGACAAATGCCCTGCGTGGGTGAGGGGTGAGGGGTGAGGGGTGAGGGGCGGGGCGGGGTGGCGCCTCGCGGTCGAAGCGGCGGAAGCGGTCGAAGCGGTCGAAGCGGTCGGCGGGGTGGCGAGGCGGCGGGGGTGTTCGTGAGCGTCGGGGGCGACCCGGATCCAGATACCCCCTCCTGGTATCTGGATCTGGGTTGACTACATACCCCTAGGGGGTATCTACTCCACGTGTTGCCGCTCCGCCCACCGGAAACGAGGAGGCCCGCATGTCCCATGGCCACGACTGCCCGGTCGCCACGACGGCCCGTGCCGCAGCAGGGCCGTGCAGGCCTTCGCCCGCCTGACACACGTCCGAACCCGCACCCCTCCCGCTCGATCCGCTGAGGAGTCCGCCATGAACACAGCCCTGAAGATCACCGCCTTCGCCGCCGGCCTCGCCACCGTCTTCGGCGCTTCGTACGGCATCGGCCACGCCACCGGTGGCACGTCCCCGAAACCACCCGCCGCCGCCCACCCGGGGCACGCCTCCGCCGCGCCTTCGGATCCCGCCTCCCCGGACGGCGACGGCGACGGCGCGTCGGGCGGCGCCGGCCATCTGCCCGGTGGCCTGCAGATCTCCGAACGCGGCTACACGCTCAGCCTCGGCGACTCCTACGTCACCGCAGGCGCCCCCATCGACCTGCGCTTCCGCATCCTCGGGGCGGACGGCAAGCCCGTCACCGTCTTCCGGCCCGAGCACGGCAAGGAGTTGCACCTCATCGTCGCCCCGCGCGACCTCTCCACCTTCCAGCACCTGCACCCCACCCGGGCCGCCGACGGCACCTGGCGCACCTCCGCCGCCCTGCCCGCCGCCGGCGCGTACCGCGTCTTCGCCGACTTCACTCCGGCCGGCGCCTCGCAGGGCCTCACCCTCGGCGCAGATCTGCATGCGGCCGGCGACCTGCGCCCCGTACCACCGGCCAGGACGGGACGCACCGTCACCGTCGACGGCTACCGCGTCACCCTGACCGGCGACCTCACCCCCGGCCGCTCCACGCGGCTCAGCCTCGCCGTCGCCAAGGACGGCAGGCCCGTCACCGATCTCCAGCCCTACCTCGGCGCATACGGCCACCTGGTCGCCCTGCGGGCCGGAGACCTCGCCTACCTGCACGTCCACCCCGACGGCGAGCCGGGCGACGCCGGCACCGCGCCCGGCCCGGACATCACCTTCACCACGACCGCGCCGAGCCGGGGCGACTACCGCCTCTTCCTGGACTTCCGGCACGAGGGCGTGGTCCGTACCGCCGCCTTCACGGTCACCGCAGCCGACGGCCCGGCGGACGCGGCCACCTCGGCCCCGTCTTCGGCCGCCCCGTCCGCTTCCGCGGGGCACGACGGCGAACACCAGCACTGAAGCGGACCGCAGCCCGATCCCCTTCCTCGTTCCCTCCCCGGCATAGGAGTACACGGTCATGTCCGACCTCAACGCGACACCCGCACCCAGACGCTGGGCGGCACTCGCCCTGATCGCCCTCGCCCAGTTCATGGTGATCATGGACACCTCGATCATCGGCGTGGCCCTGCCCGAAATGCAGACGGCGCTGGGCTTCTCGCAGGAGAACCTGTCGTGGGTCTTCAACGCCTACGTCGTCGCCTTCGGCGGACTGCTGCTGCTCGGTGGCCGGCTCTCCGACCTGTTCGGCGCCAGGCGGCTGTTCTTCGCCGGATGGGTGGTCCTGGCCGTCGGGTCGGCCGTCGCCGGGCTGGCCGGAGAGGCCTGGGTCGAACTGGTCGGCCGGGCCGTCCAGGGCGCCGGTTCCGCACTGATCGCGCCCGCCGCGCTGACGCTCCTGATGACCCTGTTCGGCGGACGGCCCCAGGAGCTCACCAAGGCGTTCGCCCTGTATGGCGCGGCCGCGCCGGCCGGCGGCACCGCAGGCGTCTTCCTGGGCGGCGTGATCACGCAGTACGCCAGCTGGCAGTGGGTCTTCTGGATCAACGTCCCGGTCGCGCTCGTCGTCCTGCTCGTCACCCCCGCCGTGATGCCGGCCGTCCCCGCCCGCCGCGGTTCGGTCGACTGGCTCGGCGCGGTGACCGTCACCCTCGGCCTGGCCGTCTCCGTCTACGCCGTGGTCCGTGCCCCGGAGACCGGGTGGGGTTCGCCGGTCACCTGGCTGGTCCTGGCCGCCGGCCTGCTGCTGATCGGCGCGTTCGTCGCGCTCCAGGCCAGGCGCCGCGAACCACTGATGCGGCTCGGCATCTGGCGCAGCGCCAACCTGGCCGGCGCCAACCTCGCCCAGTTGCTGATGGCGTCCGCGTGGATCCCGATGTGGTTCTTCCTCAACCTCTACCTCCAGCAGGTGCTGGGGCTGGAAGCGTTCGCCTCGGGCGCCGCGCTGCTGCCGATGACCGCGGCCACCATGCTGATGATGATCGTGGCGGCACCCCGGCTGATCGCCCGCTTCGGGCCGAAGCCGCTGATCGTCACCGGTCTGCTGGCTCTGGCGGCCGGCATGGTCTGGCTCTCCTTCGTCCGGTCCGACGGCAGCTTCGTCGTGGACGTCCTGCCCGCCTCGCTCCTTGCCGCGGTCGGCATGTCGCTCGCGTTCATCCCTTCGCTGGGAACGGCGCTCGCCATCCCCGACCCGTCGGAGGGCGGGCTCGCCTCCGGGATCGTCAACACCAGCTACCAGGTCGGCTCGGCCCTCGGCCTCGCCGCGATGACCGCGGTCGCCGCCGCCAACGGTGCCGGTGAACTCGGCGACCCCGAGGCCCTCACCGACGGCTTCTCCTCGGCCTTCCTCGGCGCGGCCGCCCTCGCCCTCGCCGGGGCGATCGCCTCCGCCTTCACCCTTCGCACGCCGGCCCGCGCCACCGAGGAACCCGCCTCCGTCGGCTGACCCCGGTGATCCTCGAGGACGCCGGCCCGGAACCACGGGCCGGCGTCCTGACACGTGCCGCCGGGGCCGCGGACCGGTGACTGCGGAGGGAGGAACACCGACATGGTGACCGGCCCACGAAGCGGCCCCGTGGGTTCGTCCCTTCGGCGTAGCCTTCGTACATGGCAGAGAGCAAGGTCCGGAAGTCCGCGGTCGAACCGGCGGTGAAGGCGGCTGCGAAGCCGAGGAAACCGGAGTCGCGCCTGGCGATGGTGCGGCGCGCGCGGAAGATCAACCGCGTCCTGGCGGAGACGTATCCGTACGCCCATCCGGAACTGGACTTCGAGTCGCCGTTCGAGCTGCTGGTGGCCACCGTGCTGTCGGCGCAGACGACGGACCTGCGGGTGAACCAGACGACGCCGGCGCTGTTCGCGAAGTACCCGACTCCGGAGGACATGGCGATGGCCGTCCCGGAGGAAATGGAAGAGATCATTCGGCCGACCGGCTTCTTCCGGGCCAAGACCAAGTCGCTCATAGGCCTCTCCGTCGCCCTCCGGGACCGTTTCGGCGGCGAGGTGCCGGGACGCCTGGAGGACCTCGTGACGCTGCCCGGGGTCGGCCGCAAGACCGCCAACGTCGTCCTCGGCAACGCGTTCGGAGTTCCGGGCATCACGGTCGACACGCACTTCGGCCGACTGGTCCGCCGCTGGAAGTGGACCGAGCAGGAGGACCCGGAGAAGGTCGAGGCGGAGGTCGCGGCGATCTTCCCCAAGAGCGAGTGGACGATGCTCTCGCACCGCGTCGTCTTCCACGGCCGCCGCGTCTGCCACGCCCGTCGGCCTGCTTGCGGCGCCTGCCCGGTCGCCCCGCTCTGTCCTTCGTACGGGGAGGGCGAGACGGACCCCGAGAAGGCCAGGAAGCTGTTGAAGTACGAGATGGGGGGTCAGCCGGGCCAGCGGCTGAGGCCGCCGTCGGACTACCCGGGCAGTCCCGCCCCCGCGCTGGGCGCCGGCTGAAGCGACGGGGCCGCGCCGGAACGAAATGCGTGAGGACAGGCGTTGTGAAACGAGGGGTGCCTATGAAGACGGACGAACACAGTACGGAAGCGGCCGCCGCCGCCGCACAGGCCGAGCCCGCTGCGGCGGCCGCACGCAACGCCCCGGACGAGGCACATGACGGTGCACGCGCCACCGCGGACGAAGCCCGGGACGACGCCGCGATCGATGTTACGACCGAGGGTCTGCCCGGCTGGCTGGACCCCGTCGCCCGGGCGGCGCGGACCATCGAGCCGCAGCAGCTCAGCCGCTTCCTGCCGCCCGCGAACGGTGCGGGGCGGCAGTCAGCCGTACTCGTCCTGTTCGGCGAGGGCGCACGAGGGCCGGAGCTGCTCCTGATGGAGCGCGCCGGAAGCCTCCGCTCCCACCCGGGCCAGCCCTCCTTCCCCGGCGGCTCCCTGGACCCGTCCGACGGCGACCAGGAGACGACGGGACCGCTCCGGGCCGCGCTGCGCGAGGCCGAGGAGGAGACCGGCCTCGATCCGCACGGGGTGCAGCTCTTCGGGGTGCTGCCCCGGCTCTACATCCCCGTGAGCAGCTTCGTGGTGACGCCCGTCCTCGGCTGGTGGCGTTCGCCCAGCCCGGTCGGGGTCGTCGACCCCGCCGAGACCGCCCGGGTCTTCACCGTTCCCGTGGCCGATCTCACGGATCCGGCCAACCGGGTGACCACGCGCCATCCCAGCGGCCATTGCGGCCCGGCATTTCTGGTCGAATCCGCACTCGTATGGGGGTTCACGGCAGGGGTGATCGACCGGATTCTGCACTTCGCGGGCTGGGAGCGCCCCTGGGACAGGGCCAAGCAGGTGCCGCTCGACTGGCGCGCATGACAGGCTGACTCCCGTGCTCCGCTGCTCCGGGCCTTCCCGGTCACGGGGAGACGTACGGGCCCGGTGACGAATCTGCGAGGCAATAGACGGTGAACGTGCTGGACATCCTGCTGCTGGCCGCTGCCGTGTGGTTCGCGGTCATCGGCTACCGCCAGGGGTTCGTCGTCGGCATCCTGTCGGTGATCGGGTTCCTGGGCGGCGGTCTCGTCGCCGTCTATCTGCTGCCCATCCTGTGGGACCAGGTGACGGACGGCTCCGAGGTCTCGTCGACCGCGGCCATCGTCGCGGTCGTCATCGTGATCGTGTGCGCCTCGGTGGGGCAGGCCTTCACCACTCACCTGGGGAACAAGCTCCGCCGGTACATCACGTGGTCGCCCGCGCGCGCCGTCGACGCGACCGGCGGTGCCCTCGTCAACGTCGTCGCGATGCTGCTGGTGTCCTGGCTGATCGGCTCCGCGCTGGCCGGTACGTCGCTGCCGACGCTGGGCAAGGAGGTCCGCAGCTCCTCGGTCCTGCTCGGCATCTCCCGGGTGATGCCGCCCCAGGCCTCCACCTGGTTCACGGACTTCTCCTCGGTCCTCGCGCAGAACGGCTTCCCGCAGGTTTTCAGCCCGTTCGCCAACGAACCGATCACCGAGGTCAGGGCCCCCGACCCGGCCCTGGCCGGCAGCCCCGTCGCGGCCCGCGCCAAGGAGTCGATCGTCAAGGTCGTCGGTACGGCCCCGAGCTGCGGCAAGGTCCTCGAAGGCACCGGCTTCGTCTTCTCCGACCGCCGGGTGATGACCAACGCCCACGTCGTCGGCGGCGTCGACGAGCCGACCGTGCAGATCGGCGGCCAGGGACGGCTGTACGACGCGAAGGTCGTCCTCTACGACTGGCGGCGTGACATCGCCGTACTCGACGTGCCGGACCTCGACGCGAAGCCCCTGCGGTTCACCGACACCGACCACGACGCCGCGACCGGGAACAGCGCGATCGTCGCGGGGTTCCCGGAGAACGGCTCCTACGACGTACGCTCCGCGCGCGTCCGGGCCCGCATCGACGCCAGCGGGCCCGACATCTACCACCGGGGCACCGTCCGCCGCGATGTCTACTCACTCTTCACGACGGTCCGTCAGGGCAACTCCGGCGGTCCGCTGCTGACACCCGAAGGCAAGGTGTACGGAGTCGTCTTCGCCAAGTCGCTCGACGACCCCGACACCGGTTACGCCCTCACGGCCGACGAGATCCGCCAGGACATCACGCAGGGCCGTACCGCCAACCAGCAGGTCGACAGCCAGGGGTGCGCACTCTAGGCCGTGGTCCCCTGCGGTCGGCCGAGCGCGGCCCCGACGAACCGGATCGCGTCCCGGGCCGATGATGTCCTCCCCGTACGCACGGTCCGCCGCGGCGATCGCGCAGCGCGACATCGAGAAGGTCTTCCCGGCCGACAAGTACTCGGCGGTGGGTTCGGCGGTGGGTATCGCCGGTAATACGGCCGGTCCGGCCGGGCGATCGAGATCGCGTCGAATTGCGCGGCGACGTACCACTGCCGCCGCACCCTGTCTGTCCGTGGGCCTGACCCTGTCCGTGGGCCGGGCTCGACGGCGGCACGTGCAACGCGATGCGCGTCTGGGTCCTTTGGCGGCGGCCGGTGGATCGGCCCCCTGGGCGGCCCTGATGGCCGGTTCCCTGGCGCTCCGTCACGAAGTCCTGCGGCAGGGGCTCCTCGGCGGGGTGGTACCGGGCGAGGTCGAACAGCGGGTCAGGGATGTCGTCGGGGCAGGGATGTCGTCGGGGCAGCGCTCGACGCCCTCGAGCGAGGCTCTGCACACTCCTGACAGAGGTCTTTGCCCCTGCCGTACGGAACCTCTGGGGGTGGGTGTCATCCCCGCGGATGGCGCAGTCGTGCCGAGACCCAGCGGGCCCGGCGGCGGAGGATGCGCGGAATACCGAGCCGGGGATCATGCAGAACATGCATTGCGTGCACCCGGCCCTGGGGGCCGCCCCTCTCGTGAGTGCCCGGTGCCGCCGTGGCGGTCGAGCGACGATTACGTGCTGCGTCACCGAAGTCGTGCGTCCAGCCCATACCCCGACGTCTGCCCGTGACGCATGGTCGGTAACCGCCTGTCCGCCAGCCAATTGGCCTATGCGGCAGGCAAGTGGCTGTTCGTCGGACAGGTGTGCCCGTCGGCTACCGGTCGGGCTCGGGATCCTTGAGCCAGTTGATGAGTTCGGCCGAGAACCCGGCCGGATCCTCCTCGTGGGGGAAGTGCCCCAGACCGTCGAAAAGTCGCCAACGGTACGGTGCTTCGACGTACTCGGCGGACCCCGCCGAACTCCGGGTGCGGACTGCCGGATCGAGTGAACCGTGCAGATGCAGCGTCGGCACCCGCACCGGCCGCTTCATGCGCCGGTTGAACTGGATGCCGTCCGGGCGTGCCAGCGAGCGCACCATCCAGCGGTAGGGCTCGATCGAGCAGTGCGCCGTCGACGGGATGGACATGGCACGCCGGTAGACGTCCACCGTCGCGTCGTCCGGGAACTCCGCCGTACCCGGACCCGCCCATTCGTGGACCAGCCGTCCCACCAACGCGGCGTCGTCCGCCACGAGCTGACGCTCCGGCACCCACGGCCGCTGGAAGCCCCAGATGTAAGAGCCCGCACGGGACTGGGCGAAGTCGGAGAGCATCGAGGAGCGCCACCGGCGGGGATGCGGCATCGAGGAGACCACCAGCCGGCGCACCAGCTTCGGACGCATCACCGCGGCGGTCCAGGCGAGGTAGCCGCCCATGTCGTGGCCGACCAGTGCGGCGTCCGGCTCGCCGAGTGAGCGGATGACGCCGGTGATGTCGAGCGCCAGGTTGGCGGGGTCGTAACCGCGTGGCGTCCGGTCGCTGCCGCCGACCCCGCGCAGGTCCATCGCCACGGCGCGGAAGCCCGCGTCGGCGAGTGCCGGCAGTTGGTGGCGCCACGTCCACCAGAACTGCGGAAAGCCGTGCAGGAGAAGGACCAGCGGCCCTTCACCCATTTCGGCGATGTGGAAGCGGGCGCCGTTGGCCGCGACGTCCCGGTGGGTCCAGGGGCCGTCGATACGCACGGGGCCGCCGGCGGGGCCCGGTGGGCCACCGGGAGCTGCGGCGGACGGGACCGGGGCGGTGGGGCCGTCCGGGCCGGCGGTCTTCTCTTGACCCGCCCGGCCTTCCGGGCCCACAGGGCGAAATGCGCTGGAATCGGGGACCGTCATGTGGATGAGCGTGCCACAGCAGACGCCTTGTCCTGGACCGGACGGTTCTCGATGGCCTTGTCCGCAACTGTGCTGCCGCCCAACGGAAGGATCGCGTCCGCGCCGACGCTCGCACGCGGGTGCGGCTTGACCCCCTGCAGTACGGCGGCGGTCTGCTTGGCCGAGGCGATGGACTTCTCCGGCGGCTTGACCTTCTTGAACTTGGCGTAGCCGAAGAGCGCGAGCAGGATCCCGAGCAGGATGAACGCACCGCCCACGATCAGGAACGACCAGGCCAGCCCCAGCCCCAGGTTGTGGATTCCGTACGCGGCCGCGAAGCTCAGCACCGGGATCGCGAACAGGATCAGCACACCCGTGACGATGAACGCCACGCTGCCGATGACGCCGCGCTTGACGTCCTGTCGTACCTCGGCCTTGGCCAGGGCAATCTCGTCGTGCACCAGAGCCGACAGTTCGGCCGTCGCCGAGGCGACCAGCTGGCCGAGACTGCGGTCGGCGCTGCCCGCGTAATTGCCGGGGTCGCTCATCCCTGACTCCCTCTCCTGTTCAACACATCCGATGTCAGATCATGCCGGACTGTCCGGCTTGCTGCTCGCTGCCCCCGCCAGTTGGGCAAGGCGGCGGTGCTCGGCCGCCTTCTTCTCGTAGAGCGCGGCCATCCGCAGGTGGTACTCCGGATCGTCCTGCTCGTAGATGTCCGGAATCCCGGACGCGTCCTCGTCGAGTTCCTCGGCGTCGAACAGCGCCCGGTATCTGCGTACCCGCAGTTTGAGCAGTACACCGGAGAGTACGGCGGCAATCAGGGAACCGATGAGAACCGACGCCTTGATCTCGTTGATCATTTCGTCGTCGCCGGTGAAGGCGAGCTCCCCGATCAGCAGCGAGACGGTGAAGCCGATGCCCGCGAGCGAGGCGACTGCGAAGACGTCTGCCCAGGCCAGGTCCTTGTTGAGCTCCGCCTTCGTGAACCGGGTGGCCAGCCACGTACCGCCGAAGATGCCGATCGTCTTGCCGACGACGAGTCCGAGGACGACACCGAGCGTTTCGGGCCGGGTGAACACGCCGGCCAGCGCGCCGCCGGAGAGGGAGACCCCGGCGGAGAAGAGCGCGAACAGCGGTACGGCGAAGCCCGCGGACAGAGGGCGGATCAGGTGCTCGATGCGTTCGCCGGGTGAGCGGTCCTCACCTTCGCGCCGGGTGCAGCGCAGCATCAGTCCCATGGCGACACCGGCGATGGTGGCGTGGATGCCGCTGTTGTACATCAGCCCCCAGATGACCAGGGCGAGCGGTACGTAGACGTACCAACCGCGGACGTTGAACCGCAGCAGCAGGTAGAAGACGGCGAGGCCGGCGAAGGCGCCGACGAGCGCGACGAAGTCGATGTTCTCGGTGAAGAAGACCGCGATGATCAGGATCGCGAAGAGGTCGTCGACGACGGCGAGCGTCAGCAGGAACGCGCGGAGCGCGGACGGGAGCGAGGTGCCGATGACAGCGAGGACGGCGAGAGCGAAGGCGATGTCGGTGGCCGTGGGGACGGCCCAGCCGGCGGTGGAACCGTCGCCGACCACGTTCACCAGCGTGTAGACGACCGCCGGCACCGCCATGCCGCACAGCGCGGCGACGACCGGGAGCGCGGCCGCCTTGGGGTCGCGCAGTTCACCCGCGACGAGTTCACGCTTGAGCTCGACTCCTGCGACGAAGAAGAAGATGGCGAGCAGTCCGTCGGCGGCCCAGTGCGCCACGGACAGATGGAGGCCGAGCGTGCCGGGCCCGAAATGGAAGTCGCTGACGGACGAGTAGCCCGATCCGAAGGTGTTCGCCCAGATGAGGGCGGCCACGGCGGCGACGAGCAGTATGACTCCGCCGACCGTCTCCGTACGCAGAGCGTCGGTGAGGTAGTTGCGCTCGGGGAGGGGGAGGCGTCCCAGGAAGGTGCGGCGGGGGGAGGGGGGTGCGGGGGTGGGCGTGGCCACGGGGGGAGACCTCCGGGTCGGTACGGCAGCGATGGCATGGCTGATGCACTTGCCGACCAGACTTCCCGGCACACCCTTTGGAGATTTCTTATCGTTTTATTGATCAGCTGCCACTGTACCCGGGGTGCGCGGGGCTGTGACCGGTGATCTTCACCCTAAATGCCCGAAGGGCATCCGGCGCGTTGCCGGATGCCCTTCGGGGTGTGCGCTGCCCCGGGTCCCGGGGCGCTGGGGTCCGCCGGGGCCCGATGGTCCTAGTCCTCGGAGGAGGACTGCGGCAGCTGGGTCTGGATGAGATCCATGACCGAGGAGTCGGTCAGCGTCGTGACATCACCCAGGGCGCGGTTCTCCGCGACGTCGCGGAGCAGACGCCGCATGATCTTGCCGGAGCGGGTCTTCGGCAGCTCGGCCACCGGCATGATCCGCTTCGGCTTGGCGATCGGGCCGAGCGTGGTGCCGACGTGGTTGCGCAGCTCCGCGACCAGTTCGTCGGACGTGGTCGCGGTACTCCGCAGGATCACGAACGCGACGATGGCCTGACCGGTCGTCTCGTCCGCGGCGCCGACCACGGCGGCCTCGGCGACTGCCGGGTGCGAGACGAGCGCCGACTCGACCTCGGTGGTCGAGATGTTGTGCCCGGATACGAGCATGACGTCGTCGACGCGGCCGAGGAGCCAGATGTCGCCGTCCTCGTCCTTCTTGGCGCCGTCACCCGCGAAGTACTTGCCCTCGAAGCGCGACCAGTAGGTGTCGAGGAAACGCTGGTCGTCGCGCCAGATGGTGCGCAGCATCGACGGCCACGGCTCGGTGAGGACGAGGTAGCCGCCCCCGCCGTCCGGGACCTCACGTGCCTCGTCGTCGACGACGGTGGCACTGATGCCGGGGAGTGCGCGCTGGGCGCTTCCCGGCTTGGTCTCCGTGACCCCGGGGAGCGGCGAGATCATCATCGCGCCGGTCTCGGTCTGCCACCAGGTGTCCACGATCGGGCACTTGTCGCCGCCGATGTGCTTGCGGTACCACATCCACGCCTCGGGGTTGATCGGCTCACCGACCGAACCGAGGACCCGAAGGCTGCTCAGGTCGAACTTGGCGGGGATGTCGTCTCCCCATTTCATGAACGTGCGGATCGCGGTCGGTGCGGTGTAGAGGATGGTGACGCCGTACTTCTGGACGATCTCCCAGAAGCGCCCCTGGTGCGGGGAGTCGGGCGTGCCCTCGTACATGACCTGTGTCGCACCGTTGGCCAGCGGGCCGTAGACGATGTAGGAGTGCCCGGTCACCCAGCCGATGTCGGCGGTGCACCAGTAGACGTCGGTCTCGGGCTTCAGGTCGAAGACCGCGTGGTGCGTGTACGCCGCCTGCGTGAGGTAGCCGCCGGACGTGTGCAGGATGCCCTTGGGCTTCCCGGTGGTGCCCGACGTGTACAGGATGAAGAGGGGCTGCTCCGCCTCGAACGCCTCGGGGGTGTGCTCGGTCGACTGGCGGGCGGTGATCTCGTGCCACCAGACGTCGCGGCCTTCGGTCCAGGCGGTGTCCTGGCCGGTGCGGCGGACGACGAGGACGTGCTCGACGCTCTCGATGCGGGAGACGGCGTCGTCGACCGCGGGCTTGAGCGCGGAGGGTTTGCCGCGGCGGTAGCCGCCGTCCGAGGTGATGACGACCTTCGCGTCCGCGTCCTGGATGCGGGTGGCGATGGCGTCGGCGGAGAAGCCGCCGAAGACGACCGAGTGCGCGGCGCCGATGCGGGCGCAGGCCAGCATCGCGACGGCGGCCTCGGGGATCATCGGCAGGTAGACGGCGACCCGGTCGCCCTTGCCGACACCGAGTTCGATGAGGGCGTTGGCGGCGCGGGAGACCTCGTCCTTCAGCTCCGCGTAGGTGATGGCACGGCTGTCGCCGGGCTCGCCCTCGAAGTGGATGGCGACCCGGTCGCCGTTGCCCGCCTCGACGTGGCGGTCCACGCAGTTGTACGCGACGTTGAGCTCGCCGTCCGCGAACCATTTCGCGAAGGGCGGGTTGCTCCAGTCGAGCGTCTCGGTCGGTTCGGTGGCCCAGGTCAGGCGGCGGGCCTGCTCGGCCCAGAAGCCCAGCCGGTCCGCCTTGGCCTGCTCGTACGCCTCCGCTGTGACGTTGGCGTTCGCGGCCAGATCGGCAGGCGGTGCGAACCGCCGCTCCTCTTTGAGCAGATTGGCCAAGCTTTCGTTGCTCACGACATCTCCCAGTCCCAGGGTGTCCGTTGTGTCCCGGGGCATAGCTCATCAGTCCAAGGGCCAGGTGACAAGTGTCTGCCGGAAATTGGTTTAGACCTGTGTCTTCGTGTATGGGGCACGATCCCGCTTCCGCGACGGGGCGATGGTGCGTGCACGTTGCTGGTCTGCGGAAGCGGGACCACAAGGTCTCACGGACCCGAGGGGTATGTGGTTCAGGCGCCGGTGCGCGTCAACTCGGCTGGACGGGACGGATCGACCGGATGGGCTGGATCAACCGGATCAGCCGGATCAACCGGATCGACGGGATTGGCTGCGCCGACCGGATCAAGCGGATCGGCCGACGGAGAGGGATGGGACGGACCGATCGGGTCGAACACCTCGTCGAGTCCGCTGCCGGCGCTCGCGCCCTCGGTCAGCAGGTACGACTGTGCCTCGGCCACATGGAAATACATGCCATGGAGCTGAAGGGTCCCTTCGGCCAGGCGCCGCGCCACCGACGCGTGAGCCCTTAGATGGTCCAACTGCTGGACGACGTTGGTGAGGCACAGCTGCTCCACCGCATCAGCGGGCATCCGGCCCGGGATCCGGGCCCAGGCCAGGTCGCGCGAGGCCATCCGCTTCAGGCTGGGGAGCCCGTGCCGGAGCCAGCGCCAGAGAGCCGTCTCCGGTCCCTCCGGCCTGGTCCCGAGCAAGGCGTTCATCGCGCCGCAGCCGGAGTGCCCGCAGATGGTGATGGACTCGACCCCCAGCACATCCACCGCGTACTCGATGGCCGCACCGACCGAGTGGTCGCCGGTCTCGGAGTCGGGCGGCGGTACGAGATTGCCGATGTTGCGGACGGTGAACAGGTCGCCGGGGCCGCTTGCCGTGATCATGCTCGTGACCAGCCGGGAGTCAGCGCAGGTGATGAACAGCTGCGAGGGGCTCTGTCCCTCCCTGGCCAGCCTCGCCAGCTCCTCACGGACCAGCGGAGCCGTATTGCGCTGGAACGAGCTGAGGCCACTGACCAGCCGTTGGCTGCCGGTCGGGAGCGGACGTGGAGCGTGGTGGTCGGGCGCGAAATCGCCTGTGCTGTCCGGCGCGGGTTGCGGCGCGTCCCCCTCCGCGCAGGCGGGTGACTCCGGGGCGGGGAGGGGGCTGGGCCGTGCCTGCGCCCCGTCGGAGCCCGGTGCTCGGTGACTGGTTCGCGCAGGTGCGGTTGTGGGCGTGGGCGTGGGCGTGGGCGTGGGTGGGAGTGCGGGCGCTGGTTCTGGTTCTGGTGCGCCGGTTGTGAGGCGGGCGGGAATGGCGTCGGCCACCGCAGTCGCGGCAGCCAACCGGGCCGCTGGGCTTGGGCCTGCATCTGTACCGCTATGCGCCTGAGCATTCGCACTCGCACCGGCGACGGGCACGTGCTCGGGCCGGTCGTGGCAGTGGTGGTTGCGCCAAGGGGTCCACGGGCGGCAGCAGGAATGCGCCGCAGAGGCAGGTTCGGCGATTCTGCCTCCGGACCTGCCGGTGAACGCGACCCGGCCACCGTGGGCGGCATGGGCGATGCTCCAGTCGTGGATCAGTTCGTAGGCGGCGTGATCCATGAAGAAGCCGTCCAACTCGACGACTGCGTCCGCGTCCTGCGGGAGCCGGCCCAGCGCCCTGCTCAGACGGGGCACGGCGAGAAACGTCAACTGACCCCGCACGACCACCAGATGCCGGCCCTCGTGGTCGGAAACGGTGATCCGGGTTCGGGCCAGCCGGTGCAGGGCGACGGCCACCGCCACGGCGATCCCGATCGCCACACCCTTGAGCACGCCGAAGACCAGCACGCCGGTGATCGTCGCTCCGTACACCAGGAATTCCCGGTGCCTGTGCACGTTACGGATATGGGCGAAGTTCACCATCTGGATACCGACCACCATCACGAGCGCGCCGAGGGCGGCCAGTGGGATCCACTCCAGTGCGGTGACCAGCAGTCCGGTGGCGACCAGGACCCAGACGCCGTGCAGCACTGTGGAGGCACGCCCGGTCGCTCCGGCCCGAATATTCGCCGAACTGCGCACCGCGCCACCGGAGACTGCCAGCCCGCCGAGCAGGCCGGAGACGGTGTTGGCGATGCCCTGTGCGCGGAGCTCCCGGTCGAGATCGGAGCGTTTGACCCGGGGTGCGGCTGTGGCCGGACCCGCCCCGGGGGCGTCAGCAACTGGTCCGCCGGGCTGACTCCCGCTGCCTTCGGCGGTGGGACCGGACGATCGCTCGCGGCTCCGGTCGGCCGTCAGTTTGTCCACCGCGACGGCGGCGAGCAGGGATTCGAGGCTGGCCACCAACATCATGGTGAATACGGCTGTGGCAAGGCCGAGCAAAGGCCCTTGAGGCATTTCCGGCAGTGCGTGCGAGCGCCAGGACGGGAGGTCGACCCGGGCGATCGAGGGGGCGGCGAGCGCGGCCACCGCGGTCGCCGTGGCCACCGACGCCAGGGCTGCCGGGATCCGCCGCATGTGCCGTCCGGCTCGTCCCGGGAACCGTGGCCACAGCACCAGGACGGCGACGGTGAGTCCGCCGATCAGGGGCGCCGCCGGCCCTGTCCGCTCCAACTGGCCGGGCAAGTGCAAGACGTTGGACACGGCCGAACTCTGTGGCGAACCGCCGAGCACGATGTGCAGTTGAGCGAGTGCGATCGCCACGCCGATGCCGGCGAGTGTGCCGTGGACGATGGCCGGGCTGACAGCCAGTGCGCTGCGCGCGGTCCGCAGCGAGCCCAGCACGATTTGCAGCAGACCCGCACCGATGGTGATCGCGCAGGTGGTGCGCCAGCCATAGATCTGGATCAACTCGGCTGTCACCACGGTCAGTCCGGCGGACGGGCCGGAGACCTGCAAGGGGGTGCCGCCGAGCAGTCCGGCGACGATGCCGCCGACTGCGGCGGAGATGAGGCCCGCCTCCAGCGGGGCGTCCATGGCGACGGCAAGGCCGAGCGACATGGGGACGGCAAGCAGGAAAACAGTGATCGATGCGGACAGGTCGGCGCCCGCGATGCGGAATCGTCCGCCGCGGCGCGGCGGTGGCGGGCTGTGTGGTCGCTTGACCCCTGATGACCGGGGAGGGCGCGAACTGCGGGATGAGTGGTCATGACGAATGGGGACGCAGGCAGACATGTTTCCCGTCTCCTCCGGGGCAGCGCGGTCGCGGAACGTGGGGACGCGGCCGTGGGTCACGGCGTGCAGCGGCGGGATATCTCAACTCTCGGTAAACAGATCGTAATGGAGAGTAAAGATGCGTGTCCAGGATTAAGGGCAAATGGGCCATCTAAGCACCCGTTCCAGTGAATAGGCAGCTTTTCATGCGGCCTGTCGCCCGGATTTGTGTGCAGTGCGTGCGACTTTGGCCGCGCCGTGTCGGCACTTCAGCGCAAGTTACCTGCAAGGAAGAGGGTGGGCGGATGATGGCCGCCGCGAAGAGGTTCGCTTTGGGTGTCATGGCCGTTGCGCTGGTCGCGGGGGTGGCCGGCTGCACCGGTGCGGGTTCCGGCCCGAGCGGATCCGGCCCCGGCACCGCGAACGGCGCCGCGGGGGCGAAGAAGAAGGCGGCCGAAGCGGCCCCCAAGAGTGCGGTCCGGCTCATCGGTGACGGGTCGACCGCCTTCACGGGTGCCCAGCCGAAGCAGCCCGCCGTGCGTCGTCTGACGTCAGGCCAGAAGCCGCCGCAGTTCGTGGTGTTCTCCTGGGACGGTGCCGGAGAGGACAGCCAGCGGCTCTTCTCGCACTTCCGTGAGGTGGGCAAGAAGTACCACGCGAACATGACGTACTTCCTGAGCGGTGTCTACCTGCTGCCGGAGGCGAAGCGTGGGCTCTACGACCCGCCCAAGCACAACGCGGGCAGTTCCGACATCGGCTTCAACGACACCGAAGGCATTCGGGACACCCTGACCCAGGTCCGTGGTGCCTGGCTGGACGGCAACGAGATCGGCACCCACTTCAACGGCCACTTCTGCGGCAAGGACGGCGGGGTCGGCACCTGGTCCGTAGCCGAGTGGAAGAGCGAGATCCGCCAGGCCAAGTCGTTCGTGAAGGGCTGGAAGAGC
The DNA here is from genome assembly GCF_044458665.1 of Streptomyces sp. NPDC050422. Taxonomy (NCBI): domain Bacteria; kingdom Bacillati; phylum Actinomycetota; class Actinomycetes; order Kitasatosporales; family Streptomycetaceae; genus Streptomyces; species Streptomyces sp. NPDC050422. The sequence continues at coordinate 114,357 of NZ_JBITIE010000016.1, forward strand.
AACGATCCGGACCTGAAGGACGAGAAGTCGCTGCCCTTCGACTACGACAGGGAACTGATCGGCGGCCGGACTCCCTGCCTAGAGGGGCAGAAGAACATGGTCGCGGCCGCGCGTTCGATGGGGTTCCGCTACGACTCCAGTGGCGTCAACGATCAGGTCTGGCCGAAGAAGAAGGGCGGCATCTGGGACCTCTCGATGCAGCTCGTCCCGGTGCCGGGCCGCGAGTTCGAAACCCTGTCGATGGACTACAACTTCATGTTCAACCAGTCCGGTACGACCCAGGGTGATCCGGACCAGCACGAGTACTGGGGCAACCAGATGCGGGACGGCCTGATCCAGGCCTTCGACCGCGCGTACGACGGAAACCGGGCCCCGCTGATCATCGGCAACCACTTCGAGTCCTGGAACGGTGGCACGTACATGCGCGCCATCGAGGAGACGATCGAGACGGTCTGCACCAAGGAAGGCGTGCGCTGCGTGTCCTTCAGACAGCTCGCGGACTGGCTGGACGCACAGGATCCGGCCACGCTCGCCAAGCTCGGCACGCTGAAGGTCGGCAAGGCCCCGAAGACCGGTTGGGCGTCGTTCCTCGGCGGGGCTGCGAGCCCCGGCAAGAGCGAAGGCCAGGATCAAGGCCGGGCGGAGGCGAAGGCGCCCGCCGGTTCGACGGGTAAGCAGACCGACCGCTAGTCGGCGCCTGGGCCTGACCCGGGTCGCCGCCTGGGGCTGCCCGGGTCGGGAGTGGGCCTGGCCCGGGTTGGCCACAGGGGGGCAGGGGCCGTCCCGTGTCGGCCCAGGGGCGGCGCTCGTCGGCCAGGGCCTGCCCCGGGGGCGATGCAGACCCTGGCCGACGGCCGATCAGGCGGGCTGGGCGGCGGCGGCCCCGGCCCGTGCGTGCCGCTCGTCGAGCACGAAGGCGGGGTCTACCTGGGCAGCCAGATCGGCCCCGGTCTTCTCGTTGCCCCAGCTCTCCGCGTTCTTCAGGTGGAAGTGCACCATCTGCCGCGTGTAGCGCTCCCAGTCCCGTTGGCCGTAGGAGTCCTCCGCCGCGTTTTGCAGGGCCTGCAAGGCCATCCGATTGTCCGCCTCCAGCAGTTCGAAGCGGGCAGGGCGCCCCTTCTCCATGGCCCGCACCCAGTCGGAATGGCCGATGGTGACCAGCAGGTCGTCGCCGACCTCGGCGCGCAGGAACTCCAGGTCGTCCTCGCCCTGCACCTTGTTGCCGACCACCTTCAGTGCGACGCCGAAGTCCTGTGCGTACTCCTTGTACTGGCGGTAGACCGAGACTCCCTTGCGGGTCGGCTCGGCCACCAGGAACGTCATGTCGAAGCGGGTGAACATTCCGGAGGCGAAGGAGTCCGAACCGGCGGTCATGTCGACCACCACGTACTCCTCGGGGCCGTCGACGAGGTGGTTGAGGCACAGCTCGACCGCGCCGACCTTGGAGTGGTAGCAGGCCACACCGAGGTCCGATTCGGTGAACGGCCCCGTGACCATCAGCCGGATGTCTCCGTCGTCGAGCCCGACCGTGCGGGCGCAGGCGTCGTAGACGGGATTGTCCTCGCACACCCGCAGCAGCCGGGAGCCTTCGCCCGGCGGGGTCGTCTTGATCATCGTCTCGGCGGAGGCGATGCGAGGATTGTCGCCCCGCAGATACTCCTTGATCAGTGGCAGCTGCGCTCCCATGGCAGGGAGGGCGGCTGCCTCCCTCTCGTCGAGGCCCAGCGCGGCCCCGAGATGCTGGTTGATGTCGGCGTCCACCGCGACGACGTGAGCTTCATTGGCGGCAAGGTGGCGGATGAAGAGCGAAGACAGCGTGGTCTTGCCGCTGCCGCCCTTCCCTACGAAAGCGATCTTCATGTTCACCTACGGTAGTCGCATGATTGCGGTCCGTTGTCGAAGTTCGTGAAGAAGGCCACTCCGGGCCGGTAGGTGTGCAAGGGGCGCGTAGCCTCGCTACTTATGAGTACGACTTCCTCGGACCCGCTCGCCACCCTGGGTGCTCTGCCAGGGGTGACCGATGCGGTGGACTCCGTACGCAAGGCTGTCGACCGGGTCTACGGCCACCGTGTCATGCGGCGCCGCAGCAACGAGGTGACGGCCGAGGCGGCCTTGCGGGGCGCCCGTGGTTCGGCCGCGCTCTCGGGCGCCGACTGGAACCTCGAGGAGGTGCGCCGCCGTACCGACTTCAGTGGTGACGGTGAGGCGCACGTGATCGGGGCGGCCCTGCGGTTGACGGCCGAAGCGGGGCAACTCCTCTCCATCTGGCGGCAGTCGCCGCTGCGGGTTCTCGCGCGGCTTCATCTCGTGGCGGCCGGTGGCGCGGCGCCCGAGGACGCGGTTGGCCGGCCCCGGCTGGCCGGCGAGCCGGTGGACGAGCCGCTGATCGAAGCGCCCCTGCCGGATGCCGACGAGGTTGCGGGGCGGCTCGAAGGGCTCAGTGGACTCATTCTTTCGGGGAGTGCGGCGCCCGCTTTGGTGACGGCCGCCATCGTGCACGGGGAACTGCTGGCACTGCGCCCCTTCGGCTCGTACAACGGCCTGGTGGCGCGGACCGCCGAGCGGATCGTGCTGATCGGGAGCGGGCTCGACCCCAAGTCGATCTGCCCGGCCGAGGTCGGCCACGCCGAGCAGGGGCGGGCCGCTTACGTCGCGGCGTTCGAGGGCTATCTGACGGGGACGCCGGAGGGCGTGGGCGCCTGGATCGCGCACTGCGGGCGGGCGGCGGAACTGGGTGTCAGGGAGTCGACCGCAGTGTGCGAGGCGCTTCAGCGCGGCGCCGCGTAGAAGCCGCATGGCGCGGCGGCGGGCGTCGCGGACGCGGCGCGGTGAGGCCTTGAGGCGCGGCGAGCCCGTCGGCGGCCGGGCTGGGCCGGGCTGGTGGATGGTTTCCGTCGGCTGGCCGATCGACCGGTCCGGTCGCCCTGAGCTCGGCGGCAAAGGGTTGCGGCGGTACCGTCCTCGGTACCGCCGCTGGCATGTCCGCCCAGTTACCAAGCGTCCTCGATATATGCCCATCAGGTCGGATGCTTTGCCCGTTCCTGGTGCGGCTGGCCCGTATTCGACGGGTCGACGTCGCGTGGGTGCCCGGCTTTCATGCGCGGTCCGTGGGGCCTTCTCTGCGTTTCAGGTCATCCTCTCGGATGTCCTTGGTCTCGCGGGCCGTTGAGTCCTTTGTACTCCAGGGGTCGAGCGAGCGGAAGTGCTGGCCGGACTTCTTTACTTTTAGGTTCAATTACGGACGAGTCGGTTCAAACAGGTTGGTGTGGTGCTGTGCGGCGGGTTTGGCGCCGGTGAGCGCTGCGTCCGCGCCGTCCGCGCCGGTGAGTACTGCGTCCGGTGCCCGGTGTGGGCCGGGGTTGCAGCCGCTGGGCGGGTGGCGGGCGCGCCGCCCATCCCGTGGGTGGAGCTGAGTCACGCCGATGGCGTGGTGGCGCGGCGTCGGGCGGTGTACCAGACGAGCCCGGCGGTGAGGGCTGCCGCGCCGACGGCAGCCGCAGCCATGAGCGCCGGCCTGGGCGGCATGGAGAGTGCGGGCAGACGTTGCTTGAGCCGGACCGGGCGGTCGAAGACGAGAATCGGCCACTCCCTCAGAGTCGCCTCGCGCCGCAGCGCGCGGTCCGGATTGACGGCGTGAGGATGGCCGACCGATTCCAGCATCGGCACATCGGTGGCCGAGTCGCTGTACGCGTAGCAACGGGCCAGGTCGTAGCCCTCGGACACGGCGAGGGCTCTGATGGCCTCAGCCTTCGTCGGTCCGTACGCGTAGTACTCCACCTCGCCGGTGAAGCAACCGTCGTCGCCGACGACCATTCGAGTGGCGACGACGCGGTCCGCGCCCAGGAGCTCGCCGATCGGCTCCACCACCTCGGCGCCCGAGGTGGACACGATCACCACGTCGCGTCCGGCGGTGTGATGTTCCTCGATGAGTGTCGCTGCTTCGTCGTAGATGATCGGGTCGATCAGATCGTGCAGGGTCTCGGCGACAATTTCCTTCACCTGCTGCACGTTCCAGCCCTTGCAGAGAGATGAGAGATATTCACGCATCCGCTCCATCTGGTCGTGATCTGCGCCCCCGGCGAGGAACACGAACTGTGCGTACGCAGTGCGCAGTACGGCGCGGCGGTTGATCAGCCCGCCTTGGTAGAAGGACTTGCTGAAGGTCAGCGTCGATGACTTCGCAATGACCGTCTTGTCCAGGTCAAAGAAGGCGGCTGTGCGCGGCAAGAAGCGGTTTTCCACAAGGCAGAGCATAGGGGCCCACCATTCGGCGTAAACTCCGGCGCGTGGGTTTGCCTGAGAAGGCTCTCGGGTACACCATGGAAGTCACGGATCGTTCGCGACCGTGCTAACCCGGTCCGACTCCTCCCCCCCCGAGTCGGCCGTGGGGACGACCCCCGCTCTCCCCCCCGGCGGGGGTCGTCGCATGTCCGGACGCGGTCTGCCGCTCGGAATCACGCATTTCTCCTCCTTCTCGGCCGCGATGGCCTGCTGTCGTGGGCGACTCTCCTCAGCATGCTCCGTCACGGTGGGTGATGGAAGGGGTGCTCTCGGAAGTCGCCGGTTTGAGTGACGGAGTTATTCACAACGGCGGAGCTGTCCACAGTTCTTGAGCAAGATCCACACGATTTCCTGAAGCGCTGCACGGTGATTCCACCCGTGAAGTCCACGGGTTCCGGAATCACCGTTTCTCGGGACGCTCCGAGATCGCCGCGAACCGCGGTGAAGGTGAGTGAAGAAGGGGCCAGAGATCGTGGCTGAATCCAGTGCACGGGATCGTCTGCCGGCCGCTGCGGCGCGAGGGGGCGGACCGCTGATCGTGACCGAGGATGTGGAACTGCTCGATGATCTGCTGAGGCTGTGCGCCGCCGCCGGAGCGGAGCCCGAGGTTCATCACACGCTGCCCGACCGCAGGGAAGGGTGGGAGCAGGCCCCCATGGTCCTCGTGGGGGACGATGCGGCGGCGCGGTGCCGGGGGGCGGCTCGTAGGCGGGGCGTGATGCTCGTCGGACGGGACCAGGATGCTCCCGACGTGTGGCGCAGGGCTGTGGAGATCGGGGCCGAGTATGTGCTGCGCCTGCCCGATTCCGAGACCTGGCTGGTCGATCAGATCGCCAATGCGGCAGAGGGGGTCGGCCGGCCCGCGCTGACCGTCGGGGTGATCGGTGGCCGGGGCGGATCCGGTGCGTCCACGCTGGCGTGTGCGCTGGCGGTGACCGCGGCCAGGGCTGGGCAGCGGACGATGCTGATCGACGGAGACCCACTGGGCGGCGGCATCGACGTGCTGCTCGGCGGGGAGCGGGCCGAAGGGATGAGGTGGCCGGATTTCGCCCATTCCAAGGGGCGGGTCGGGGGCGGGGCGCTGGAGGAGTCGTTGCCGGCTCTGCACGGGCTGCGGGTGCTCAGCTGGGGCCGTGACGACTGGGTGGTCATCCCGCCACAGGCCATGCAGGCGGTTCTTGGCGCCGCACGCAGGCTCGGCGGGGTGGTGGTGATCGATCTGCCGCGTCGGGTCGACGAAGCGGTGGCCGAGGCTCTGGCGCAACTGGACCTCGGGCTCCTGGTGGTGCCCGGGGAGCTGAGGGCCGTGGCCGCGGCAAAACGGGTGGCCTCAATGGCCGGGATGGTGCTGGAGGACCTACGCGTGGTGGCGCGAGGACCGTACGCATCCGGCCTCGACGAACAGTGGGTGGCGCACGCCATGGGGTTGCCGCTGGCCGGTGAACTCCCGTTGGAGCCAGGGTTGCTGGCCGAGCAGGACATGGGGGAGCCGCCCGGCGGGAGCCCCCGTGGGCCGCTGGCCAGGTTCTGTTCGGCCTTCTGGGACCGGGCACTTGCCGTCGAAAGGGCCGGAGGCCAGGTCATGGGGGGTGGGTCATGACCGAGGCGTTGCTCGACGCGGTGAGGCAGCGGCTGGCGCAGAGCGGTGCGGCGCCGACTCCGGCGGGGGTGGCGGCCGCATTGAGGGCGCAGGGGCGGTTGCTGGGGGATGCCGAAGTGCTGGGCGCGGCAGACGAGTTGCGTGGCGAACTGATCGGGACCGGTGTGCTGGAGCCGCTGCTCGCCGATCCGGCGGTCACGGATGTGTTGGTGTCCGCACCCGACCGGGTGTGGGTGGACCGGGGCGGCGGACTCGAACTCACCGCGGTGACTTTCGCGGACGCGGCAGCGGTCCGGAGGCTGGCACAGCGGCTGGCCGCTGTGGCGGGACGGCGTCTGGACGATGCCAGACCCTGGGTGGACGCCCGGCTTCCGGACGGGACCCGGATGCATGCCGTACTGCCGCCGGTATCGGTCGGATCGACGTGCCTTTCGCTCCGGGTGGTCCGGCCGAAGGCCTTCTCACTGGGGGAACTGGTTGTTGCCGGGACCGTGCCGCCGGGCGGCGACAGGGTGTTGCGGGCCTTGGTGGAGGCCCGGGTCTCCTACCTCATCAGCGGCGGAACCGGAGCGGGGAAGACGACGCTCCTGTCCAGCATGCTCGGTGTGGTGAGTGAGCAGGAGCGGATCGTGCTCGCCGAGGACTCGGCCGAGCTCCGGCCGGACCACCCGCACGTGGTGCGCCTCGAATCGCGCCCTGCGAATCAGGAGGGTGCCGGGCGGGTGACCCTTCGGGACCTCGTGCGGCAGGCCCTTCGTATGCGCCCCGACAGGCTGGTGGTCGGAGAGGTGCGAGGTGCCGAGGTCACCGAACTGCTGGCGGCCCTGAACACAGGTCATGAAGGCGGCTGCGGAACTGTTCATGCCAATGCCGCCGAACATGTCCCGGCCCGGCTGGAGGCACTGGGGACCGCTGCGGGTCTGGACCGGACAGCGCTTCACAGCCAACTGTCCGCGGCGTTGTCGGTGGTGGTCCATCTCGTACGGGACCGGTCCGGGCGGCGGAGGATCTCCGAGATCCAGGTGCTGGAACGCGATGGGGCGGGGCTGGTAGTGACCGTTCCGGCCCTGCGCTGGGGGGCGGCCGGCTTCGAGCGGGAGCGGGGCTGGGAGCGGCTCTGGGAGCTGATCGGGGGCGAGCGGTGAGCGGTACGCCGGTGGGAGCGCCGGAAGCGGTGTATGCGGGCGCGCTGTGTGCGGGGGCGGCGGCGGGTCTGGTGGTGGCCGGGCGAGGTCATGGGCCTCGGAGGGCCCGCGCGTTGTTCGGCCAGGGGGCGGAGCAGACGGCCCTTCGAGAGGGCTGGGAGAGGGGCCGGAACCGGCTCGGAGGGTGGCTGAGGGCGCGGCGGGAGTGGTTGTGCCTGCCGGTGGCCCTGATTCTGGCCGTCCTTGGTGAGTCCGTGTTGCCGGTGATCGCGGGGGTGGCCGCGGTTCCCCTGGTGCGGCGGTGGCTGAGGAGGAGGGAGCTGCGCAAGGAACGGGAGCGACGGGCCAACGGGGTGGTGGACCTGTGCGGTGCGGTGGTGGGCGAGCTGAGAGCCGGGCAGGAGCCGGGGCAGGCCCTGCTTGTCGCGGCCCATGGCGCGGGCGCGTTGGGCGTGGCATGGGCTGGGGTGTCGGCCGCGGCGCGGTTCGGGGGCGATGTCCCGCGAGCGCTGGGGCATGCGGCGTGTGAGCCGGGCCTGGAGGGGCTCGCGGGAGTGGCAGCCTGCTGGCGGGTGTCGGCGGACGGCGGTGCCGGTCTCGCGGCCGGTCTGGACCGGCTGGAGGGCGCGTTACGGGCCGAGCGGCGTCGGCGGGAGGAACTTCGCGCGCAGTTGGCAGGCGCCTGGTCGACTGTCGCCGTACTGGCTCTGCTGCCGGTGCTGGGCCTGGGGCTGGGAGCGGCGCTCGGGGCGGATCCGCTGAAGGTGTTGCTGCACAGTCCCGCCGGACTCGTCTGTCTGGTGCTGGGTGCGTCGTTCGAAGCGACCGGCCTGCTCTGGGCGACTCGGATCGTCCGTAAGGGAGAAGTGGCATGAGTGCCCGGGTCGGCGAACTCGGTGAAGTTGTCCACAGGGTGGGGATGGCGGGGCTGGCGCTGGGCGTGTGTGTCCAGCCGGCTATCGCCCTGGCTCGGCGCCGGACCGGGCAGCGGGTGCGCCGACGCGGGCAGAAGCTCCTTGCCGTGGCCCCTGCCGCGCTGGTGCCCCTGGGAGGGCGTGCAGGCCGGATGGGCATGCACCCGGGCCGGATGCGGCTGGCGGTTTCCGGCGCCGGTGCCGGTGCCGGTGCCAAGCAGTGGGCGGCGGCGGTGGGGGCCGCCCTGGCGGGCTGGATTCTGGTGGGTGGCCCCGCGGGGTGGGTGGCCGGGCTGGCAGCGGCCTACGGCGCGTGGCGGTGGCAGCGTGCGCGGCTGGGGCAGGCGCCGCGATCCGCAGCCGAGGAAGCTGCGAGTGCGGCGGAGGCGATGCGTCAGCTTCCGCTGGCGGCCGATCTGCTGGCGGCCTGCATCTCTGCGGGTGCTGGCCCACGAGAGGCCGCCGAAGCGATCGGGGAGTCGCTGGGCGGGCCCGTCGGTGAGCAACTGGCGCGTACGGCGGCGGAGATCCGGCTCGGGGGTGATCCTGCCGTCGCCTGGGGGAGGTTCGGGGCGATACCGGGCGCTGCCGCCTTGGCGCGCTGTCTGGACCGGGCCGGGTCGACCGGCGCTCCTGCGGCGGAGCCGGTGGCCCGGCTGGCCGAGGCCATGAGGGCCGAGAAGGCGAGCGCGGCGGTGGCGCGGGCCCAACGGGCCGCCGTGCTGATCACCGCACCTGTCGGGCTCTGCTTCCTGCCCGCCTTTCTGACGGTGGGCGTGGCACCCGTGGTGATCGGGCTTGCAGGAGGGCTGCTGCAGCCTTGATATCCCAAAAATTGCAAATTAGGGCGACTTCTCCAGGGAATATCTGTTCAACGGGGGTTTGAAGTGATGCGGAAAATGATGCTCTGGGCGCGAGCTGTGGCACGAAAGGTCCGAGCAGACACCGGAATGACGACCTCGGAATACGCGGTCGGAACGATTGCGGCCTGCGCGTTTGCCGCGGTGCTCTACAAGGTCGTCACCAGTCCGCCGGTCATGGCGCAGCTGCAATCGCTGCTCAAGGACGCGCTCGATGCGAAGTTCTGACGGCGGAGGCGGAGGCGGAGTGCTGGCCGGCTCCGGCGGACGCGCCGGGCGGGAGAGACGTGCCCGGGACGGGGCCGGGCCGGCCGGGCCGTCGGGTGACCAGGGAGCGGTGACGGCGGAGGCGGCCATGGTGATCCCGGTGCTGGTGGTCTTCGTACTCGCCCTGCTGTGGGCGCTGATGGCCGCGGCGGCCCAGATCCGGTGCGTGGACGCGGCTCGGGCCGGCGCCCGGGCGGCAGCCCGCTCCGAGCCGGAGGCACAGGTGAGGGAGGCCGCCCTTTCGGCGGCGCCCCGGCATGCCCGGGTCGAGGTGGAGCGGGCCGGGGAGTTGTGGCGGGTCACCGTGGCCGCACCGGCCCCGGGCCCCGGGCCGCTGGCCGTGACGCTGAGTTCCGAGGCCGTGGCGGCGGCCGAGGACCGGGTGGCGGCCGCGGGCGTGGCGGGGGCGGCGCCGTGACACGGCCCGGTCCGCGGAGGCCGCCGGCCCTGCGGCGCCCCGGGCTGCGGGTGCGCGGGAAGCGGCGGGACCAGGGGCTGGTGACCGTGTGGGCGGCGGTGACCACGGCTGCGCTGTGCGTGGTCTTCGGGGTGGTCCTGGCTCTCGGGCAGGTGGTGGTGGTCCGGCACCGGGCCGGGGGCGCAGCCGATCTGGCCGCGCTGGCGGCGGCCGACCGGGCCCTGGAGGGAGCCGCAGCCGCCTGCCGGTCGGCCCGGGAGGTGGCAGTGGCGCAGGGGGCGGATGTGGTGCGGTGCAGCGTCCAGGGGGAGATCGCCGATGTGACGGCCCGGGTGCGCCGTGGGCCGTACGCGCCCGAGGTCAGGTCCCGGGCGGGTCCGCCGACGGCGACGCCCACCGGCCGCTCGGACCGTCCGCCTCACCCGGATCCTCGGCCTTGGCCAGATCCTCCGCCTCACCCGGACCGTCCGACTCACCCGGACCTCGCGGGGCGGAGCGGAGGAGTTCCGTGAGCAGGCGAACGGCGCCGCGTTTGTGCAGGGGCTCGTTGCCGTTGCCGCACTTGGGGGACTGGATGCACGACGGGCAGCCCGCCTCGCACTCGCAGGAGGCGATCGCCTGGCGGGTGGCGGTCAGCCAGGCGCGGGCGGTGTGGAAGGCGCGTTCGGCAAAGCCGGCACCGCCGGGGTGGCCGTCGTACACGAAGACGGTCGGCAGCAGAGTGTCCGGATGAAGCGGTACGGACACCCCGCCGATGTCCCAGCGGTCGCAGGTGGCGAAGAGCGGCAGCATTCCGATCGACGCGTGTTCGGCGGCGTGCAGGGCGCCGCCCAGGATCTCCGGGTTGATCCGTGCCTCGTCGAGCTGGTCCTGGGTGACCGTCCACCACACGGCTCGGGTGCGCAGGGTGCGGGGCGGAAGGTCCAGTTTGGTCTCGCCGAGCACCTCGCCGGTGATCAGTCTGCGACGGAGGAAGGAGACGACCTGATTGGTCACTTCCACGGAGCCGTAGCAGAGCCGCCCGTCCCCCCATGGGATCTCGGTGTCGGTGTCCAGGACGGCGATGGCCGTGGTGTCGCGTGCGGTCGTCGAGTACGGCGGACTGGCCTCCTCGACCAGCGCGACCGAGTCCTCCAGGTCGAGCTTCCGGACGAGATAGCTGCGGCCCTGGTGGAGGTGGACGGCGCCCTCGTGGACGGCGGTGTGCGCGGCGGCCTCGTCGACGGTGCCCAGCAGCCTGCCGGTGCCCTCCTCGACGATCTGGACGGGGCGGCCGCCCTCGCCCCGGATGTCGGTGAGGTCGGCGGCCCGTTCGCGTCGGGTCCAGTGCCAGCCCGACGTCCGTCTGCGGAGCAGCTTCGCGGCTTCCAGCTGCGGCAGCAGCTCGGCCACGGCGGGGCCGAAGAGGGCCAGGTCGGATTCGGTGAGGGGCAGTTCCGCGGCGGCGGCACACAGGTGGGGAGCCAGGACGTACGGGTTGTCCGGGTCGAGGACGGTCGATTCCACGGGCTGCTGGAACAGGGCTTCGGGATGGTGGACGAGGAAGGTGTCCAGCGGGTCGTCGCGGGCCACCAGGATGGCGAGTGCGCCCTGGCCGGCCCGCCCGGCGCGGCCTGCCTGCTGCCACAGCGAAGCCCTGGTGCCGGGATATCCCGCGATGACGACGGCGTCCAGGCCGGAGACGTCGATGCCGAGTTCGAGGGCGGTCGTCGCGGCCAGGCCGAGCAGGCTGCCGGAGTGCAGCGCGCGCTCCAGGGCGCGCCGTTCCTCGGGGAGGTACCCCCCGCGGTAGGCGGCGACCCGGGCGGGCAGTGAGCGGTCGATTTCGGCGAGGCGTTCCTTCGCGATGACGGAGATGAGTTCGGCGGCGCGCCGTGAGCGTACGAACGCGACGGAACGCACGCCTTGCACGGTCAGGTCGGTGAGCAGATCGGCGGTCTCGGCCGTGGCGGTACGGCGAACGGGGGCGCCCTTCTCGCCGGACAACTCGGTCAGGGGCGGCTCCCACAGGGCGAAGACCAGTTCGCCGCGCGGGGAGGCGTCGTCGGCGACCTCGGTGACCGTGAGGCCTGTCAGACGGCCGGCCGCGACCGAGGGCTCCGCAGCGGTGGCCGAGGCGAGGAGGAAGACCGGATCGGCGCCGTAGCGGGCGCACAGGCGGCGTAGCCGGCGCACCACCTGGGCGACGTGCGAGCCGAAGACGCCGCGGTAGGTGTGGCACTCGTCGATGACGACGTAGCGCAGGGCGCGCAGGAAGGAGGCCCATCGGGGGTGGGACGGGAGTATCCCGCGGTGCAGCATGTCGGGATTGGTGAGCACGTAGTTGGCGTACTGACGCACCCATTCGCGTTCTTCGACGGGGGTGTCGCCGTCGTAGACGGCGGGCCGGATCCCGTTGCCCAGCGGGGCCGCCAGTTCCTTCACCGAGCGCCGCTGGTCGGCGGCCAGGGCTTTGGTGGGGGAGAGGTAGAGGGCGGTCGCCCCACGCCCGTTGGGGGCCTCTGAGCCGTCCAGGAGGGCGCTGAGAACCGGGGCGAGGTACGCCAGCGACTTGCCGGAAGCCGTGCCGGTGGCGATCACGACCGACTCGCCGTCCAGTGCGTGCTCCGCCGCGGCGGCCTGATGGGCCCAGGGGTGATCGATTCCGGCCTTCTGGATGGCGGCGATCACTTCTGGACGGATGCGATCGGGCCAGATGGCATGGGTTCCCGTGCGCGGGGGCAAGTGCTCCGTATGAGTGATGCGCGCGGACCGGCCCGCCCCTGCGGCGAGCCGGTCGAGGACCACGTCGGGAGAGGGGCGGGAGCCCCCGCTCTCGGGCGGTCGACTGGGGCGGTGATTCTTGGCCATCGGCACCGAGTGTGTCACTGGCGAGACGGACAATGGTCCCAAGGCGTCGTGCATGGCTGCCGGTAAGTGATTGAATGCCATCGCGGCTGGCGATCCGTCCCCTGGCTCCGCCGGGGAGACCGAGGGGCGACCGCTCGATAGCAAGGTGCTGGAGGATCCGTGGACCTGTCCTTGTCGACTCGCAATGTGTCCGGCCCTGGTGGCGACCGTACGGTCGTCGAGGTCGGTGGCGAGATTGATGTGTATACCGCGCCCAAGCTGCGCGAGCAGTTGGTCGAGTTGGTGAATGACGGCAGCTACCACTTGGTTGTCGACATGGAAGGTGTCGACTTCCTCGACTCCACCGGCCTCGGCGTGCTCGTGGGTGGCTTGAAGCGTGTGCGGGCCCATGAGGGCTCGTTGCGCCTGGTGTGCAACCAGGAGCGCATTCTCAAGATTTTCCGGATCACCGGTCTGACCAAGGTGTTCCCGATCCACACCACGGTCGATGAGGCCGTGGCGGCGACCGACTGACGTTCCGTCCGCGGTCGGGCCGGCTCTGGAGCCGGTCCGGCGGTGGTCGGTGCGACAGCGGTTCCGCACCAGGACAGCCGGGGTGACGGTTGCCGTTCGTCGGCGGCCGGTGATCCCGGCGGCTGGTGTGCGGCGCCCTTCCGTCACCCGTTCGGCGGTCTGCGGCTGACATTCATCTGCGGACCGGCGGCCGGTCGCCACGTGATCGGACCAGCGGTTCGGCGGTCGTCGAGCCGAACCGCCGAGCGGCTGTCGAACGGCGTTTCGGGCGACGTTTGTCGGCCGGACGGCCGGGGTGTCGTCAGGTCCGGTGGGCAGGCCGGTGAGCCTGCCGGCCGATCAGTGGCTTTGGCAGACAGAGCTTCAGGAGTACCGGGCCACCCGCTCGGCTCCTGTGGATGCACTTACGTACGTTCGAGGGGGATCGCATGGCCACCGTTGAACTCCGCTTCAGCGCCCAGCCCGAACATGTCAGAACGGCCCGCCTCGTGGCGGCTGCCGTGGCGCGCCGGGCCGGGGTCGACGAGGCAGTGCTCGACGAGGTCAGACTTGCCGTGGGGGAGGCGTGCAGCCGAGCGGTCGGGCTGCACCGCAGCCATGGCATCACGGCGCCCGTCACGGTCGTCCTGATCGAGGACGAGAAGTCCTTCTCGATCGAGGTCGGCGACGAGGTGCCCGGCCCGGGTGCCGACGGGTCGGTGCCCGGTGGTGTCTCAGGACGCCACGACGCCGCGCCAGGCGTGGGGCTGGACGAACCGGAACCGGACGCCGAAGGCGACGGCGAGGACGAGATGGGCCTCGCGGTCATCAGCGGTCTGGTCGACGACGTGGAGGTCAGGTCCGGGGCGGATGGCGGAGTGATCCGCATGAGCTGGCCGAAGACGCCTGCCACCGTTCTTCCCTGAAGCGAGCCGGACGAGCCGGACGAGCCGGGCCCCGGGGTGGTTCAGCCACCCCGACGGTGTAGTCGGCCACTCCTGATCCATTTTCCGAGGCCCTGCTGAGCAGGGCCTTTTTCGTTTCCGCCGGGTCTGCGATCTTCCAGCAATGCGTCTGCCCCATTACTGCATTCGGTCCAGGCGGAGAACTCGATCAATTGCCGTTCGGTTGATGAAGGTCAATTACATTTACCGCGCACTGTTTTGATCGTGTTCCGCTCCCTACAATCCGTCCACGTCTTGAGCGCTGAGCGTCAAGGAGGACGTATGGCGGGGTTCGGCACCACACCACTGGCAGAACTGACGCAGTTTTCCGCACTTTCCGACCCACCCACCACTCTCGCGGCCGCGGTACTCACCGATGGCAACCGCGTCATCGTGATCGTCATCGCGGTCGTCGCCGTCGCCGCATTGATCGTCGCCCAGCTGCTGGTACGCCAGGTGCTGGCGGCGGGTGAGGGCACCGAGCGCATGAAGGAGATCGCGGCGGCGGTCCAGGAGGGCGCGAATGCCTATCTGGCCCGCCAGTTGCGTACGGTCGGCGTATTCGCCGTCGTGGTCTTCTTCCTGCTTCTGCTGCTTCCGGCCGACAACTGGTCGCAGCGTGCAGGCCGTTCGGTGTTCTTCCTGGTGGGTGCGCTTTTCTCGGCAGCCACCGGATACATCGGCATGCGGCTGGCCGTACGGAGCAATGTCCGGGTGGCGGCCGCCGCGCGTGAGGCGACTCCCGCGGAAGGCGAACCGGAAAAGGATCTCACCGCGGTTTCGCACAAAGCAATGAAGATCGCTTTCCGTACGGGCGGCGTGGTCGGCATGATCACCGTCGGCCTCGGGCTCCTCGGTGCCTCCTGCGTGGTGCTCGTCTATGCCGCCGACGCGCCGAAGGTGCTGGAGGGTTTCGGGCTCGGTGCGGCGCTGATCGCGATGTTCATGAGGGTCGGCGGAGGCATCTTCACCAAGGCCGCCGACGTCGGTGCCGACCTGGTCGGCAAGGTGGAACAGGGCATCCCGGAGGACGACCCCCGCAATGCCGCGACCATCGCCGACAACGTGGGCGACAACGTCGGGGACTGCGCGGGGATGGCGGCCGACCTCTTCGAGTCGTACGCCGTCACGCTGGTCGCTGCGCTGATCCTCGGCAAGGCCGCCTTCGGCGACTCGGGTCTCGCCTTCCCCCTGATCGTGCCGGCGATCGGTGTGGTCACCGCCATGATCGGCATCTTCGCGGTCGCGCCACGACGCACCGACCGCAGCGGAATGACCGCCATCAACCGCGGATTCTTCATCTCCGCCGTCATCTCGCTCGTGCTGGTGGCGGTCGCGGTCTTCGTCTACCTGCCGTCCTCGTACGCGGAACTGGACGGGGTCACGGACGCGGCCATCACCTCGCACGGCGGGGATCCGCGGGTCTTCGCGCTGGTCGCCGTCGCCATCGGCATCGTGCTGGCGGCCCTGATCCAGCAGCTGACCGGCTACTTCACCGAGACCGGCCGGCGTCCCGTCAGGGACATCGGCAAGTCCTCGCTGACCGGACCGGCGACTGTCGTGCTCGCCGGTATCGCCATCGGTCTGGAATCCGCCGTCTACACCGCGCTGCTGATCGGGCTCGGCGTCTACGGGGCGTTCCTGCTGGGCGGTACGTCGATCATGCTGGCGCTCTTCGCGGTGGCGCTGGCCGGTACGGGGCTGCTCACCACCGTCGGTGTCATCGTCGCCATGGACACCTTCGGCCCGGTCTCCGACAACGCGCAGGGCATCGCCGAGATGTCCGGTGACGTCACCGGCGCCGGCGCGCAGGTCCTCACCGACCTGGACGCGGTGGGCAACACCACCAAGGCCATCACCAAGGGCATCGCCATCGCCACGGCCGTCCTGGCGGCAGCGGCGCTCTTCGGCTCCTACCGTGACGCGATCGCCACCGCCGTCGACGACGTCGGTGCCTCCGCCGGCGAGACGGGGCTGAGCCTGGACATCTCCCAGCCCAACAACCTGGTCGGCCTGATCTTCGGTGCCGCGGTGGTCTTCCTCTTCTCCGGCCTGGCCATCAACGCGGTATCCCGGTCCGCGGGCGCTGTGGTCTACGAGGTGCGGCGGCAGTTCCGTGAGCACCCCGGGATCATGGACTACACGGAGAAGCCGGAGTACGGGCGCGTCGTCGACATCTGCACCAAGGACGCGCTGCGCGAGCTGGCCACCCCCGGTCTGCTGGCGGTGCTGGCGCCGATCGCGGTCGGCTTCACCTTCGGTGTCGGCGCACTCGGCTCGTATCTCGCGGGCGCGATCGGCACCGGGACGCTGATGGCCGTCTTCCTGGCCAACTCCGGCGGTGCGTGGGACAACGCCAAGAAACTCGTCGAGGACGGTCATCACGGCGGCAAGGGCAGCGACGCCCATGCCGCGACCGTCATCGGTGACACGGTCGGCGATCCGTTCAAGGACACGGCCGGGCCGGCGATCAACCCGTTGCTCAAGGTGATGAACCTGGTGGCGCTGCTCATCGCACCCGCGGTGGTGCAGTTCAGCTACGGCGAGGACGCGAGCGCGGGGGTGCGTGCGGTGGTGGCGGTGCTGGCCATCGCGGTCATCGTCGGGGCGGTCTACGTCTCCAAGAGGCGGGGGATCGCGGTGGGCGACGAGGACGGTCCGGGCGGCGGTGACGGGGAGGGGGCTGCCAGGCCGGCCGACCCGGCAGCCGCTCAGTGAGCCGGAACCGGCACGGCAGGTGGCGGCCCTTGGGCGACGCCTGATCAGAAGGCGGGCGGGCTCGGCATCCTGATGCCGCGTCCGCCCGCCCGCGTATCCGCACGAGTGGGTGATCGTTCAGGTGTTCCCGTGCTCGGGAGCCGTGCGGGTGAGTTGTATCTCCCTCATTTCCCTTGGTGCAAATGGCTGCAAAAGGCCACCCATCGGACGACCGGCACCCGGATGGAGGGCGCTCGGCGTGTAAGTTCCGGGGCCGAGAGCCTTGGAAGGGACCAATCCGGTGAACAAGAAGCTTGCGGCCGCGCTGTCCGGCGGTGCGGTACTGGTACTTACGCTGTCGGGCTGCAGCGACGACAGCGGCAACAAGGTGAACGACTGGGCCAAGAAGGTCTGTGACCAGGTCCAGCCCCAGCTGCAGAAGATCGCGAACGCCAACGCCTCCATCCAGCAGCAGACCGCCGACAACAGCAAGCCCGCCGACGTCCAGAAGACCGACTCGGCCGCCTTCCAGCAGATCTCCCAGGCGTACAAGGCGCTGGGTACGGCCGTCGACTCGGCGGGCCCGCCCCCGGTCAACGACGGCGAGACGACGCAGAAGGAGGCCGTGAAGGAGCTCAACGCCTCCTCCGTGGCCTACGCGAACCTGCAGAAGAAGGTCGACGACCTGGACACCAAGGACCAGGCGAAGTTCGCCGACGGCCTCAAGGGCATCGCGGACGAGCTGAACAAGATCAGCACCAATGGTGACCAGGCGCTGAAGAAGCTCCAGTCCGGCGAGGTCGGCACCGCGATGGCCAAGCAGAAGGGCTGCCAGAAGCCGACCGCCTCGGCGGCGCCCTCGGCCGACGCGTCGAAGGAGGCGACGCCGTCCAAGGAGGCGTCCGCCTCGCCCAGCAAGAAGTCGTAGCGGGCCCGCGACCGGCCCGGCGCCCCTTCGGGCGGCCGGGCCGCTGCCGTTGTCAGTGGCAGCCCTCACAATGGGGCATGTGAGTAAGACCAGCCTTCCCGCAGCAGACCACGCGACCCGGCTCCGCGAAGCCCTCCTCGCCGCCGCCTTCACCGCCGACGGGCTCCTCGACCTGCTTGGCGCACCCGCCTATGCCGCGCTTGCCCGCAGCGAGACGGTCCCGGCGCTGCGGGCCACCCGCGGCGACGCACCGCTCGACACGCTCGTGCGCCTCTTCCTTCTTCAGCGCCCGGTCCCCGCCGGGCGGGCGGCCGCCGTGCTGCCGCTGGCGGAGTGCGTGGCCGACGGATGGCTGACGGAGGCGGACGGTGAGGTGCGGGCGACGGTCGATGTGCGGCCGTACAGCGGGCCGGAGGACCAGGACTGGTTCATCGTCTCCGACCTGGGCTGCGCGGTGGGCGGCGCGGGCGGGATCGGTTCGCACGAGGAGGGCGTCGTCCTCGGGATCGGCGGGGCCTCCACCACCCTCGCCGGGATCACCGTCCGCAGGCCCGTCGCCTCCGCCCTGGACGTCGGTACGGGCTCCGGCATCCAGGCGTTGCACGCCTCGCAGCACGCCACCCGGGTCACCGCCACCGACCTCAACCCACGTGCCCTCGACTTCACCCGGCTCACCCTGGCCCTGTCCGGCGCCGCCCAGGCCGACCTGCGCGAGGGTTCCCTGTACGAGCCCGTCGGCACCGAGACGTACGACCTCATCGTCTCCAACCCGCCCTTCGTCATCTCGCCCGGTGCCCGCCTGACCTACCGCGACGGCGGCATGGCGGGCGACGACCTGTGCCGGACCCTGGTGCAGCAGACCGGCGACCGGCTCAACGAGGGGGGATACGCCCACTTCCTGGCCAACTGGCAGCACACCGAGGACGAGGAGTGGCAGGACAGGCTGCGGTCCTGGGTCCCGCAGGGCTGCGACGCCTGGATCGTGCAGCGCGAGGTGCAGGACATCACGCAGTACGCGGAGCTGTGGCTGCGCGACAGTGGCGACCACCGCACGGACCCCGCGCAGTACGCCGCGCGGTACGACGCCTGGCTCGACGAGTTCGAGGCCCACGGCACGAAGGGGGTCGGCTTCGGATGGATCACGCTGCGGAAGTCCGCCGCGGCCGCGGCCGGGGAACCCTCGATCGTGATCGAGGAGTGGCCGCACGCGGTGGAGCAGCCGCTCGGACCGGCCGTCGAGGCGCACTTCGCCCGCCAGGACTACCTGCGGGAGCAGGACGACGCCGCGCTGCTGGCCGCGCACTTCACCCTCGCCGCCGAGGTCGTGCAGGAACAGGTGGGGCTGCCGGGGGCCGAGGACCCCGAGCACGTGGTGCTGCGTCAGAACCGCGGTATGCGACGCGCGACGAAGGTCGATGCGGTCGGTGCAGGGTTCGCCGGTGTGTGCGACGGATCGCTGCCCGCCGGGCGGATCCTGGACGCCATCGCCCAGTTGATGAACGAGGACCCGGTGCTGCTGCGCGACCGCACCCCGCAGGCCATTCGACTGCTGGTCGAGGAGGGCTTCCTGGAGCCCCTGCCCCAGGCCGGCCGGATGGCCGGATGATCTGTATCGAGCTGGACCAGGCGTCGCTCGGCGCGACACGGATCGCCATCAGCCCGCTGTGGGACGCGTTCTGCAGCCTGCATCTGGCCATGCCCCACCGCACCCCCTCCCGGCCCTACGAGGAGTGGGTGGTGCGGGCCCGCGAGGTGCTGCGGGAGGACACGCGGACGGAGCCGCTGCGGCTGCTCATCGACGGCCCGCACGACTTCCCGGACTTCCTGCTGCCCCGCCCGGTCGGGGCCACGTCGGTCGAGGCGGAGCTGGAGACGGTCCGGGCCACGCCGGCCGGTGTCGTACGGGCCGGGGTCGCCGAGCACTATCCGGGACTTGAGGACGACCCTCGCATCCGCCCGTACCTGGTGGACCCCGAGGCGGCCTGTTCGGCCCTCGCCGATGCGTACGCGGCGTACTGGGAAGGCGCGATGGCCGCCCACTGGCCCACCATGCGCCGGCTCGTCGAGGACGAGGTCCTGATCAGGGCGCGGACCTTCGCCACCGAAGGCATCGACGCGTTGTTCACCGGCCTGGAGAGCCGCGCCAAGTGGACGCCGCCGGTGCTTGAGCTGACGAAGCACATCGACGCGGAATACCGGGCGGGTGAGCGCCGGCTGCTGCTCGTCCCGCTCGTCTTCGCGGAGGGCTGCCGGCTCTACTCCACGGACGACCCCGAGGTCCTGACGGTCTCCTTCCAGGCCCGCGGCGCGGGCGCGCTGCGGGAACGGTCCGCGGAGCGCCCCGAGAGCGGCGACCGGCTCGGGCTGCTGCTGGGCCGGGGCCGCGCCTCGGTCCTGCGACAACTCGGCGGGCCGCTCACCACGGCCGGGATAGCCGACCGGCTGGGGCTCGCGCCGAGCACGGTCTCGGAGCACCTGTCGGTCCTCGCCGAGGCGGATGTCGTCACCCGGCACCGGATAGGCCGCAGCGTGTACTACCAGCTGACGGGCACCGGCCGGGCCCTGCTCGCGCTGCTCTCCGGGGAGGACGTGCTGCGCGCGGTGTCCTGAGAAGCGGGAGCCGGCATCCGGGCGGGGCGGATGCCGGCTCCCGCGGGAGGATTCGGCGGCCCCCGAATTGATGGCGGGGGCGGCACGGCCGGACCTAACGTCCCCGCCATGCTTGCCATCGAGGCGAAGAACCTGCGCCGCACCTACACCAGCCGGATCGGCTTCCTGCGTCCGCACCGCATCGAGACCGAGGCCGTGCGTGGGGTCACCTTCGAGGTGGCCCGGGGCGAGCTCTTCGGACTGCTCGGCCCCAACGGCGCCGGCAAGACCACCACCATCAAGATGCTCAACACCCTGCTGCTGCCCACCTCCGGCACCGCCCGGGTGCTGGGCCACGACGTGGCGTCCGACCCCGTCGCCGTACGCCGCAGGATCGGCTACGTCTTCGGCGGCGACCGGGGTCTGTACGACCGGCTCTCCGCCCTCGACAATCTGCGCTACTTCGCCGAGCTGTACGCCGTCGAACCACGCGAGCAGAAGCGGCGGATCGCCGGACTGCTCGACCTGGTGGGCCTCACCGGCCGGGAGAAGGAGCGGGTCGAGGGGTACTCGCGCGGGATGCGGCAACGGCTGCACATCGCGCGCGGACTGCTGCACCGGCCCGATGTCCTGTTCCTCGACGAGCCGTCCATCGGCGTCGACCCGGTGGCGGCGCGGGATCTGCGGCGCACCGTGTCCGACCTGCGAGCCGGCGGCACCACCGTGCTGCTGACCACCCATTACATGGCCGAGGCGGATGAGCTGTGCGACCGGATCGCGGTCATCGCCGGCGGCACGATCCGCGCGCTGGGCACCCCGGAACACCTCAAGTCCCGGGTCCAGCAACGCGGCATCCTGGAGATCGAGGCGTACGGGGCGGGCGAGGAACACCTCGACCGCATCCGGGCCCTGACGGGCGTGCACGGGGTGGCCGCCGAGGACCGGGGCAGCAGACAGGCCGTCATCGTGCAGACAGAACGGGGCGTGGACCTGCACGCGCAGGTTCTGGCGGCGCTCGACGGGGTGCGGGTCGGGCGGGTCGTCACGCGCGAACCCACGTTGGAGGACGCCTACATCGCGATCGTCGAGGAGGCGGAGACGGGCGCTCGGGTGGACAGCCGGGTGGTGGACGCGGTCCGCGCCACGACGGCCGGGCCCGTGCAGGGCGGCTGCTCCGTCGAGGGCGGCGGTCCGGGCCAGGGCGGCGGTCCGGGCCAGGGCGGCGGTCCGGGCCAGGGCGGCGGTCCGGTCGAGGGCGGCGGTTCGGGCCAGGGCGGCGGTCCGGTCGAGGGCGGCGGTTCGGGCCAGGGCGGCGGTCCGGTCGAGGGCGGCGGTCCGGGCCAGCGCGGCGGTCCGGTCGAGGGCGGCGGTTCGGGCCAGCGCGGCGGTCCGGTCGAGGGCGGCGGTTCGGGTCACGGTGCTGAGCCCGTTGAGGCCGACGGATCCCTTCGGTCCGCCGGGTCCGTTCCGGCCGACCTTCGGGCCGCCGGGTCCGTTCCGGCCGCCGGTCCCGTTGAGGACCCCGGCCCCGTCCAGCCTGCCGCGACGGTCCGGTCCGCCGACGAGGCCGCCACGTGACGCCCGCACGGGCCCTGCGCCTGATCGTCGTCGGCGTGCGTACCCACGTCTCGTACATGAGCCGTTCACCGATCGAAATCACCTTCGCCGTCCTCGTCCCGCTGGTGTACGCGACCCTTGCCGTCTATCTCTTCCGTGCAGCCGACGACCCCGACCGGCTGCTCACGGCAGCCGTCGGCGCCGGGCTGATGGGCATCTGGTCCTCGGTGCTCTTCGGATCGGGCGGAGCCGTGCAGAACCAGCGCTGGCTCGGCACGCTGGAGACCCTGGTCGCCTCGCCCACCCCGCTCTCCCTCGTACTGCTGCCGATCACCCTGGCCACCGCCGTCATCGGTACGTACGCCATGGGGGCGACGGTGATCTGGGGCGCCGTTCTCTTCGACGTGCCGCTCGACTTCGCGCACCCGCTGCTCTTCCTGGTCGCGGTCCCCGTGTGTGTTCTGTCGCTCGGCATGATGGGGCTGCTGCTCGCCGCCACGTTCGTGCTGCTGCGCAACGCCAACGCGCTCGCCAACCCCCTGGACGCCCCCGTGTGGCTGCTGTCCGGGATGCTCGTGCCCGTCACCGTGCTGCCGGACTGGACGCGTCCGGTTTCCTGGGCGCTGCCCACCACCTGGGGCTCGCGGGCGGTGCACGCGGCGACCTCGGGCGGGGCGGGAGCGGGTGAGGTGCTGGTCCCGATGGCCGTGGCCCTGGCCCTCGGCACGCTGTACGCCGTGGTTGCCGTCCTGTTCCTGGGGCGGGTCGAGCGCCGTGCGCGTGCCGCCGCCACGCTCTCCCTCGCCTGAGACCCCTCATCCGGACCCTCCACGGCCGGAGCTCCCCTGCCCGACATCAGGAGTTGCCCCACATGTCTGTCCACACAGTGGAACCCGCCCTCACACCCGCCCGCGGTCTGCACCGGAGGACCGTTTCCGTGTTGCGGCTCGTCGTGACCGGTGGCGGCCTGTCCTACCGGGCCCTCTTCAACTGGACGACGCTGCCCATGTTCATCGGCACCCTGCTGGTCGGGCCGCTGCTGCAACTGCTGTTCTTCGTCTTCCTGGGACGCCAGCTCCAGGTCGCCGACGACCGGTTCTATCTGCTGGGCAACGCCGTCGTCTCCGCGTCGACCGCCTGCGTGTACGGCGGCACGATGGCCATCGCCAACGAACGCCGGTACGGGACGCTCGGTGCCGTGCTGCTGAGCCCTCGGAACCGGGCTCCGCTCTGGTTCGGTCGCGCTCTGCCGTATGTACTGAACGGCCTGGTCATCAGCGTGTTCACCCTCGCTGTGGCCTGCCTGCTGCTCGGGCTCCGGATTCCGGTTGGGGCGCTGCCCGGACTGGCCGCGGTCCTGCTCGCCGCCGCGGCGGGGTGCTCCGCCTTCGGTCTGGCGCTGGGGGCGCTGGGGCTGCGGTTCCGCGATGTCTTCCTCATCTCGAACGTGGCCAGTTCCGGGCTCCTGCTCCTGACCGGCGCGAACGTGCCGCGGGAGAACCTGCCGGGGTGGATGCGGGCCGTCGGGGACGTCCTGCCGATGACCCACGCGGCGGACGCGGCGCGGGAGTTGTCGGCGGGCGCCGGACTCGACGGCAGGGCCCTCGCCGCGGAACTCGCGACAGGGGCGGGGTACGTGCTGCTCGCCGTCGTACTGCTGACGGTGTTCGAACGCGGCAGCAGGCGGCGCGCGACGCTGGACGTGATGTGAATCCGGCCAAGGTCGCGGCATCTCCGCGGTGACGTGACCACCACGGCCGGGCTGTTCACCGGGAGTTCGCGTCTGCGACGTTCCGCGGTGGGAGTCTCCCCCGGAACCGGGCGGCACCGTACGGACAGACCGTGCCGGGCCGCGCCGGGGAACGGGGAGGCGTACGGGCATGGAGAGCGGACCTGCTGTCTTCGCCGGAACGGTGTTCGCACTGTTCGGCGCCGCATTGCTGCTGTGGACGGGGGCGCGTGTGCTGCACCGTGCGCCGGTGGCGCACGGGGTGAGCCCCGTCGTCTCCACCGCACTCGCCACTGTGTTCGGCGTACTTTTCCTCGTCCTCGGAGTGTGGTGCCTCACCCGTATCTGAACCCGCGCCGACCCCGGCCGCCCCGGGCGGGCCGGGGAACACGCCCGGGGACCGCCCGCCCCCGGGGCCTCTCGCCCGGATCCTGCCGGGCCCGTCCCCGGCACCCGCAGGGCGGCCACAGCACCGCCGAAACCCGCAGGCAGGGGCCCCGTACACGGCGGACCGAGCGGGCCGGGCGGCAGGAATGGCGGAAGTCGGGTTACCGTTCGAGTGGCCGTTGCGGGCTTTTGCCGTTTGACACGGGGGCGGGTTGTACCGTCACACTCCGCAGCGACAGCACCGTCGGCAGCGCCATCGCGCTGCCCGGATGCCCACCGAGCGTCGACCGGAGAGAAGAGCGAAGTTGTCCCCGACCAGCGAGACCGCACAGGGCGGCCGCCGACTCGTCATCGTCGAGTCGCCTGCCAAGGCGAAGACGATCAAGGGCTATCTCGGCCCCGGATACGTCGTCGAGGCGAGCGTCGGGCACATCCGCGACCTCCCGAACGGCGCCGCCGAGGTGCCGGACGAGTACACCGGCGAGGTACGCCGTCTCGGCGTCGACGTGGAGAACGACTTCCAGCCGATCTACGTCGTCAACGCCGACAAGAAGGCCCAGGTCAGGAAACTCAAGCAGCTGCTGGCCGAGTCCGACGAACTCTTCCTCGCCACCGATGAGGACCGCGAGGGCGAAGCCATCGCGTGGCACCTGCAGGAAGTGCTCAAGCCCAAGGTCCCGGTCCACCGGATGGTCTTCCACGAGATCACCAAGGACGCGATCCGGGCCGCCGTCGCCAACCCGCGCGAGCTCAACCAGCGCATGGTCGACGCCCAGGAGACCCGCCGCATCCTCGACCGTCTCTACGGCTACGAGGTCTCGCCGGTCCTGTGGAAGAAGGTCATGCCGCGGCTGTCGGCGGGCCGCGTCCAGTCCGTCGCCACCCGCCTCGTCGTCGAGCGGGAGCGCGAACGCATCGCCTTCCGTTCCGCCGAGTACTGGGACCTGACCGGCACCTTCGCCACCGGCCGCTCCGGTGATGCCTCCGACCCCTCGACGCTCACCGCCCGCCTCAGCGCGGTCGACGGGCGCCGCATCGCCCAGGGCCGCGACTTCGGCCCCGACGGGCAGCTGAAGCAGGGGTCCGCACAGACGCTGCACCTCGACGAGACGAACGCCCGCGCCCTGGCCGCCGCGCTCGCCGACTCCACGTTCGCCGTACGGTCCGTCGAGTCGAAGCCGTACCGCCGCTCCCCGTACGCGCCCTTCCGCACGACGACCCTCCAGCAGGAGGCGAGCCGGAAGCTGGGCTTCGGGGCGAAAGCCACCATGCAGGTCGCGCAGAAGCTGTACGAGAACGGCTTCATCACCTACATGCGTACCGACTCCACGACCCTCTCGGAGACCGCGATCACCGCGGCCCGGGCCCAGGTCACGCAGTTGTACGGGGCGAACTACCTGCCGGACAAGCCCCGCACGTACGCCGGCAAGGTCAAGAACGCGCAGGAGGCGCACGAGGCGATCCGCCCCTCCGGGGACCGCTTCCGCACCCCTGCCGAGACCGGCCTCACCGGCGACCAGTTCCGGCTGTACGAGCTGATCTGGAAGCGGACCGTCGCCTCCCAGATGAAGGACGCGGTCGGTAACTCCGTCACCGTCAAGATCGGCGGCCGGGCGAGCGACGGCCGGGACGCCGAGTTCTCCGCGTCCGGCAAGACGATCACCTTCCACGGCTTCATGAAGGCGTACGTCGAAGGCGCCGACGACCCGAACGCCGAGCTCGACGACCGCGAGCGCCGGCTGCCGCAGGTCGCCGAGGGCGACGCGCTGACGGCCGACGAGGTCACGGTCGACGGGCACGCCACCAAGCCGCCGGCCCGCTACACCGAGGCCTCGCTGGTCAAGGAGCTCGAAGAGCGCGAGATCGGCCGCCCGTCGACGTACGCCTCGATCATCGGGACGATCCTCGACCGCGGCTACGTGTTCAAGAAGGGCACGGCGCTCGTACCGTCGTTCCTCTCCTTCGCCGTGGTCAACCTGCTGGAGAAGCACTTCGGCCGGCTCGTGGACTACGACTTCACGGCCCGCATGGAGGACGACCTCGACCGCATCGCGCGGGGCGAGGCCCAGTCCGTGCCGTGGCTGAAGCGCTTCTACTTCGGTGCGCAGGAGGGCGACGACGCGGCCGGTGCCGGGAAGGCCTCCGACGCGGGCAACGGCGACGGCGACCACCTCGGCGGGCTCAAGGAGCTCGTCACCGACCTCGGTGCGATCGACGCGCGGGAGATCTCCTCCTTCCCCGTCGGCAACGACATCAAGCTGCGGGTGGGCCGGTACGGCCCGTACATCGAGCGCGGCGAGAAGGACTCCGAGGGCCACCAGCGCGCGGACGTCCCCGAGGAGCTGGCACCCGACGAGCTGTCCGTCGAGTACGCGGAGGAGCTGCTGGCCAAGCCGAGCGGCGACTTCGAGCTCGGCGCGGACCCGGTGAGCGGGAACCAGATCATCGCCAAGGACGGGCGTTACGGCCCGTACGTCACCGAGGTGCTGCCCGAGGGCACCCCGAAGACGGGCAAGAACGCGGTGAAGCCGCGGACGGCTTCGCTCTTCAAGTCGATGTCGCTGGACACGGTGACGCTGGCCGACGCGCTGAAGCTGATGTCGCTGCCGCGTGTCGTCGGCGAGGACGCCGAGGGCGTCGAGATCACGGCGCAGAACGGCCGCTACGGCCCGTACCTGAAGAAGGGCACGGACTCGCGGTCCCTCACCTCCGAGGACCAGCTCTTCGACATCACGCTCGATGAGGCGCTCGCCATCTACGCCCAGCCCAAGCAGCGCGGGCGGGCCGCCGCCAAGCCGCCGCTTAAGGAACTGGGCACGGACCCGGTGAGCGGGGCTCCGGTCGTCGTCAAGGACGGGCGCTTCGGCGCGTACGTCACCGACGGCGAGACGAACGCGACGCTGCGGACCGACGACAGCGTCGAGGACATCACGCCGGAGCGCGGCTACGAGCTGCTCGCCGAGAAGCGGGCCAAGGGGCCGGCGAAGAAGAAGACGGCGAAGAAGGCTCCGGCAAAGAAGGCGCCGGCCAAGAAGGCGACCGCGGCGAAGAAGACGGCTACGGCTGCGAAGAAGACGACTGCGGCCAAGAAGACGACGACTGCGGCGAAGAAGGCTCCGGCAAAGAAGGCGCCGGCGAAGAAGGCGGCTTCCGCGGCGTCTGCGGAGGACTGAGCGACCTGGGGCTCGGGCCCCTGAACCGCGCCGGAGGGGCTGGACCGGTGTCCAGCCCCTCCGGCTTTGTCGCGTCCTGGGGCGGGGGCCGGAGAGGGGCCGGCCCGGCCGGTCTGCGGTCGTATGTTCGGACGCGGGCCCCGGGCACCGCCCTGCTCCCGATAGGCTGGGCGGATGACGCGAGCCGAGCAGCCAACGGTCGTGAGCCCCACCTCCGACACACTTGCCGCAGACTCACGCGAGCGCGCCGTACGAGCCCTGTTGCGTGTTCCCCCGCTGAAGCGGTTGTGGAGCGCGCAGCTCGTCGGCAGTACCGGCGATGCACTCGCCCTTCTCGTGCTGGTGTTGCTGTCGCTGCAAGCGGCGGTCCTTGAGGGCTCATTCGGATCCGGATACCGCGGGGCGGCCTTCGCCGTCGCCGCCGTCTTCGGGGCCCGGATTATTTCCACTCTGCTCTTCGGAGCCGTACTCCTGGGGCCGCTGACGACCCTGACGGCGCCAGGCGGGCCGCTCGACCGGCGGTGGCTGATGATCGGCGCCGACGGGCTGCGGCTCGCGCTGCTGGTCGTCGCGCCCCTGTGGATCGACTGGACGCCCGACAAGGCGCTCATGATGATCCTCATCACCGTCTTCGTCACCGGCGCGGGCGAGCGGCTGTGGACGATCGCGAAGGACGGCGCGGCGCCCGCGCTGCTGCCCGCACCGCCGATCGAGGGCGCCGCGGTGCGCCCGCTGCCGGATCACATGGACGCGCTGCGCCGGCTCTCCCTGCGTACGGACTTCGCCGCCGTTCCCGCCGCCGCGGCCGTTCTGCTGGTTGCCACGCTCATCGGGAATCTGCTGGGCTCGGGCCTGGAGTGGTTCTCGTTCCACCAGGCGGCCCTCGGCTCGTACGTCGCGGCCGGGCTGTTCTCCGCCTCGATCTCCACCCTGTACTTCCTGGAACTGCCCGGTACGACGACGCCCCGTCCGCGTTCGCCCCTGGAGGGGCTGCGACGGCCGTCCGCCGGCAGCGGACCGGACAAGGGACGCACCGGTGCCGTCCCGCTGATCGTCGCGACCTGCGCCGCGGTGGCCGGGGCGATCGCGGTCGCGGCCGCCGTCGCCGTACTGCACGCCGCCGACCTCGGTGGCGGTCCCGTCACCTTCGCCCTGCTGATCCTCGCCCTGACCGGTGCCACGGGCGTCGGCATCCGCACCGCGCAGAAGGTGCTGCCGGCCCTGTCGCGCCGCCGGCTGCTCTCCTTGGCCACCGCCGTCACCGGGGTCGCCCTCCTGGCGATGGGCCTGGTGCCGGACACGGCGACCGTCGTCCTGATCGCCGTGCTCGCCGGCTACGCGGCGGGTGTCGCAGCGAGCACCGGCCATGTGCTCGTCGACCAGGAGACCGAGGAATCCCGCCGGGCCCGGACCACCGAGCACCTCCAGGCCGTCGTCCGGGTCCTGGTCGCGCTCGGCGCGGTCGGCGGCCCGCTGGTGGCCGCCGCCATAGGCACCCACCGGCTGACCGCGGGCGACTTCGTCTTCGCCCACGGCGGCGCCGCCTTCACCCTGATGCTGATCGGCGCCCTGCTGCTGCCGGTCGCCGCGATCGTCCTGGCGAAGACGGACGACCGTTCCGGAGTGCCGCTGCGCCGCGACCTGCGCGAGGCACTGCGCGGCGGAGACCCGGCGGTCGCACCCGCCGCCACCGGCTTCTTCCTCGCTCTGGAGGGCGGTGACGGAGCGGGCAAGTCCACCCAGGTCGAGGCGCTCGCCGAGTGGATCCGCGCCAAGGGCCACGAGGTCGTCGTCACCCGTGAACCGGGTGCGACCCCCGTCGGCAAGCGGCTGCGCTCGATCCTGCTCGACGTGTCGTCGGCCGGCCTCTCCAACCGCGCCGAGGCCCTGCTGTACGCCGCCGACCGCGCCGAGCACGTCGACTCGGTCGTGCGTCCGGCGCTGGAGCGCGGCGCGATCGTCATCTCCGACCGATACATCGACTCGTCCGTCGCCTACCAGGGCGCGGGCCGCGATCTCGCGCCGACCGAGATCGCCCGGATCTCGCGCTGGGCGACGAGCGGACTCGTACCGCATCTGACGGTCCTCCTGGACGTCGACCCGCAGACCGCGAGGGAACGGTTCACCGAGGCGCCCGACCGGCTGGAGTCCGAGCCGCCCGAGTTCCACGCCCGGGTGCGGTCCGGATTCCTGACGCTGGCCGCCGCCGACCCGACCCGCTACCTGGTGGTGGACGCCGGCCAGGAGCCGGAGGCGATCACCACGGTCGTACGGCACCGGCTCGACCACCTCCTTCCGCTCTCCGAGGCCGAGATCAAGGCCCTGGAAGAGGCGCGCAAGGCCGCCGAGGAAGAGGCCAGGCGCCTCGCCGAGGAGGAGGCCGCGCGCAAGGCCGAGGAGGAGCGCCTGGAGCGCGAGCGGCAGGAGCAGCTCGCCAAACTCCGCGCCGAGGAGGAGGAGCGCAAGCGCCGCGAGGAGGAGGAAGCCCGCCGGCGCGAGGCCGAACGGCAGGCGGAGGAGGCCAGGCAGCGTGCCGAGGAGGCCCGCCGCGTCGCCGAGGAGGAGCGCGCCCGGATCGAGGCCGAGGACGCGGCCCGCGAGGCCGAGCAGGCGCGGCTTCGCCGCCAGGCCGAGGAGGAGGCCCGGCTGCGCCAGGAGGCCGAGGCCCGGCGCCTGGAGAAGCAGCGCAAGGCGGAGGAGGCACTGCTCCGGGCCGAGGCGGCCCGCAGGCAGGCAGAGGCAGAGGCCGCTGCCGCCGCAGAGAGCGCCCGTGCTCAGGCTGCGGCCGCCCAGGCGGAGGCCGATGCCGAGGCGGCAGCGGCCGCGCAGGCTTCGCGTGCCGCCGCGCAGTCCGAGTCGTCTGCGCGGTCCACACGGTCCACGCAGGCCGGGCCGTCCGAGTCGGACAGTGAGCTGACGGTGCCGACGCCGATCGTCAACCCGAACGAGATCACGCAGCCGGTGCCTTCCCCCGTGGATCCGCAGTCCGGTTCGGGGCGGCCCCGCAGCGCGTCGCCGTCCGCGCCCTGGCCTTCCGACGAGGCCGAGACGCCGATGATCCCGAAGATCTCCGACGCCTCCGGACACCCCGGTGCGGCGGACGAGACGGCCGTGCTTCCGCCGGTACGTGACGGGGGACGGGACACGCGACGGACCTCCGGACGGGACGCCGATCCGGCGGACCGGGTTCCGCGCGGCATCTTCCGGGACGAGCGCCCGGCGGAATCCGCACCGGAGAGCGAGAACGAGCGCACCCGCGAGTTGCCGCAGATCACCGATCCGCACGCGGACCCGCACGGGAACCCGCAGGCGGACCGGGACCGGCAGGATTCGTCCGGCCGGTCGCGGCGTCCGCGCCCGGACTGGGCGGAGGAGACCCCGCTGGACGATCTGCCCACGCTGGCGGACGAGCTGCTCGGCGATCACGACGACGAGGGCCCCGCACCCAAGGGCCGGGGGCGCCGCCCGCGGCGCTGACCGGGCCGGCCGTCGTCCGTCCGGCTGTCGGGATTGTCAGCCCCGTCCCCCACAATGGGAAGCCGGATCGACGAACGTCACGGCGACAGCCGTGGCGGGAGCCACACGGAGCCGCGCCGCCGTTCCACGGAACGGCGGCGCGGCCGCATATCACTGGAAGGGCGGTGCCCATGTCCGTATGGGACGACCTGGTCGGCCAGGACCGCGTGCAGGAGCAGCTCGGTGCCGCCGCCCGGGACGCCGACGCACTGGTCACCGCCAATTCCACGGGAAAGCCGGTGCCGCCCGGCTCGAGGATGACCCACGCCTGGCTGTTCACCGGTCCCCCGGGCTCCGGCCGGTCCACCGCCGCCCGGGCCTTCGCCGCCGCCCTGCAGTGCACCAGCCCGGACCGTGCCCTGGGCGGGGCGCCGGGCTGCGGCTTCTGCGACGGGTGTCACACGAGCCTCATCGGTACGCATGCCGACGTCGACGTGATCCGCACCGATCTGCTCTCCATCGGTGTGAAGGAGACCCGCGAGCTGGTTCGCCGCGCCCAGCTCTCGCCGGCCGTCGGCCGCTGGCAGGTCATCGTCATGGAGGACGCCGACCGCCTCACCGAGGGCGCGGGGAACGTGCTGCTCAAGGCGGTGGAGGAGCCCGCGCCGCGCACGGTGTGGCTGCTCTGCGCGCCCTCGCTGGAGGACGTGCTGCCCACGATCCGGTCCCGTTGCCGCCACCTCACCCTGCGTACCCCGTCGGTCGACGCCGTCGCCGACGTCCTCGTCCGCCGCGACGGCATCGACCCGGAGCGGGCCGCGGCCGCGGCCCGGGCCACCCAGGGACACATCGGCCGGGCCCGCCGGCTGGCCACCGACGAGCGGGCCCGTGCCCGCAGGGCGGCCGTCCTGAAGCTCCCGTTGCGGGTCGACGACATCGGCGGCTGCCTCAAGGCGGCCCAGGAGCTGATCGACACGGCCACCGACGACGCGAAGCAGGCGTCCGAGGATGTCGACGTCAAGGAGACGGAAGACATGAAGGCCGCGCTCGGCGCCTCCGCCGGCGGCCGGATGCCGCGGGGCACGGCCGGGGTGATGAAGGAGCTGGAGGACCGGCAGAAGCGCCGGAAGACCCGCACCCAGCGCGACAGCCTCGACCTGGCACTCACCGAACTGACCGGGTTCTACCGCGATGTGCTCGCCCTGCAGCTGGGTTCCCGGATCGCCATCGCCAATGCGGACGCCCAGGACTCCCTCGACCGCATCGCCCGTTCGTCCACTCCCGAGCGCACCCTGCGCCGGATCGAGGCCGTGAGCGACTGCCGCCGGGCCCTGGACCGCAATGTGGCCCCGCTGCTCGCGGTGGAGGCGATGACGATGGCGCTGCGGGCGGGCTGACACCGCCGGTCACGGCTGTACGGCTGTACGGCTGCACGGCTGCACGGCGGGACCGGCACACGGACCCACCGATCCCCGAGCCGCCCGGTACCGGTCACCGAGCCGCCCCGTACCGGTCACCGAGCCGCCCGGTACCGGTCACCGAGCCGCCCCGTACCGGTCACCGAGCCGCCCCGTACCGGTCACCGAATCACCCGAAAGGGCAGGGAATCGGACGAGCCGACGCCCGGCGGCTACGCTCCGGAGATGCACATCAGGCGCCCGCTCCGCACCCTCGCCCTAGCGCTCGGCACTGCCGGCCTCCTCATCTCCGGCTGCTCCGGCGGGAGTTCGACCACGGGCGCGTCGTCGCCCGCGCAGGCGGCCTCGGCCACACCCTCCGCCGTGCCGGCGGCGCTGAAGTCGTTCTACGCCCAGCAGCTGAGCTGGCGGGACTGCGGTGTCACCGGATTCCAGTGCACCACGATGAAGGCGCCGCTCGACTACGCGAAGCCGGACGGCGGCGAGATCAAGCTGGCGGTCTCCCGGAAGAAGGCCACCGGGCCCGGCAAGAAGATCGGCTCCCTCCTGGTCAACCCGGGAGGCCCCGGCGGATCGGCCATCGGCTATCTCCAGGGCTACGCCGCGATCGGCTACCCCGCCCAGGTGCGCGCCCGCTACGACATGGTCGCCATCGACCCGCGCGGGGTCGCGCGCAGCGAACCCGTCGAATGCCTCACCGGTTCACAGATGGACGCCTACACGCAGGTCGACCAGACCCCGGACGACGCCGTCGAGGTCACGAAGCTGAGCAGCGCCTTCAAGAAGTTCGCCACGGGCTGCGAGCAGCGCTCGGGCGAGATCCTGCCGCACGTCTCCACCGTGGAGACGGCCCGTGACATGGACATCCTGCGGGCGCTGCTGGGAGACGGGCAACTGCACTACGTCGGCGCCTCGTACGGAACCTTCCTGGGTGCGACGTACGCCGGACTCTTCCCGGCGCGGGTGGGCCGTCTGGTTCTCGACGGCGCGATGGACCCCTCGCTCCCGTCGGTCGAGATGAACCGGGACCAGACCGCGGGGTTCGAGACCGCGTTCCAGTCCTTCGCGGCGGACTGCGTGAAGAAGGCGGACTGCCCGCTCGGCACGAAGTCCGCCGACGACGCGGCGAAGAATCTCAAGAAGCTGTTCAGCGACCTCGACGCGAAGCCGATCGCCACGGGTGAGTCCCGCAAGCTCGGCGAGTCCCTCGCCACCACGGGCGTCATCGCCGCCATGTACGACGAGACGGCCTGGCCCCAGCTCCGCGAGGCGCTCACCGGTGCCGAGGCGGGCGACGGCTCGGGTCTGCTCTCCCTGGCGGACAGTTACTACGAGCGCGAGCCGAACGGTACGTACGCGAATCTCATGTACGCCAACGCGGCCGTGAACTGCGTCGACCTCCCGCCCGCCTTCGCCACCTCCCAGGCGGTCACCCAGGCCCTGCCCACTTTCGAGAAGGCCTCGCCGGTCTTCGGGAAGGGCTTCGCCTGGGCCTCCCTGAACTGCGCCTACTGGCCGGTCCCCGCCACCGGCACCGCGCACCCGATCAAGGCCGAGGGCGCCGCCCCGATCGTGGTCGTCGGCACCACCCGGGACCCGGCGACCCCGTACAAGTGGGCGAAGTCCCTGGCCGGCCAGCTCTCGTCGGGCACGCTCCTCACCTACGAGGGCGACGGGCACACGGCGTACGGCCGTGGCAGCGACTGCATCGACACGGCGATCAACACGTACCTCCTGGAGGGCACCGCGCCGGACGACGGCAAGAAGTGCTCCTGACCTGCGACTGAGGCGGAAGAACGGGCCGGTACGGAGCACTCCTCGAAACTGTGTAGACTTGGCGACGCTGCTGATCGCACCATGGTGCGACAGGGCGTGCCGCCTTAGCTCAGTTGGCCAGAGCAACGCACTCGTAATGCGTAGGTCTCGGGTTCGAATCCCGAAGGCGGCTCCGCTTAAGCCTCAGGACTCACTCGCCGTGACCTGGGGCTTTTGCTTTTTCCTGATCGGCTCGTGTTCTGCACCAACGCCGGATCCGGCTCCGAAATAGCGCATGGGGGCCAGATGGGGCCCGCGCCCTTGTAATGCACCCCAGGACGCACTCGCCGCGACCTGGGGTCTTCCCTTTCCGTGGCCTTGCTCCTGCCGGTGCGTCAGCCCAGAGGCTTCGCCGGGAGGCCGTCTCGGGCTGCTCGCGAGTCATTGCCGCTCGGGTGCTGCCCACCCGGCCCATCAGGTCGCCGGTGGCCCGGGTGGGCAGCACCCGAGCCACCGGCGACCTGATGGGCCTTGAGTCAAGGCCCGCCCGTCGTGACCCCGGATGCTGTCGCAAATACTTCCCGGAATGAGCCTCAACCCACTTTGAGTGACAGCAGGTTGTGACAGTGCATGGGCGGTCCGGGGCCGTGTCCGTGTCCGTGGACTGTTCTTGATCTTGCTCCGGGCAAGGGCGACCCTGAGAGAACGCTGCGCGTGGGGCTTGCCTGGAGTCACGTATCCGGGCAAGCCCCCTGGGGCGCTTCTACAGGGGTTGGGCTGTGGGCAGGATGGTCAGCTCGCTGAGGTTGACGTGACGCGGGAGTGAGGTGATGAAGCCGACGACTTCCGCAATGTCGTCTCCTCGGAGGCAGTCGATGTCGCGCAGCAACGCGGCCATCATGGTGCTGGCGTCGGTGTCGACGACGTGGTCGGGGAGCTCGGTGTCGACCATGCCGGGTTCGATCGCGCTGACACGTACGTTCTTCTGTCCCAGCTCGACGCGCATGAGGCGTGTCAGGTGACTGATATAGGCCTTGGTTCCGGAGTAGACCGAGAACTTCTCCAGGATGCGTGTGGCCGCGATGGAGGAGGTGTTGATCAGGTCCGCCGGCCCTCCCCGGTCGGCTGCGGCGGTCAGGTGGGGAAGGAAGGCCGCTATCACGTTCATCACGCCGGTGACGTTGAGATCGATCTGGCGCTGCCAGTCGTCGACCTTCAGCTCGTCAATGGCGGAGATGAGCTGCACTCCGGCATTGTTGAACACCAGGTCCGCTTGACCGAGCTCGTTGGCCACCTCATCTGCGGCGGCTTGGACGGCGGCCCGGTCGGTGACGTCCACGGTCAGAGGCAGCACGGTGCCGCCGGCTGTGGTGATGTCCTCAGCGAGTGCGGCGAGTCTGTCCTGACGCCGTGCGACGATGGCCACCGAGGCTCCCAGCGCGGCAAGGCGGTGCGCGGTGGCCGCGCCCATGCCGCTGGAAGCACCGGTGACCACGGCTGTCCGGCCGTCAAGCGGCCGGCCCGTGATGAGTGGGGACATGGGAAAAGGATTCACTTTCTGCTGGTGTTTCGATGGGCTGTTCAGGCAGCGTCGTCGTGGGCGGTGGCGGTGGACTTCTCCTGCCACGCGGCGAGGTCGTCCTGGAGCCGGCTGATCTTGACCTGCTGGCGCTCGATGGCGTCACGGCCGAGTGCCAGGTGGGTGGGCAGCTTGTCCTGGCAGGTCACTTCGTAGATCAACGCGGCCCCCTTGACGGGATCGCCGAGCTGGGTGTGGTTGGCCTGGCCGATCCAGTCGAGGGTGTCGTGAGCCGGGGTGCCGTCGTAGGCGGGAATGCGGTCGGCGGCGGTTGACAGTGAGCTGCCGTCGAGGAAGTCGGTACGGAATACGCCGGGTTCGACGACCATGCTCTGGATGCCGAACGGTGCGAGTTCCACGGAGAGGGCTTCGCTGATCCCGGCGACGGCGAACTTCGAGGCGCTGTACATGCTGACGCCGGGTTCGCCCTCGAATCCGGACCGCGATCCGATGTGGACGATCTTTCCGTGGCCCGCCTCCCGCATCACGGGAAGGACCGCGCGGGTCACATTGATCAGACCGAAGACGTTGAGGTCGAACAGGGAGCGCGCTTCGGCGTCCGTGATCTCCTCCAGGGCGCCGAGCAGTCCGCGCCCGGCATTGTTGACCAGCACGTCGATCCCGCCGAACCGGTCTACGGCCGCCTTGACGGCCCGCGGGATGTCCTCGCTGCGGGTGACGTCCAACGCGATGCCGAACACGCGCTCCGACCGCTTCAGGTCGTCCGGCAGGCTGTCCGGGTTGCGGGCCGCGATCACGACCGTGTCACCGCCCTCCAGCGCGGCACGGGCGATCTGGAGGCCGAGACCGCGGGAGGCTCCGGTGATGAACCAGGTGGACATGAACGGCTCCTGTTTTCGTGGGTGACGGGACGGAAGCGGGGGAGCGGGGATGCGCCCCGTCATCCGTTCTGCTCCTCCACTGAAACAGCGCTGACCAGCGCAAAGGGGCGCGAAACAGGTCCTGTCGATCGGGGGACGAACTGGGCCACCCTGGGCTGCGTCATGCGGGGAGGGAACGCGCGAGACTGGGTGGCATGACCCGTGACGAGACAAGCTCCCGGCTGGCGGAGTTTCTGCGCTCGGCCCGCGCCCGCCTCACCCCGCAGGAGGCCGGACTGGAGGAGGGAGGCTTCGGCCGGCGCCGCGTGCCCGGACTCCGGCGGGAAGAACTCGCCCGCCTGGCCGGAGTCAGCGTGGACTACTACACCCGCCTGGAACAAGGCCGCAGCTCCAGCGCCTCAGCAGAAGTCCTCGACGCGCTTGCCACCGCGCTGCGTCTCGACGACGCCGAACGCGCCCACCTGCACATGCTCGCTCGACCCACCTCGGCCCAGCGCAAGCGCCGGTCCCGGCCGCAGCGCGTCGATCCCGGCACCTGGGACCTGCTGGACACCCTGGAGGCCGCCTGCCGGCCAGGCTTCGTCCTCGGCCGGCGCCTCGACGTCCTCGCCCACAACCGCCTCGCCGGACGCCTCATCACCGACTTCCGTGCCCTGCCCGCCGCGCACCGCAACCAGGCACGCTTCGTCTTTCTCGACCCCCACGCCCGCGAGCTGTACACACACTGGGCCACCGTCGCCGCCGACACGGCCGCCATGCTCCGCCTCGACGCCGGTCGTCACCCCGACGACCCCGCGCTCAGCGCTCTCGTCGGTGACCTGTCCATAAACAGCCAGGAATTCCGCCGCTACTGGTCCGATAACAAAGTTCACCAGCGCACCACCGGCACCAAGGACTACCACCACCCCCTCGTCGGCGACCTCACCATCACCTATCAGGCCCTCACCCCTGGCGACGACCCCGACCAGACCCTGTTCATCTACCGCACCGAACAAAACAGCCCATCGGAAACGTCACTGCGGCTGCTGGCTTCCTGGGACGAACCCACGGCACAGGAGACAGCGCCGACGCACGGCCCCACCACTGTCCGTAGCGCCGGAAACTGAATCGACCCCGGGTTCCCGGGAAGGATCTTCGGCCCGGTGATGCCGGTGATGCCGGTGATCGCCCACGACGCCCTGGACGAGGCCGTCGCCATCGCCGACGACACCCCCTTGTCTCGCCGCGTAAGTCACCGGTGCCGACCTGGAGGCGGCCCGTGCGGTTGTGGCGCGGATCCGGGCCGGGTACGTGCTGATCAGTGACACGGAGTTCGACCGGTCGGCTCCGTGGGACGGCTGTTCCTAGGGAGACCTTTCCCTGGAAGACCCCCCGTGCTCCGGTCAGCCTGGAGAACACCGCAGCACACACGCACTTTCGGGGACGGATGGCCCCCTTGTTCGAGGAGTACGCATGACCACGTGGTTCATCACCGGAGCAGCACGCGGTTTCGGTCTGGAGATCGCCCGCCAGGCGCTCGATCGCGGCGACAACGTCGTCGCGACCGCCCGCAACCCTCAGGCTGTCGAGAAGGCGCTGCCCGGGTACGAGGGCCGACTGCTCCCGTTCGCGCTCGACGTGACCGACGAGGCGCGGGCCCACACGGCGGTCGCCGCGGCGGTGGAGGCG
This sequence comes from Streptomyces sp. NPDC050422, assembly GCF_044458665.1. NCBI lineage: Bacteria > Bacillati > Actinomycetota > Actinomycetes > Kitasatosporales > Streptomycetaceae > Streptomyces > Streptomyces sp. NPDC050422. The sequence continues at coordinate 151,906 of NZ_JBITIE010000016.1, forward strand.
TTCGGGTCGATCGACGTCCTGGTCAACAACGCGGGGCGGGGCCTGCTCGGCGCGGTGGAGGAGTCCACGGACGCCGCGGTCCGCTCGATCTACGACACCAACGTCTTCGGCCTGCTCAACGTCACCCGCGCGGTGCTGCCGGTGATGCGCCGACAGCGGTCAGGTCGCGTACTCAACCTCAGCTCGTTGGGTGGGTTCAGCAGCTCGGCGGGCTTCGGGATCTACTGCTCCACCAAGTTCGCCGTGGAGGGGATTTCCGAGGCGATGCAGCAGGAGCTGGCTCCGCTGGGGGTCGGTGTCACGCTGGTGGAGCCGGGCTACTTCCGTACCGACTTCCTCGACGCCACCAGCCTGCATACCGAGGACACCGTGATCGCCGACTACGCGGCGACCGCTGGTGCGGTACGCGGAGTGGTTCCCGGCCTCAACCAGGCTCAGCCGGGCGACCCGGTCAAGGGCGCCGCAGCCGTTCTGGCTCTCGCCGACGCTCAGGACCCGCCGGTACGCGCCCAGCTCGGCAGCGACTGCCTGGCCGAGCTCGACCGGAAGATCGGGCAGCTCCAGCAGGAGTCCGTCGCCTGGCGCGACCTGGCCCTGTCCACCGACCACGACGACACCCGCACCCCGGCCTGACCGGTGGCCTTGCGGTGCTTCGCCCGGTGGTGCAGCCGCACCGTCGCACCACCGGGGGAAGCCGCCGGGGCCGACCGCGTTGATGACGAGAGACGATGCTGAAACGAGGACGGCTGTGACCGAACTGGGTGAGTACCTGCGCGCCTGCCGGGCCCGGGTGAGCGCCGAACAGACCGGCATCCCCTCCTCCGGCCACCGCCGGGTACCGGGACTGCGGCGCGAGGAACTCGCCACGCTGGCCGGTGTCAGCGTGGACTACGTCGTCCGCCTGGAACAGGGCCGGGCGAAGTCGGCGTCGCCGGAGATCCTCACCGCCCTCGCGCGGGCCCTGGAACTCGACGCGGACGAACAGGAGTACCTGCTGCGCTGCGCTGCCGACTCCACCGGACTCACCGTCAAGGCCGGGTCGCCCACACCCCGCACGCAGCGTGTGGGGGGTGCGACCCGGGTGCTGCTGGAAAGCATGCCGGGGGTGCCCGCGCTCGTGCTGGGCCGGCGTATGGACATCCTGGGGTGGAACACCCTGGGCGCTGCGCTGATCACCGACTTCGGGCAGGTGCCCGTACAGCACCGCAACCACATATGGCTGTCCTTCCTCGACCCCGAGGTCCGCGCCCTGTACACCGACTGGGAGAAGGTGGCCCGCGAATGCGTTTCCTATCTCCGGATGGACGCCGGCCGCTACCCCGAGGACCCCGCCCTGCTCCGCCTCATCGGAGAGCTGTCGGTGAAGGACGCCGACTTCCGTCAGTGGTGGTCCACCCACCGGGTGCGCGCCCAGCGCTCGGGCCGCAAGGACTTCCTCCACCCCCTCGCGGGAGAGATCAGCCTGGATTTCCAGGTGATGGACGTGCGCGGCACCGGGGACCAGACGCTGCTCGTCTACACGGCCGAACCCAACTCCCGCTCCGCTCAGGCCCTTGCCTTCCTTGCCGGGTGGGCCACTACCGAGCCTCACCTCCAGCAGGAACACCTGCGCCGAGGATCACCTGCGGAGCCTGGCGCCGCCCCCGCCGCCCCCGGCGGCAAGCGTTGATCCGGGCCGGACGACGAACATCAGGGCGACGGTCGGCGCTACCGCTCGGCGGAGGATTCCCGGTGCCGGGCGGCGTGCAGGCTGCCGAGCAGGGACAGTGCCTCGGCACGGCAGCAGGCACTCTCGTGGAACGGGGCTCTGCGCACCGCGCGCGGCGGCCGTTCTCGCGTCCAGGGTGCCGGGGGAGCTGAGACAGTACGCTGAAGTCGGCGGGATCGGGCCCGCTCGCATGGTGTCCGGGAGGTGCGTCATGACTGCCGAGAGGGCAGCCCCTGCGTGGATGCACGAGCAGATCACGGCGGAGCAGTACGACTCCTGGTCCGAGGAGCAGTGTTCGGGGATTGAGATCGTGGACGGGATGGTCGTCGTGAGTCCCAGTGCGTCCAAGCGCCATAACCGGCTCGCTCGGATCCTGGCGAATGCCTTGGAGGAGGCTGCGGGGCCTGATTGGAATGCCGATACCGACTTCGACGTCCGTCTCCAGGACGTCCCGCTCACGAATCGGCGCCCGGATGTCGTCGTGTATCGCGCGGAAACGATCGACATCACGCCCACCCGCCCGGAGCACGTGCTGTTGGTCGTGGAGGTCGTCTCGCCGGGATCGGAGACCACCGATCGGATTGTGAAGACGGACCAGTACGCCAAGTCCGGCATTGCCTTCTACTGGCGGGTCGAGCAGGCCACGACCGGAGTCCCGCTGGTGTACACCTATGTTCTCGACCCCGCGACCAGGGCCTACGCAAACGGGGACGTGTTCACCGGCGTCGTCAAGGTTTCGGCTCCCTTCCAGATGGAAGTCGATCTCGGCCAGGTCTGACTCGATGCGGGTAAGCCACCCGAGTTCGAGCGCGTTGTCGCCGGTGAGGGAAGCCCGGCTTGCGTGAGCGCTGCGTGAGCGGACTGGGCGGTACCAGGGCGGACCAGACGTCACAGTGAGCACGGAGCCGGGCGGACTGGACACTAGCAGGTGGCCGTCGAGCTCCGAGATGCGATCGGCCACGCCCTGGAGCCCCGTGCCGCCGACGGCGGATGCGCCACCCGCCCCGTCGTCCGACACCTCCACCACCAGCCGGCCCTTCTCCGCCCGGCCGTTCACCCGGGCACGGTTCGCCCCACTGTGCTTGGCCACATTGGCCAGCGCCTCGCAGACCGCGAAGTAGACCGCCGTCTCGATCGCTTCGGAGAGCCGGTCCGGCAGGTCGAAGTCCACGTCCACCGGGATCACCGAACGGTCCGCGACGTCCTCCACCGTCGCCTGCAGACCGCGGTCGGTCAGGACCTGGGGGTGGATGCCCCGGATGAGTTCCCTGATCTCCACCAGCGCGACCGCGGCCTCCTCGTGCGCCTTGGCCAGCAGCCCGGCCAGTGGCTCGGCAGGGCCCTCCAGTCCGGCCAGGCCGAGCGTCATGGACAGGGCGACGAGCCGCTGCTGCGCCCCGTCGTGCAGATCGCGCTCGATCCGCCGGCGCTCCGCCTCGAAGGCGTCGACCAGCCGCACGCGGGAACGGCCCAGTTCCCGCAGCCGGGAATCCAGTCCGGCCTCCGGCGCGGAGAGCAACTGCCGGGTCAGCGCGGCCCGGGCGGTTGCCAGGACCCCGAGCGGATACGCGAACAGGGGGAGCAGCACCAGTCCGGCGAGGAGCGCCGCGAAGGCGGGCGGGTAGCTGTCGATCAGCCAGATCTTGAGGATGCGGGCCTCCTCGCCCTCGCTCGCCGCCAGCATCGGGGGAGCGGCGATCAGGCCGCCGCAGAGGACGAGGGCCGTGCCCACGGCCAGCGCCTCCAGCGGCCACAGGACCAGGGCGAAGAGCAGTGTGTAGCCCAGCTCCCGCCAGGTGGCCCGCTCCGCCGTACTGGCGAGGGAGAACACCTCCGCCGCACTGCGCAGAACGGCCGCGCTCACGGCGCCCGTGATCGTCACCGTGGCGCTGGCCGCCTCGCTGATGGGGACGACGGAGACCCTCGACGAGGCCAGGGCCACCGAGGCGCGCACCCAGGTGGCCTCGGACTTCGTGGTCACGGCGGCGGGCGAAGGCGCCGCGCTCCCGGCGCGGTTCGTCGAGCGGGCCCGGCACATATCCGGCGTCGTCGTCAGCGCCTCGCGCTCCACCTCCGTGACCGTGCTGGAGGAAGGCACGGCGCTCGTCGGCTCCGAGGCGCGGGCCGTGGACCCGGCCGACGCGGCGGCGGTGTCGGCGCTGCCCGTGGTGGCGGGGAGCCTTGCCGGGCTCGACGACGGTTCCCTCGTCGTCAACGAGGAGTGGATGACCACGACGGTCGGCGAGCGCGTCGGTGTCTGGCTGGCCGACGGCCGCAGGGTCACCCTGCGGGTGGCGGCCGTGCTGAGCACCGGCACCGGGAACAACGGCGTGTACGTGACCCCGCGCAACGCCGGGGGAGCCGCAGTCGACCGGATCGACGTCAAGGTCAGGGAAGGCACCGGGCGTTCGGCCGTCGAGACGCAGTTGGAGGCGGCCGGCCGGGCTACGGGGGCACAGGTGGCGACGCGGGCCGAATGGACGGCCGCGAGCCGGCGTCAGTCCGGTGGGAACACCCGTCTCGGGCTGCTGATGATCCTCCTCATCGCCCTGGTGTACACCGCCATCGCGCTGGCCAACACGCAGGTGATGGCCACCTCGGACCGGGTGCGCGACCTGGCGGTGCTCCGGCTCGCCGGGGCCACGAAAGCGCAGGTGCTGCGGCTGGTGGGGGCGGAGGCGGTGCTCGTGGTGGCGGTGGGGACGGTGCTCGGCGGGGCAGTGGCCGCGCTGAACCTGCTCGGCGTACGGACCGCACTCGGACTGCTCGACGTCCACTCGGCCGTCGTCGTCCCGTGGGGGACCATCGGCTCGGTCGTCGCGGCGAGCGCACTCCTGGCCGTGGTCTTCGCGGTGCTGCCCGCCTCGCTCGCGCTGCGCACCCGGCCGGTCGAACTCGCGGGCGCGAGAGAGTAGTCCGGCGCTCAGGGCCGGACGGGCCTCAGCGGGAGAGCGTGGTGACCAGGGCCGCCGCCTCGCCGATGAGGTCCCGTTCGGCCGGGCTCATCGTCGGGTTGGCGGCGCGGCGGGCCGCCACATCGGCGAGGTGGCCGGCCGGGATGCCGCCCTCCGCGATGAGGTGCGGCATCAGGGCGGTCAGCAACGCGCGTCCGCCGTCCGCCGCAGGGCTGTCCCGGTCGACCGCCACCTGGGCCAGGATCAGCGCCGACATGGCCCGGTCCAGGGCCGGCGGGCCCTCCTCGGTGTTGCTCCAGTCGATCACCACCGGGCCGTCGGCCGTCAGCATCACGTTGTCCGGATGCAGGTCGAGGTGGAGGATCCGGTCCTCGGGGTCCGGTGAGAGCCGGGCCGGGATGGTGTGCAGCTCGGCGAGCAGCCGGGCGAGTACGGCGGAGGCCTCGGCGCCGTCGATGTCGCCGCTGAGCAGGGACTCCAGCATCGTCGGACCGGTCAGCCGCTGCAGGACAAGATCGCCGGGGCCGGCCGACGGGGGCTGCGGGCCGAGCCGGGGGACGGGGTAGCCCGAGGCCGAGAGATAGGACATGACGGGCAGTTCGCGGGTGGCGTCCAGCCCGTCGCGGTAGCGGCGCAGGACCCACAGCTCGTCCAGTTCGTATACGTCGGCGGAGCGCCCGCTGCCCAGCATCTGGCCTATTCGCATGAGAGGAACCTACTCGCGAGGGTGCGCCGCGGGGAGCCCGATCGCTGGTGTTTCACCGTATCGCCGCCGGTCACGACAGCCCCATAACGTGATGCGATGGGGTGGACGGGATCTCCTGGAGTTGACGTGTACGCGGCTACGTTGACGGCAATTCCCCCGAATTCAAGGAGAGTTCCGTGGAGAGATCCATGCTCCGCAGACGTCTACTGGCCGCGTGTACCGCGACCGTGGCCGTCGGTGCGCTCGCGCTGGCCGGACTGACCGGCACCGCGTCCGCCGACCCGTCCCCCCGCCTGCCGCACGCCGGGGCGGGCCCGCTCTCGCCAGGTCTGCTCAGGGCCATGCAGCGCGATCTCGGACTCACCGCCGACCAGGCGACGGAACGGATCGGCAACGAGTCCCGTGCCGCCGCCGTGGCCGCCGGGCTGCGGAGCTCGCTCGGCACCGGATTCGCCGGTGCCCGGGTGAGCGGCGACGCGGCCGAACTGACCGTCGCCACGACCGATGGGGCGGACGCCGGCCGGATCGCCGAGGCGGGGGCCCGGCCCGTCGTCGTCGACCACAGCCTGGCCGAACTCGCCTCCGTGAAGGCCGCCCTCGACCGGGTGGCACTGCGCGAGGCGCCGAAGGACGTGCCCGCCTGGTACGTCGACGTGCGCACCAACCGGGTCGTCGTCCAGGCCGGCCGGGGCGCCGCAGCCGGCACCTTCCTCGCTGCGGCGGGTGTCGCCCGTGATCTGGTGACGGTCATTCAGGCCGGCGCGCAGCCACGTACGTTCGCGGATCTGCGCGGCGGTGACGCGTACTACATGAACGGCTCCGGCCGCTGCTCCATCGGCTTCCCCGTCAAGCGCGGCACCCAGGGCGGCTTCGTCAGCGCCGGGCACTGCGGGACCCCGGGCGTCAGCACCAGTGGGTACAACCAGCAGGCCCAGGGCTCCTTCCAGGACTCCACCTTCCCCGGCCGGGACTACTCCTGGGTCGCCGCCAACACCAACTGGACTCCGCGCCCGCTCGTGAACGGTTACGGCAACGGCGATGTGACGGTCACCGGATCCACCGAGGCGCTGGAGGGTTCGTCGGTCTGCCGCTCCGGCTCGACGACCGGCTGGCACTGCGGCACGGTCCAGCAGCGCAACAGCAGTGTCACCTACCAGGAGGGCACCGTCTCCGGGGTGACCCGGACCAACGTGTGCGCCGAACCGGGCGACTCCGGCGGCTCGTTCGTCTCCGGCAGCCAGGCCCAGGGCGTCACCTCCGGCGGCACCGGCAACTGTTCCCAGGGCGGTACGACGTACTTCCAGCCGGTGAACCCGGCACTCCAGGCGTACGGACTCACGCTGGTCACCAGCGGCACCCCGACCGACCCGCCGACCGACCCGACGGACCCGCCGACCGATCCGGGCGGCAGCTGGGCCGCCGGGACGACGTACGCGGCCGGTGACGTGGTGACGTACGGCTCCGGCAGTTACCGCTGCCTCCAGGGACACCGGGCGCAGCCCGGCTGGACGCCCCCGAACGTCCCCGCGCTCTGGCAGGCCCTGTAGCCGGCCCCCTTCGCACGTGCCCTTCCCCACCACCCCGAGGAAGCAGCCATGACCCCCGAACAGACTCCCGGCGGCTCCGCCGGTGACCGGCACATCAGCCGCAAGACCCTCCTCAAGGCGGCGCTGGTCGCCACCGCCGTCCCGCTGCTCGCCGGCGGCGGGGTCGCGCTGGCACGCGACGCCGGTTCCGCCGGAGTGCCGCTCGCCCCGACCCCCGACTGCGACGACGGCGACGGTCCCACGCACGACCAGATGGAGGGCCCCTACTTCAAGCCCGACTCCCCGCTCCGCACCAGTCTGGTGACCGCCGGCACCCCCGGAGTCCCGCTGACGGTCAGTGGATACGTCTTCGGCCGCGAGTGCCGGCCCATCCCCGGAGTGCTGCTCGACTTCTGGCAGGCGGACACCAACGGCGCGTACGACATGAGCGGATGCGCCTTCCGGGGCCACCAGTTCACCGATCAGTCCGGCGCCTTCACGCTCACCACGATCGTGGCGGGGCTGTATCCCGGACGGACCCGGCACATCCACGTGAAGGCCCGGGCGCCCGGCTCGGGCATCCTCACCACGCAGCTGTACTTCCCGGGCGAACCGCGCAACAACACCGACACCCTGTACGACCCGGCGCTCCTGATGAACGTCCGGCCCGTGGGTTCCGGGAAGGAGGGGACCTTCGACTTCGTCCTCGACGTCGCTCAGGAACCCACGGAACCGACCGATCCGCCGACCGACCCGACCGATCCGCCGACCGACCCGACCGACCCGCCGACCGGGCCGGGCGGCAGCTGGGCGGCCGGCACGCTCTACAACGCGGGCGACCGCGTCACGTACGGCGGGGTCTCCTACCGCTGTCTGCAGGCTCACACCGCCCTGACCGGATGGGAGCCGCCGAACGTCCCCGCGCTGTGGGAGCGCGGCTAGACGGGCAGACCGGCGGGGGAACCACCGCCACGCGCGCATGCCCCGGGCTCTCTCCCCGGGGCATGCGCCGCGCCCGGCCCGGCCCCGTCACTTCGCGTCCGAGTACCGTTCCACCACCGCCGTGCTGAACGGGAAGCGCACCGGCGTGTCACCGAAGGCGGTCCGCCCGGCCAGTTCACCGGCCGCCCGGATCGCCTCGACGACGGTCTCGGCCTCCTCCCGGGGGCAGTGCACGATCACCTCGTCGTGCTGGAAGAAGACCAGTTCGGCCCGGAGCCCGGCGGCCGTGATCGACTGCCGCAGTGCCGCCAGGAGCAGCAGTGCCCAGTCGGCCGCGCTGCCCTGCACCACGAAGTTGCGTGTGAAGCGGCCCCGCGCACGGGCGTTGGAGGAGGCGTAACCCGGCGTGAACGTGATTCCGCCGTCCGCCGGTTCGGCCCCGTCCGTCGGCGGGTCGTCGCTGTCCTGCGGTATGCCGGCCTCCCCGTCGTCCCCGCTGCCCGCGGCGGGCGGGCTGGTCCGGCCCAGCCAGGTCCGTACGAGACGGCCCTCCTCGCCCGCCTTCGCCGCGTCGTCCACGTAGGCGACCGCGTGCGGGAACCTCCGGCGCAGGGCGGCCAGGTTCTTCAGCCCGTCGCCCGACGTCTGGCCGTAGACCGCGCCGAGCAGCGCGATCTTGGCGTGGTCGCGGTCGCCGTGGAAGGCGCGGTCGGACAGCGCGGTGTACAGGTCGCCGTCGTGACCGGCCACCTCCATCAGGCCCCGGTCGCGGGAGATGGCGGCCAGCACCCGCGGTTCCATCTGGTCGGCGTCCGCGACGACGAGGCACCAGCCCTCGTCGGCGACCACCGCCCGCCGGATCACCTTGGGGATCTGCAGCGCCCCGCCGCCGTTGGTCGTCCAGCGGCCGCTCACCGTGCCGCCGGGCTGGTACTCGGGGCGGAAGCGGCCGTCGCGGACCCAGTCCTGGAGCCAGCTCCAGCCGTGGGCCGTCCAGATCCGGTAGAGCTTCTTGTACTGGACGAGCGGCCGCACCGCCGGATGGTCCAGCTCCTCCAGCTCCCAACGGCGCGTCGAGCGCACCCTGATGCCGGCCTGTGCGAAGGCCTTCACCACATCGGCGGGGAGATCCGGGCGGACCCTGCGGCCGAACGCGGCGGACACCTCGTCCGCCAGCTCGGCCAGCTTCCGGGGCTCGCCGCCGCCCGCGTACCGCTCGCCCAGGAGTTCGTGCAGCACCTCGCGGTGGACGTCGGCCCGCCAGGGCAGGCCCGAGCGGTTCATCTCGGCGGCGACCAGCATGCCGGCCGACTCGGCGGCCGTCAGCAGACTCATCCGGGCCGGCCGGTCCGTGGCGTCGTGGCGGGCGAGCTGATCCGCGTACACCTGGAGCAGGGCGTCGAAGGGCAGCTCCGTCCCCGACTGCGGCTCGAACAGGGAGGACTGGGAGCCCGGTACGGCGGAGCGCGGCGGCGGGTCGGGCGGTACCGGGCCGCGCAGCAGGCGGGCGTGGGCGGCCGCGGCGGAGCGGGGTTCGCCGAGGCGGCCCTCATGTCCCAGCAGGAGGGACTCGGCGACCTCGATGTCGTAACAGCGCGCGACCGGAACCCCGGCGGCCAGCAGCCGGGGGTAGACCTCGGCCGTCGAACGCCACACCCAGCGGGTGACTCCGGGCCGGGAGCGGACGGCCTCCACCAGGTCGGGCTCGGTCACGGCCGGGGCGGTCGGCCGGCCCGCGCGGTCCAGCGGGGCGAGGCGCGCGCCACCGCTCTCCGTGACGGCCACAGCCCAGCGTTCGGTCATGGATTCGAGTCTGGCACCCGGCACTGACAGCGAGGCGGAGCGCGCGGAAGAGGGGACGCTGGAAGGATGGATCAGGGCCGGGGCAGGCGGCACCTCCGGAACACGCCCCGGTCCGGATCCGTTTTCACGAGGAGGCAGGCGACACGATGGAAGCGATCGTTTTCGAGGAGTTCGGCGGACCCGAGGTACTGCACCCGGCCCGGGTCGAGGACCCGCACCCCGGCCCCGGGCAGGTGCGGGTGAAGGTCCGGGCCGCCGCGGTCAACCCGATGGACTACAAGATCCGGCGCGGCTGGATGGAGGACGTGTTCCCGACCTCGCTCCCGGCGATTCCCGGCGTCGAGTTCGCCGGGGTGGTCGATGCGACCGGTGAGGGCGTCACCGATGTGGCGGTGGGCGACGAGGTGCTGGGCTGGAGCGCCACCGGTTCCTACGCCGAGTACGCCCTGGCCGACGCCGCTCTCGTCGCCCCGAAACCGGCGGAGCTGAGCTGGCCGGACGCGGCCGCCCTGACCATCGCGTCGAACACCGCCCAGCGCGTCCTGGACGAACTCGCCGTGGAGGCCGGGGAGACCCTGCTGCTGCACGGCGCGGCCGGAGCCGTCGGATCGGCCGCGGTCCAGCTGGCGGCGGCCCGCGGCGCGACGGTGATCGGCACGGCGTCCCCGGGCAACCACGACTACCTGCGGGTGCTCGGCGCGACTCCGGTGGAGTACGGGGAGGGCTTGGTCGGCCGGGTGCGCGAACTCGCTCCGCAGGGTGTGGACGCGGTCTTCGACGCGTCGGGGCGCGGCGCGCTGCCGGACTCCATCGAGCTGCGCGGCGGTACCACCGACCGGATCGTCACGATCGCCGACCCGGAGGCGGCGAAGTACGGAGTGGCCTTCTCCGGCGGTGGCTCCCGGTCCAGGGAGCAGCTGGCCGAGCACGCCCGCCGCGCGGCCGACGGCGAGCTGCGGGTTCCCGTCGCCGAGACGCTGCCGCTCACCGAGGCGGCCAGGGCGCAGGAACTGAGCGAGGCGGGGCACGTACGCGGGAAGGTCGTGCTGCTGCCGTAGAGGGCCGCCACCGGTTGTCCACAGGGTGTGGATGAATTCCGCCGAGCCCGCCATGCCTACCCTGATCTCATGGAACCGGTGATCGATCAGGCCTTCGCGGCAGCCCTGTACTCGGAGGGCGACCGTGGCCTCGACACCGGCGCGTCCCTCCTCGCCGCCGACCCGGCGTCCGACGCGGAGCTGCTGCGCCGGGGCGAGGAGTTCGTCCGGCGCGCCTGGGACGGCGGCTGGCTGCCCGCCGACCTCGTGCGCTTCGTCCGCCGTGAGCTCGACGAACACGCGGCCGGACTGGCAGCCGGGCTGATCGGCTCGGAGGTCCGGTGTTACGAGGCGCTGCCGCCCCGCTGGCAGGGGCAGCTGGACGAGCTGCCCGCGGCGCCGCCGACGGGGCGGCCGGACCGGTTCTCGTACGCCTCCGCACTCCTGGGCCTCTACCGGCTGCTGCTCCGCCTGCCCGCGATCGAGCCCGTCGGGCCGCCGCCCGGCGCCCTGCGCGACACCCTGCACCTGCCGCCCGCGCACGACGAACCGCGCATGCTGACGCGGATCCGGGCGCTGCTGGCGAAGGCCGAGGCGACCGGCTTCCCGGAGGAGGCGGAGGCGCTCACCACCAAGGCGCAGGAGCTGATGGCCCGGCACAGCATCGACGAGGCGCTGCTGGCGGCCCGTACGCACAGCGGCTGTGTGCCCGGCGCCTGCCGGATCGGGGTGGACGCCCCGTACGAGACGGCCAAGGCGATCCTGCTCGACGCCGTCGCCTCGGCGAACCGCTGCCGGGCCGTGTGGAACAGTGACCTCGGCTTCTCGACGGTGGTCGGCTTCGAGCCGGACCTGGAGGCCGTGGAGCTGCTCCACACCTCGCTGCTGGTGCAGGGCACGGCGGCGATGACCCGGGCCGAAGCGGGCCAGCGGGCCGGCGGCCGCAAACGGACCAAGACCTTCCGGCAGTCCTTCCTGATGGCCTACGCCCAGCGGCTGGGCCGCCGGCTGGCCGACGGCACCGCCCGGGCCACCGCCGAGGCCGACGCCGAGGGCGCGGCCGCCGGTGCACCGTCCGCCGGGGCCGGCCTCCTGCCCGTGTTGGCCGCCCGGGACGTGGCGGTCACCGACACCGCCGAGAAGATGTTCCCCGAGACCACGACCACCCGGGTCCGCGGCGCGACGGACCTGGACGGCTGGACGCACGGGACGGCTGCGGCGGACCGGGCGAGGATGGGCGGGGGCAGGCCGGAGATCTCCGGCTGAGGGCGGCGATCCCGCCCCCGGAAGCGCATCCGGACCGGGTCCGCGAACCGGGGGATCACGCACGACAACTCGGGCATATCGGTAAATCCGGTTAGGCTCTGGGAATGAGCTGGCTCCGGGCGCTGAGGGAGACCGCGCGCTCGGGGCTGACGATCGAGAGGACGCGTCTCGAACCGCTGATCGCCGTCCGCGGCGCGGCGGGTCTCGCCCTGGTGATCGGGGTGAGTCTCGCCCTCTTCGGGCCGGTGGTCGCCGCCAGCTCCGCGTTCGGCGCGTACCAGGCGGCGATCGCCACCTTCCAGCGCAGCTGGCGTCCCCGTCCGGTGCTCGCCCTGGTCTCCGGCTTCAGCCTCGGGGTATCGACGTTCCTCGGGTACGTCACCGGTTCCCATCTCCCGCTCTTCCTGGCCCTGCTGGTGCTCTGGACCTTCATCTCCGGGCTGGCCTGGGCGGCGGGTCCGACGGGCGGCATCATCGCCGCGTCCAACGTCGCGATCATGCTGGTGACGGTCACGCTGCCCACGTCCGTCGCCGAGGCGGCCCTGCACGCCCTGATGATCACGTTCGGCGGTGTGGTCCAGGCGGTACTGATCGTGCTGTTCCCGATCCGCAGATGGGGTGCCCAGCGTGACGCCCTGGCCGACGCACTTGCCGCCGAGGCCGACTACGCCCGCAGGCTGCGCCACGACCCGGTCGCCCACTTCGACCCGGCGCCCCTGATGGAGGCCCGCAGGGCCGCCGCCGTCACCGCCCGCCAGGCCCGCAGCCGCCCCGCCGAACTGCACGGCTCACGCGGTGTCGCCGAGCGGATCAGGCCGGTCCTCGCCTCACTCGCGGACCCGGCGATGGGCGTCCCGTCCGAAGGCCCGGAACGCGACCGGGTCCGCGAGCTCCTCGCCGCCGCCGCCTCCCTGCTCGACGCGGCCGCGCGGGCGATCCGCCACGGCGACCCGGTGCGGCTCCCCGCACCCGCCGTCGCCGCGCTGAAGACCCCCGACACCGGCGCGCTGCTCACCGGCCCCCCGCTCCGCGCCGCCGACCGGCTGGCCGCCCTGCTCTCCGACGTCATCGAGGCCGCCGAGGGCGACGGCACGAAGGAGGAGCGGGCCGGGGCCGCGGAGGCCGCCGACGCGATGGAGGCCGGGCGGGGCGGCCAGGCCCCCACCGAGCACCACTCGAGGCCCACCCTGCTGCGGCTGGTGCCGGTCGTGATCGGGTCGATGCGCCGCGAACTGCACCACGGCTCCCCGATCCTGCGGCACGCGATCCGGATCTCCGTCGTCGCGGTGGTCGGCTACCTGCTGGGCCTGGCGCTGCCGTTCGGACACGGCTACTGGGTACCCATGGCCGGTGTCATGGTGATGCGGCCGGAGTTCTCCCGTACGTACGAACGGTCCGTGGCGCGTTTCGGCGGCACCGTCGTCGGGGTCTTCGCCGCCAGCGTGATCGTCCAGGCGGCCCACCCCCGCGCCGGGCTGTCCGCCGTGCTCGCCGTGGCCTGCGCCCTGCTGATGTACCTGCTGATGCGTACCGGCTACGCCGTCGGTCAGGCCTGTGTCGCCGCGTACGTGGTCCTCCTGCTCGGCATGGCCGGCGACGACCTCTCGCAGAACGTGCTCGAACGGGTGCTCCTGACCCTGTTCGGCGGTCTCCTGGCCATGGTCTCGTACGCCGTCTACCCGGCGTGGGAGACCCCGAGGCTGCGCGGGCGGCTCGGCGACTGGCTCAAGGAGGACGGCCGTTACGCCGCCGCGGTCGTCGACCAGTACGCGGATCCGGCCGACCGCGGCCACGACGACGTCCGCCAGGCCCTGCTCGCCACCCGGAACGCCCGCGTCGCCTGGCAGGAGGCGGTGGCCACCGCCCAGCACGAACCGGTGCGCCACCGCGGCCTCTCGCACTCCGCCGCCGACGACACCCAGCACGCGCTCGCCCAGCTCGGCCGGGTCGCGATGCTGATGGAGGCGCACCTCCCGGAGGGCGGCGCCACCCCCGTACCGGCGGCCGCTCCGCTCGCCGAGGCGCTGCGCCGGGCCACCGAGCAGGGTGCGAAGGCGGTGCGGGAGCGGCGCGTACCGGACTGGAAGCCGGTGCGGGAGGCGCTGAAGAAGTGGGACGAGGAGGAGCGGACGGGCGAAGGAGGATCGGACCCGGTCGTACGGAACGGGGCCGACCTCCTGCTCGAAGCCCTGGAGGAGTTCTCCGAGGGCCTGGACAGCGGCTCCGGCTCGAGGGCCGCCGCGTCCGACGACGACTGAGGCGCGGTCAGGGCCCCGGCCGGTGCCCGCGGTCACGGGGTCGGCAGGTCGGGCAGGCCTTCCAGTGAGTCGGCGTCGGTCTTGGCGAGTGTGTCCTTGGCGCCGCCGTCCCACGAGACGACGACGGTCTTGCCGTCGTTGGACTCGATGGCTCCCATGGTCCGGTCGGTGTTGCCGTCGGCGCACGTCAGCGCCAGCGTCGGCTTGCCCATGTCCTTGGCGGTGCCCGAGCAGACATGGGAGTCGGCGACGACCACGGCCTTCCCGGACGCGACGGACAGCACCACGGCCTTGCCGTCGGTCTGCCCGGCCCAGGCGCCCTCCAGCGCCTTGAGGCCGCCGGTGGCGCCGTCCGCTCCCGAGCCGGAATCGTCACTGGCGCTGCCGGCGGGCGCCGGGGTGGCGGCGGAGCCGGAACTCTTGTCCGCGCCCCCCTTGTCGCTGTCGCTGCCGCACCCGGTGAGGGCGAGAGCGGTGAGCAGTCCGGTGGCGACGACGGCGCCCGTACGTACGAGTTTGGCCATGGTGAATTCCCCCTGGATGACGAATGGCGGTCCAAGCTACCAGCCAGTCGCAACCGGGGTGGGACGGTCAACTCCCGGAATCGGGAGCGGAACAGGCCTCTCGTTCGTCTTTCTCCTGCGGAGCTGTAACCGAGGGAACACCCCGCGTGCACGTGCATCTGCGCATGCATCCGCTCATGCACCAGAAATTGAACACAGCTATGATCCGAGACAGTTGACACTTGCACTTTGCAACTCGGGGAGCGTCCTGTGCACCACGTGTACAACGGCATGGCGGCCACAGAGCTTCGCGGAGTCGTCTGGCAGAAGAGCAGGCACAGCAACTCCCAGGGATCCTGCGTGGAGTTCGCGAAGCTGCCGGACGGAGATGTGGCGATGCGTAATTCGCGCCACCCCGACGGGCCGGCGCTGGTCTATACGCCCGCGGAGATAGAGGCGCTGCTGCTGGGCGTGAAGGACGGCGAGTTCGACCACCTCATAGCGGAGGCCTGAGCGTCACCCTCCGGTGCGCTGCCGCCTCGGCCGGGTGCGTCACGCCGGGTCGGACAGCCGGAAGAGCGCCCAGACGACCTTTCCGTGCGGAGTCGGCCCGCTGACGGTGCCATCCGTCGTCAGTACGGGTGAAGGGTGCCAGCCCCAGCAGTCGCTGAAGGAGTCCACCAGGAAGAGCCCGCGGCCCGACTCCGCGGAGTCCTCGGCCTCGGACGCGACGGGGCTCGCCTGGCTGGGGTCGCGTACCGCGCACACCAGTCGCGAGGTCCAGCGCATCAGATGCAGCCGGACCGGCGGGTCCTGGGGTTCGCGCGGTGTATCGGCCGGCAGGGCGTGCCGCAGAGCGTTGGTGACCAGCTCGGAGACGACGAGCGCGACATCGTCGAAGCGCTCGCTCAGGCCCCATCCGCCGAGGGTCGCCCGGGTGAACTGCCGTGCTCCGCCGACGGCTTCGTAGCGGGCGGGCAGGGCGCAGGTGGCCGATCCGGAGACGGCGGAGGGATCGATGGGTGGGAGCCCCTGTCGTAAGGGCTCGAGCATCGTCGATCCATTCGTCCCCATGCGAGGCACTCCCGGGAATCGCGGCTGTATCGGTACTGCGGGTACGCGGGTACAGCGGCACAACACGAACGAGCACGCAGGTGCGCGTGGCCCATGGTTCCGAATGCGCAGAGCAGATGCAAGGGCAGATGCACGTGCACGCGCCTGACCTGTCCGATAGCGTGCCGGTTCTTGCTCATTTCTTCCCGGAGCGAGTTTCGGGGCCTCGGAGAAGTCTTCCCATTTCCGTAATCGAATGAGTACGGGCTGAAGCGTTTTGATGGCAGAATCCGGCACTTGGGCATCGGGGGGACCCCGATGCCCAGGAAGCGATGGGGAGGGCTGGACCGGTGGCGGCAGGCGAGTCGAGTGGATCCGTGGTGCGGCGCATCCTGCTGGGCTCGCAGCTCAGGCGGCTGCGGGACTCACGTGGCATCACCCGTGAGGCGGCCGGCTACTCCATCCGGGCTTCCGAATCGAAGATCAGCCGCATGGAGTTGGGACGGGTGAGCTTCAAGGCCAGGGACGTCGAGGACCTGCTCACGCTCTACGGAGTCACGGACGAGGCGGAGCGCGACTCCCTGCTCGGGCTGGCCCGCGAGGCCAACGTGGCGGGCTGGTGGCACAGTTACGGGGACGTGCTGCCCGGCTGGTTCCAGACGTATATCGGCCTGGAGGGTGCGGCCTCGCTCATCCGGATCTACGAAGTCCAGTTCGTTCACGGCCTGTTGCAGACCGAGGACTATGCGCACGCGGTCGTCTCGCGGGGCATGCGCGGTGCCCCCGCTGCCGAGATCGACCGCCGGGTCGCACTGCGGCTGGAGCGGCAGAAGGCCCTCGTCTCCGAACGGGCCCCCCGCTTCCACGCCGTACTGGACGAGGCGGCGCTGCGTCGTCCCTACGGCGGGCGGGAAGTGATGCGCGCCCAATTGCGGCATCTGATCGACATGTCGGAGCAGCCGAACATCACGCTCCAGGTGATGCCCTTCAGTTTCGGCGGGCACGCGGGCGAGAGCGGTTCTTTTACGATGCTGCGATTCCCGGAATCCGATCTGTCGGACATTGTCTATTTGGAGCAGCTGACAAGTGCGCTCTATCTGGACAAGGCCGAAGAAGTCGCCCAGTACGAAAAGGCGATGGTCCGGCTCCACGCAGACAGCCCGGGTCCGGAGGAGAGCCGGGATCTGCTCCGTGGTCTTCTCCAACTCTCCTGATATTTCAGTACCATGACGTACCGACAGGAGTCTGCACCTGCAGTAAGGGATCGCATGTCCTTCTTCCACGAGCTGGCCGCCCAGTACATCGACGGTGAATGGCGCACCGGCACCGGCTCGTGGGACATCATCGATTTCAATCCCTACAACGGGGAAAAACTCGCCGCCATCACCATCGCCACCGTGGACGAGATCGACCGCGCCTACCGTGCGGCCGAGCGAGCCCAGGGGGAGTGGGCCGCCACGAGTCCGTACGAGCGCCGCGATGTTCTGGAGCGGGCCGTGCGGATCACCGAGCGGCTGGCCGACCGGATCGTCGAGACGGTCATCGACGAGCTGGGCGGCACCCGGGCGAAGGCGCTGTACGAACTGAGCGCCGCCCAGGACTTCCTGCGCGAGGCGGCCCACCAGGCGCTGCACCCCGAGGGCCGGATCCTGCCCTCGCCGGTGGACGGCAAGGAGAACCGTCTCTACCGGGTACCGGTCGGCGTCGTCGGCGTCATCAGCCCCTTCAACTTCCCCTTCCTGGTGACGATGAAGTCCGTCGCACCGGCCCTGGCGCTCGGGAACGCGGTCGTCGTCAAGCCCAACCAGAACGCGCCGGTGACCGGTGGCGGGCTGATCGCCCACATCTTCGAGGAGGCCGGGCTGCCGGCCGGGCTGCTCAACGTCGTCGTCACCGACGTAGCCGAGGTGGGCGACGCGTTCATCGAGCATCCCGTCCCCAAGGTGATCTCCTTCGCCGGGTCGGACCGCGTGGGCCGCCACGTCGCCGCGACGGCAGGCGCGCTGTTCAAGCGCACCATCCTCGAACTCAGCGGCAACAGCGCCCTGGTGGTACTCGACGACGCGGACATCGACTACGCCGTCGACTCGGCCGTCTTCAGCCGCTTCGTCTACCAGGGTCAGGTCTGCATGGCCGCCAACCGGATCCTGGTGGACCGTTCCGTGGCCCCTGAGTTCACCGAGAAGTTCGTCGCCCGCGTGGCCGCGCTCAAGGCCGGCGACCCGCGCGATGCCGAGACGCAGATCGGCCCGGTCATCAACGCCTTCCAGGCCGACGCGCTGACCGCCCTGGTCGACCAGGCGCTCGCCGAGGGGGCCACGGCACTGGTCCGGGGCCGTACGCGCGGCAACCTCGTCGAGCCCAGCGTGCTCACCGGGCTGCCGGACGACTCCCCGCTGCTCTCCCAGGAGATCTTCGGCCCGGTGGCGCTGCTCATCGAGTTCGACGGCGAGGAGGAGGCCGTACGGATCGCCGACGACAGCCCCTACGGGCTCAGCGGCGCCGTGCACACCGCCGACGCCGAACGCGGGGTGCGCTTCGCCCAGCGGATCGACAGCGGCATGTTCCACGTCAACGACGCCACCGTCCAGGACGATCCGCTGGTCGCCTTCGGCGGCGAGAAGAACTCCGGGACCGGCCGGCTGAACGGCGAGGCGACGGTGGAGGCGTTCACCACCCAGAAGTGGATTTCCATCCAGCACGGCCGGAGCCCGTTCCCCCTCTGAAGCAGGCACCCCGTAGGCCGGACGTCTTTTCCGCTCCGATCTCCGCACCGATACTCTCGTCAAAGTTGAGTAGAGAGGTGGGTGGAATGTCAGCGATCCGGTTGCTGGTCCTGTGTGCCGTGCGGCAGCACGGCCGGGCACACGGCTATCAGATCCGCAACGACCTGGAGTACTGGGGCGCGCACGAGTGGTCCAACGCCAAGCCGGGGTCGATCTACCACGCACTGAAACAGATGGCGAAGCAGGGTGTCCTGCTCGCCCACGAGGTCGCCCCGAGCACGGTGGGCGGACCGCCGCGCACCGAGTACGAGATCACCGAGCAGGGCGACGAGGAGTACTTCACGCTGCTGCGCGCGGCGCTGACCTCGTACGACCAGAGGCTGGACGTGCTGTCGGCCGGGCTGGGCGGGATCGTCGACCTGGAACGGGCCGAGGCGGTGGCGCTGCTCAAGGAGCGGGTGGCCGGCCTGACCCGGTGGCGGACCTCGGTCACCGAGTACTACACGCCGGAGGCAGGGCCCGAGTCGATCGGGCACATCGGCGAGATCATGAACATGTGGGTGCACTCGGCGGACTCCGGCGCGGAATGGACCCGGGGGCTGATCGAGCGCATCGAGGGCGGGGCGTACACCTTCGCGGGTGAGGGCGATCCGTTCGTGGGCGTGCTGGCCGAGGGCGAGGAGAACCCGTACGCGACGGGGACGTCCGACCCCGGGGATCCCCACTAATCAAGTTTGATGAATGTGGATCGGACCGCTCGTGTGGCCGTTGGCGCCGCCGGCGGTGTTCTTCCCGCCGGCGGTACGGCAGTTCGCGCGGACGGCCGCTGAACGACGGGCTCCGGCCCTCGTCCGCACATGCCGGACGGGGCCGGAGATCGTCGCTCGGTCCGGGGCGGTGCTCAGTGGTGGAACGACGTCGCCGGGCCGTGGTCGGCGCTCAACGGGTGCGACTGGCTGCGCAGCTCGGGCAGCAGCAGCCGCAGGTCCTCCAGCAGCAGTTCCGCCAGGTCGGACGAGAAGCCGTTGCGGCACACGACCCGGAGCACGGAGAGGTCCTCGCGGTTGGCCGGGAAGGTGTACGCGGGCACCAGCCAGCCCCGTTCGCGCAGCCGGCGCGACACGTCGAAGACGTCGTACGCCGTCACCTCCGGCTTGGTCGTCACCGCGAAGACGGGCAGCTGGTCGCCCCGGGTGAGCAGCCGGAAGTCGCCTAGCTCCTCGAACTTCTCCGCCAGCCCCATCGCCACGTCACGGGACGCCTGCTGCACGGCCTTGTAGCCCTTCCGGCCCAGCCTCAGGAAGGTGTAGTACTGCGCCACGACCTGGGCGCCCGGCCGGGAGAAGTTCAGGGCGAAGGTGGGCATGTCGCCGCCCAGGTAGTTGACCCGGAAGACGAGCTCCTCGGGCAGTTCGGCGGGGGAGCGCCACAGCGCCCAGCCGACGCCCGGGTAGACCAGCCCGTACTTGTGCCCGGACGTGTTGATCGAGGAGACCCGGGGGAGGCGGAAGTCCCAGACCAGGTCCTCGTCCAGGAACGGCGCCACCATCGCGCCCGACGCCCCGTCGACGTGGACGGGGATGTCGAGGCCGGTGCGTTCCTGGAGGGCGTCGAGGGCCGCGCAGAGCTCGGCGATCGGTTCGTAGCTGCCGTCGAAGGTGGAGCCGAGGATGCCGACGACGCCGATGGTGTTCTCGTCGCAGAGGTCGGCCGCGGCCTGCGGGTCGAGGTGGTAGCGGTCGCCCTCCATCGGGACGAGGCGCGGCTCGACCTCCCAGAACGTACAGAACTTGTCCCAGCAGACCTGCACGTTGACGCCCATGACCAGGTTGGGCCGGGCGGTCGCCGGATAGCGGTCGGCGTTCTTGGCCGCCCAGCGGCGCTTGAGCGCCATGGCGGCCAGCATGCAGGCCTCGCTGGACCCGGTCGTCGAACAGCCGACGGCGGTGGCGGGGTCGGGGGCGTTCCAGAGGTCGGCGAGCATCGCCACGCAGCGCCGTTCCAGTTCGGCGGTGCGCGGGTACTCGTCCTTGTCGATCATGTTCTTGTCGCGGCACTCGCCCATCAGCACACCGGCCTGGGGTTCCATCCAGGTGGTGACGAAGGTGGCGAGGTTGAGCCGCGAATTGCCGTCGAGCATCAGCTCGTCATGGACGAGGCCGTACGCGGTGGCAGGCGGCAGTGGTCCGTCCGGCAGCTTGTGCCGGGGCGGTGCGGACTCCATCCCGGCGGTCGGGTCGGCCTCCCCGAAGAACGGGTTGAGCGCGAGCCGGCGCCGCGCGTCGGACGGTTCGGTGCCGTGTGCGGAGCCTTTGTGGAGCGGCATCGCAGACCTGCCCTTCTCAGCTGTCGCCGGCCTGACGGAATGAATCCGGCGATACGGACAATGCCTGACGATACGGATAGTGGGGGTGTCCGGCGCGTCGGGCGGCGCCGACGGCGCACCGAGCCACCCCCGTCACGCCGCTCAGCTCCTGCTGATCACCGCAGCGGTTCCGTACGCACAGACCTCCGTGCCCACGTCCGCCGCCTCGCTCACGTCGAAGCGCATCATCAGCACCGCGTTGGCGCCGCGCGCCCTCGCCTGCTCGACCAGCCGCTCCATGGCCTGGTTGCGGGTCTCGACGAGCGTCTTGGTCAGCCCCTTCAACTCGCCGCCGATCATGGACTTCAGCCCGGCGCCGATCTGGCTTCCGAGGTGACGGGACCTGACCGTCAGGCCGAACACCTCGCCGATGACCTGCGTCACCTGGTGGCCGGGTACGTCATTGGTGGTGACGACCAGCACATCGGACTGTGCCGTCTGGCCGCCGCCGTAATCCTCGATGCCCATGGTGTGACACCTCCTGGGATCGAGTTTTGCCCCGGTTCACCCCGTGTGCATCTCCACGGGGGCCAGTGGAACCGGGAAGGGGGCTGCCGCGTTGATAGCTTTGGGCGGCCACGCAGCCGACATCGACCACATCCTGGAGCCCGGACCCTTGAATACGCTTGCGCTCGGACCGAGCTGGCTCGACCCGGACCACCTCATCGGGCAGTTCGGGCTGATCGGTGTGCTGGTCATCGTCTTCGCCGAGTCCGGGCTGCTGATCGGGTTCTTCCTGCCCGGCGACTCGCTCCTGTTCACCACGGGTCTGCTGGTGACGACGGACAAGCTGCACACCCCGCTGTGGCTCGTCTGCGTCCTGGTCGCCCTGGCGGCGATCATCGGCGACCAGGTGGGCTATCTCTTCGGCCGCAAGGTCGGCCCCTCGCTCTTCAACCGCCCGGACTCCCGCCTCTTCAAGCAGGAGAACGTCGAGAAGGCCCACGAGTTCTTCGAGAAGTACGGGCCGAAGTCGCTGATCCTGGCCCGCTTCGTGCCCATCGTGCGGACGTTCACGCCGATCATCGCCGGTGTCAGCCGGATGAACTACCGCTCGTTCATCACGTTCAACGTCATCGGCGGAGTCCTCTGGGGCGTCGGCGTGACGCTCCTCGGGGCGGTCCTGGGCAAGATCGAGTTCGTGCACAAGAACATCGAAGCGATGCTCATCCTGATCGTGCTGATCTCGGTCGTGCCGATCGCCATCGAGTTCCTGCGCGCCCGCAGCAAGTCGAAGAAGAAGGCCGCCTCGGCCGTGGACGAGGACCCGGCCGCCGGTGGCAGCACGGACGCGAGCCGTCGCGGCGGCCGCCACGCCAAGCGCTGACGCCGGTCCCGAGGGGGACCACGGGTCCCCGCGTCAGAAGCCGCGCGTCCGCTTGGCCGCGCGGCGGTTCGCTCCGCCGACCGCCCCCGGCACCCGCATGAACAGCCGGGAGATCTCGCTTCCCAGGTTCACCCCGATCGCGATGGCCAGCGCCGTGGCCACCGCGGTCGACAGGGAGGCGAGCCCCCGGTCCAGCTCGTTCTGCGCGACACCCAGCAGACCGAAGTACGTGGCGGAGCCAGGCAGCAGTGGGCCGATCGCCGCCGTGATGAACGGCAGCGACGAGGTGTACCGGTAGCGCGAGAACAACTGCCCGAACAGTCCGACGAGCCCGGCCGCGGTGGCGGTGGCCGCCACCGCGGAGAGGTCACCCGTCCGGGCCATCGCCCCGTAGATGATCCAGGCCACGCCGCCGTTGAGCGTCACCGCCAGGACCGTGGCCCGCTCCTGCTGGAGCAGGATCGCGAAGGACAGGGTCAGCACCATCGACGCCAGGATCTGGATCACCGGCCGGTCATGGGTGATGAACCGTGCCTCCGGGTCCAGCTCGGCACCCAGCTGGAGCCCCCCGTAGAGAGCCAGCAGCACCCCGGTGACGATGGCGATGAAGAAGTACATGACCTCCAGCAGTCGCGCCGACGCGGTGATGTAGTAACCGGTCAGACCGTCCTGCACACCCGCGACCAGCGCCCGCCCCGGCAGGAGGGCGAACAGTCCACCCGTGATCACCGCTGACGGCCGTACGTCCGACCAGTGGGTGAGGGTCAGCGCCACGCCCATCGCGGCGGGCGGCATCGCCGCCACGACGAACTGGTAGAACTCCGGCAGCCCGCGCCCGGCACACAGCCAGGCCAGCCGGTCACCGAGCATCGCACCGAGCGCGGCGATCAGGAACACCACGGGCCCACCGCCGACCAGCACCGATGCCGCGCCCGCCAGTCCGCCGGCGGCCATGGTGAGCACCCAGCCGGGGTACGGATGCCGGTTCCGGCGGATCTCCGCCAGGCGCCGGTAGGCCTCCTCCAGCGAGATCTCGCCCTCTTCGGTGGTGATGTCGTCGATGAGCCGGAAGACCGCGGCCAGCCGGGTGTAGTCGGTGCCGCGGCGCCGTACGGTCCGGCTCGCCGTCACCGGGTCGTCGACCAGCGACGGCTGGTGCGAGATCGACAGCAGTGTGAAGGTGACGGTCGGTTCGCAGCGGTCGAGCCCGTAGCTGCGGGTCACCGCGAACATCGCCGCCTCGACGTCCTCGGCCCCCTCACCGCCGGCGAGCAGGAGCTCCCCGATACGCAGGGTCAGGTCGAGTACGCGCGGCACCGCGGGGCCCGCGTCGTCGTGCCGCTGGACCGGTTCCGGTGCCGGACGATCGTGGACCGGCATCCGCAGCATCGTGCGCATCCGGTCCTGCCAAGGGGCCTCCTTGGTCAGCCGGATCATCGGGATGCCGTGCGCGGGCGTGAAGGCGGGCGGGGAGTTCCGGGCGTCGTAGGTGCGCGGCGTGGCGAAGGCCGATCCGGCCGTCTCCGAACCGGAAGCGGAACCCGTGCCCGAACCGGATGACGGCCCCTGCGGCTCGGGGGTCAGCCCGGACGGCAGGGAGAACTCCGACGTCGGATGGTCGTCGTCCGACGGCGCTGCGGACCTCCCGACCCCGGCGGGCTGGGAGAAGGCGCTGCGCGCCTCGTCGGACTGGGGCTTCTGGTCATCGGGACCGCCCGGTTCCGCCACCACTCGACCTCGCTCCTCCTCGGCTGTGCGTCCTTGGCCGCACTCCTGCCCAGTATGGCCACGCCCATGGTCGGCCACGCGAACGGGCGGCACACCGTGAAGGTGTACCGCCCGAGAGCCGTTCAGAACCGCAAGCGGAACGTCAGTGCGCGCCGCCCTGCGCCTCGAGGCGCTTGTAGGAGTTCTCGATCTCGGCCTCGGCCTCGACCCGGCCGACCCAGTCGGCGCCCTCGACGGACTTGCCCGGCTCCAGGTCCTTGTAGACCTCGAAGAAGTGCTGGATCTCCAGGCGGTCGAACTCCGACACGTGGTGGATGTCGCGCAGGTGCTCCACCCGGGGGTCGGAGGCCGGCACGCACAGCAGCTTGTCGTCGCCGCCGGCCTCGTCCGTCATCCGGAACATGCCGATCGCGCGGCACTTGATGAGGCAGCCGGGGAAGGTCGGCTCCTCCAGGATGACCAGCGCGTCCAGCGGGTCGCCGTCCTCGCCGAGGGTGTTCTCGACGAAACCGTAGTCGGCGGGGTAACTGGTCGAGGTGAAGAGTCGACGGTCCAGGCGGATCCGACCGGTCTCGTGGTCCACCTCGTACTTGTTCCGCGAACCCTTAGGGATCTCGATAACGACGTCGAACTCCACGGGTGGCTCCTCCATGATCAACACATACGACTGATGGTTAAGTGTCCCCCACGGAGTTGTGTGCTCGCGAAAGGGGCTGGTCAACGGTGGCCGAGCCGGTGAAAAGACCGTCGATCAATCCGTTCTCCCGCATTGGCGGACCGGCTCTCGCCGACCGCCTGGGCATGCGCAACGGACTGGGTGACCGGCAGTTCACGGCTGTCTCCGCCGTCCTGGGCCTGGCCCTCGCAGCCGGCGCCGTCTTCGCCGCCGGTCCCTGGGACTCGGGTCAGCGTAAGGCCGAGCAGGACTGGGCGGCTGCCCGGGCCCGTGCAGGTGGCGCACATCACGAGCCGGCCGACCCCGCCGGACCGGCCCCGGCCCCCAGCGCCCCGGCCGTACTCGCGGCCCTCGGCACCGGGGCCGACAAGCCCGCGCCGGACGCCGCGGTCGCCCCGGACGGAGCAGCTGCCGGACTCCGCGCCGTCCTGGACCCGTTGCTGAAGAACCCCGCGCTCGGCAGCCGGCGCAGTGCCGTCGTCATCGACACGGCCACCGGCAAGCGGCTGTACGGGGTGGGGGCCGACACCCCCATGACACCCGCGTCCACCGTCAAGATCGCCACCACGGTCGCGGCCCTGACGGCGCTCGGCCCCACCCACCGCATCCCCACGACCGTCCGGGCCGCCGCCGATCTGCGCACCGTGACGCTGGTCGGCGGCGGCGACCCGACCCTCGACCGGGCGGCCCTGCGCTCCCTGGCCGCCGCCACGGCCCGCGCCCTCAAGGACGGCGGGATCCGTTCGGTGCGGCTGCGGTACGACACCTCCGGCTACTCCGGGCCCGCGCTCCACCCGATCGGCCCCAACGAGAACATCGCCCCCGTGAGCGCCCTGATGATGGACGAGGGCCGGCTCGACGACACCTCCAGCGGCCCCGCACCGCGCAGCGGCGACCCGGCACGCGACGCCGCCGACGTGTTCGGCGAACTGCTGGACGAGGCCGGGATCGCCACCGGGGACGGCGCCGCCCCCGGCCGGGCGGCCGCGAAGTCCCGGCCCGTCGCCAGGCACCTGTCCGCCCCGCTGTCCGCCCTCGTCGAGCGCGCACTGACCAACAGCGACAACGACATCGCCGAGGCACTCGCCCGGCAGACCGCGCTCGCCACGGGTGAACCGGCCGACTTCAACGGCGGCCGACGGGCCGTCACCGCGCAGCTGAGGAAGCTGGGGCTGCCGCTGAGGGGCGTGTCCATCGCCGACGGCAGCGGGCTCAACCGCAAGGACAAGGTCACCGCCGCCCTGCTCGCCGGGCTGCTGGCCCGCGCGGCCGGCCAGGACCATCCGGAGCTGCGCCCCGTCCTCACCGGCCTCCCGGTCGCCGGCTTCAGTGGAACGCTCAGCGACCGCTACACCACGAAGGCCGGCGGCAGCGGCCTGATCCGCGCCAAGACGGGCACCCTCACGGGCGTCAACACCCTTTCCGGCACGGTCGTCGACCCCCACGGCCGGCTGCTCACGTTCGCCTTCCTCTCGTCGGGCACCACCGCCCCGTCCGAGGCCCAGTCCGCCCTCGACGCGCTCGCCACCGCTCTGGCCGCCGGCCGGCGGTGAGCGGGTCAACACCTCACCGCGACAAGGGCAGAGCACGTACGGTTGACGCATGACGAGCATCGGTGGTGCCGGGATGGTCGACTGGAATCTCGCGGTCGCGACAGCGACCCGGCTTGTGCGGCCGGGTCCCGAGATCAGCCGCGAGGAGGCCCGCGAGGTCGTCGCGGAGCTGCGCAGGCATGCCAAGGCGGCGGAGGAACACGTCCGTTCGTTCACCCGGATGATCCCGGAAGGGACCGAACCGGAGGACACTCCGGTCCTGGTCGTCGACCGGGCGGGCTGGATCAGGGCGAACGTCGCGGGCTTCCGGGAACTGCTGCGCCCCCTTCTGGAGAAGATGGAGGAGCGGCGCGGCGGCGGTGCGGGCGGCGCCGTGCTCGGCGCGGTCGGCTCCAAGGTGACCGGCGTGGAGGTGGGGATGCTGCTGTCGTTCCTGGCCTCCCGGGTCCTCGGCCAGTACGAGACGTTCGCCCCCGCCACCCGTGACCTGCCGGCCTCGGCCGACGGCGGCGGCAGGCTCCTGCTGGTCGCCCCGAACATCGTCCACGTCGAGCGGGAGCTGGAGGTGGACCCGCACGACTTCCGCCTCTGGGTCGCCCTCCACGAGGAGACGCACCGCACCCAGTTCACCGCGGTGCCCTGGCTCCGCGACCATCTGCAGGGCGAGATCCAGTCATTCCTCGACGAGACCGACGTCGACCCGATGACGGTGCTCGAACGGCTCCGCGAGGCCGCCCAGTCGCTGGCCGGCGGCCGGCCCGAGGGCGAGGAGGGCGAGGACGGCGGGCGCAGCCTGGTCGAGATCGTCCAGACTCCCGCCCAGCGCGAGATCCTCGGCCGGCTCACCGCGGTGATGTCCCTGCTGGAGGGGCACGCCGACTATGTGATGGACGGCGTCGGCCCCGAGGTGGTGTCCTCCGTCGGCGAGATCCGGGAGAAGTTCCAGCAGCGCAGGGCGCGCGGCGCGAGCCGTCTCGACCAGGCGCTGCGCAAGCTCCTGGGGCTCGATGCCAAGCTGCGTCAGTACCGGGACGGCGAGCGGTTCGTGCGCGCCGTGGTCGACGAGGTCGGAATGGACGGCTTCAACCGGGTCTGGACCTCGCCCAACACCCTCCCGACCAAGGCGGAGATCGCCAAACCGGAGGACTGGATCGCGCGGGTGCACCGTAAGGCAGAGTCATGATCACGGCCCGCGCACAAGCCGGGGACCCGAGGGCAACGCGCCGGTAATCACCCATCCGAGGGACCGTAGGGGCATGGGAAGGCGTGCAATGCTCGATGAACGGCTTTGCTCTGTCACCATCGACGCACTCTGAGTGATGGCAGTCTTCACCGTCCGGCACTCGGAGGCACCTCTCCAGAACTTCACGAAGGGCACCGGACATGGGTCCCCATCCTGCGGTCGCGGCGATACGCCTGGCGGTCCGCCGCGTACTCCACGACGTACTCACCGAATTCGCCGATCAGAACGAACGCACCGGGCACACCGGACGCGCCCCGCACCCCGAGCTCGCCGAAGCGGGGGTGGGCAGGCGGCGTCCCGCACTTCCCGAACGCACCGATACCCCCCTGGTGCTGGTGGCATGCTCCGGCGGCGCCGATTCCATGGCGCTCGCCTCCGCCCTCGCCTTCGAGGCCCGCAAACTCGCCGTCCGGGCCGGCGGCATCACCGTCGACCACGGCCTCCAGAACGGCTCCGACACCCGCGCCACCGAGGTCGTCGGCCGCCTGACCGCCATGGACCTCGACCCGGTCGAGGCCGTCGCGGTGCGCGTCGGCCACGACGGCGGGCCCGAGGCCGCCGCCCGTGACGCCCGCTACGCGGCCCTGGACGCCGCCGCCGAACGGCACGGCGCCGCCGCCGTCCTGCTCGGCCACACCCGCGACGACCAGGCGGAGACGGTACTACTGGGCCTCGCCCGCGGCTCCGGCATCCGCTCCCTCTCCGGCATGGCCGCCGCGTCCGGACCGGCCGGCCGCTACCGCCGCCCGTTCCTCCAGCTCGACCGGCAGACCGCCCGCACGGCCTGCATGGCCCAGTCCCTGCCCGTCTGGGACGACCCGCACAACATCGACCCCGCCTACACCCGCTCCCGGCTGCGCCACGAGGGCCTGCCCGCCCTGGAGAAGGCGCTGGGCAAAGGAGTCGTCGAGGCGCTGGCCCGTACGGCGCAGCTCTCCCGCGACGACGCCGACGCCCTGGACACCTGGGCCGCCGAGGCCGGGCGTGATGTGCGCGACGCCGCGGGCCGGCTGGAGTGCGCCAAGCTGTACGTGCTGCCGCCCGCGGTACGCCGCCGCGTCCTGCGCCGGGCGGCCATAGAGGCGGGCTCCCCGGCCGGTTCCCTCTTCGCCCGGCACATCGAGGAAGTCGACCGCCTCATCACCGGCTGGCGCGGCCAGCAGGCCATCAACCTCCCCGGCCGCGTCGAAGCCCTGCGCCAGGGTGGCAGACTGGTGATTCGGCAGAGCTGACGTACAAGCGGCTGACATGCAGGCGAGCGGCCGCGCAGGCCCGGGACACCATCCCGGGCCCGGCAGGCAAAGAAAGAGACGCGGGTGAACGAGAAGGACATGGGCACCGACCTTCAGTCGGTGCTCCTCACCAAGGAAGAGATCGACGCGAAGCTCGTCGACCTGGCCGCGAAGATCGACGCGGAGTACGCGGGCAGGGACCTGCTCCTCGTCGGAGTCCTCAAGGGCGCGGTGATGGTCATGGCGGACCTGGCGCGCGCGCTGTCCACCCCCGTCACCATGGACTGGATGGCCGTCTCGTCGTACGGCGCGGGCACCCAGTCCTCCGGTGTCGTCCGGATCCTCAAGGACCTGGACACCGACATCAAGGGCAAGCACGTCCTGATCGTCGAGGACATCATCGACTCGGGCCTGACGCTGTCCTGGCTGATGTCGAACCTGGGCTCGCGCGAGCCCGCATCACTGGAGATCTGCACCCTGCTGCGCAAGCCGGACGCGGCCAAGGTCGCTCTCGACTGCAAGTGGGTCGGCTTCGACATTCCCAACGAGTTCGTCGTCGGATACGGGCTGGACTACGCGGAGAAGTACCGCAACCTCCCCTTCGTCGGCACCCTCGCCCCGCACGTGTACGGCGGCTGACGGCGACGCCGGCCAACCCGTCCCGGCTGCGGGGAACCCTCACCGATTTCCCGCCGTTGAGCCTTCGAAGGCGGGTTTGACAGACGTCCTCGACGGTCGTCGGTGACAATGCCGGTGTACCGTCCGAAGAACAGTCTTTACTCACAGCAGCATTTACCTACGGGCAGGAGGGACGGGGCGTCTTCGCTCCGTATGGATGGACGTGAAGCGATACTTCCGTGGGCCGGTCATGTGGATCGTGCTGGCCGTCCTCGCCGTGGTCGTGTTGATGCAGGTCGTCGGCTCGGGTGGCGGCTACAAGACGGTGGACACCGGCAAGGTGATCCAGGCGATCAGTAAGAACCAGGTGGAGCAGGCCAAGCTGACCACCGGTGACGATCACATCATCAAGATCGAGCTGAAGGACGGCCAGAAACTCTCCGGCGAGTCCGGCAGCAAGTTCCAGGCGAGCTACATCGGCGACCAGGGCGTCCAACTCGCCGACACGCTGCAGAAGAAGTTCGAGGGCGGTGACATCGACAAGGGCTACACCGTCTCGCCGTCGAAGCAGTCCCCGTTCGTCTCGATCCTCTTCTCGCTGCTGCCGTTCGTCCTCATCGTGGTCGTCTTCCTGTTTCTGATGAACCAGATGCAGGGTGGCGGCTCCAAGGTCATGCAGTTCGGCAAGTCCAAGGCCAAGCTGATCACCAAGGACACTCCCAAGACGACGTTCGCCGATGTGGCGGGGTCGGACGAGGCGGTCGAGGAGCTCCACGAGATCAAGGAGTTCCTCCAGGAGCCGGCGAAGTTCCAGGCCGTCGGCGCCAAGATCCCCAAGGGCGTCCTGCTGTACGGGCCTCCCGGTACGGGCAAGACGCTGCTCGCACGCGCCGTCGCCGGCGAGGCGGGCGTCCCGTTCTACTCGATCTCCGGTTCCGACTTCGTCGAGATGTTCGTCGGTGTCGGTGCCTCCCGTGTCCGTGACCTCTTCGAGCAGGCCAAGGCGAACGCCCCGGCGATCGTCTTCGTCGACGAGATCGACGCTGTCGGCCGGCACCGCGGTGCCGGTATGGGCGGCGGTCACGACGAGCGCGAGCAGACGCTGAACCAGCTGCTCGTGGAGATGGACGGCTTCGACGTGAAGGGCGGCGTCATCCTGATCGCCGCCACGAACCGGCCGGACATCCTCGACCCGGCGCTCCTGCGCCCGGGCCGTTTCGACCGGCAGATCGCGGTCGACCGGCCGGACATGCTGGGCCGGCTGGAGATCCTCAAGGTTCACCAGAAGGGCAAGCCGGTCGCACCGGACGTCGATCTCGGCGCCGTTGCCCGTCGTACGCCCGGATTCACCGGTGCCGATCTGGCCAACGTGCTGAACGAAGCGGCGCTCCTCACGGCGCGCAGCAATCTGAAGCTGATCGACAACAACATGCTCGACGAGGCCATCGACCGCGTCGTGGCGGGTCCGCAGAAGCGGACCCGGATCATGTCCGAGAAGGAGAAGAAGATCACCGCGTACCACGAGGGCGGACACGCCCTGGTCGCGGCGGCCTCACCTCAGTCGGACCCGGTCCACAAGATCACGATTCTCTCCCGCGGCCGCGCCCTCGGTTACACGATGGTGCTCCCGGAGGAGGACAAGTACTCCACGACGCGCAACGAGATGCTCGACCAGCTGGCTTACATGCTGGGCGGGCGCGCGGCCGAGGAGCTGGTCTTCCACGACCCGACGACCGGCGCTGCGAACGACATCGAGAAGGCCACGGCAACGGCCCGCGCGATGGTCACGCAGTACGGCATGACGGAGCGGCTCGGCGCGATCAAGTTCGGTGGCGACAACACCGAGCCGTTCGTGGGCCGCGAGATGGGCCACCAGCGCGACTACTCGGAAGAGGTCGCCGCGCTGGTCGACGAAGAGGTCAAGAAGCTCATCGAGACCGCGCACAACGATGCGTGGGAGATCCTCGTCGAGAACCGCGACGTTCTGGACGCCCTGGTTCTCCAGCTCCTTGAGAAGGAGACCCTCGGCAAGGCGGAGATCGCCGAGATCTTCGCTCCGATCGTCAAGCGTCCGGCCCGTCCCGCGTGGACGGGCTCCGCCCGGCGCACGCCGTCCACCCGGCCGCCGGTGCTCTCCCCGAAGGAGCTCGCCCTCACCAACGGCGCCACCACGGCGAACGGCTCGGTCACGGACACGGTTCCGGCGACCGAGGCGATCCCCGAGGAGCGTCCCGAGAGCTAGACGCCGACCCCGGTGTGGCCCCTGTCACGGGGGCTTCACCGGGCCCGGAATGGATGCCGCGCCCCCCAGGTTTTAGCCTGTGGGGGCGCGGCTTTTCCCTTGGGGCCTGTCCGGCGGATCAGGGTCGGCCCCGGCCATGATCCGCCGGACAGGCCCCGCACCTGCGCGGATGCCCACGCAGTGACAGTTCAGAGGAACGAGGCACAGATGACCGACCCGGTGACGCTGGACGGCCAGGGACCGATCGGCGAGTTCGACGAGAAGCGGGCCGAGGCGGCCGTTCGCGAGCTGCTCATCGCCGTCGGGGAGGACCCGGACAGGGAAGGGCTGCGGGAGACGCCGGGGCGGGTGGCGCGGGCGTACAAGGAGATATTCGCGGGCCTGTACCAGGAGCCCGAGGACGTCCTGACGACCACGTTCGACCTGGGCCACGACGAGATGGTGCTGGTCAAGGACATCGAAGTGTTCAGCACCTGTGAACACCACCTGGTGCCGTTCCGCGGAGTGGCGCACGTCGGGTACATCCCGGCGACCAGCGGCAAGATCACCGGCCTGTCGAAGCTGGCCCGGCTGGTGGACGTCTACGCCCGCCGGCCGCAGGTCCAGGAGCGCCTCACCACGCAGGTCGCCGAGTCTCTGATGGCGATCCTGGAGCCGCGCGGCGTGATCGTCGTCGTGGAGTGCGAGCACATGTGCATGTCGATGCGCGGCATCCGCAAGCCCGGTGCGAAGACGCTGACCTCAGCGGTCCGCGGGCAGCTCCGCGACCCCGCGACGCGCGCCGAGGCCATGAGCCTGATCATGGCGCGCTGACGCCCCGACGCTGACGCCCCGACCGGTACGCGAGTGGGCGGCGGGCTAGGCCGCCGCCGCGTTCTTGTTGTCGTCCTCGTCGTCCGGGAGCTTGCAGACGCGCTCCAGGAAGAGGGCCGCCGCGATCACCGCGATGCCGGCCAGGACCGCGAAGCCCGCGTAGATGGCCTGGTCGCGGCGGGGCGGGTTGTCCAGGGAGCCGAGCAGGAAGACGCCGACGCCGCCGTACAGCCCGGAGACCAGGGCGACGACGAGGGCGCTGGCCTGGCCGAAGACCACGGCACGGGCCGCCATCAGGGGTTCGACGCCCTTCGCGCCCGGCCGGCGCTCGCGCTGGGCGCGCAGCCGGGAGCGGATGGACAGCGCCGTCGCCAGCAGGACCACGGCGATCACCGCGAGCACGATGGGCGCGGCCAGCGGGACGCTCGGCAGGGTGCCGAGGGAGTCCCAGAGGCGGGCACCGCCCCAGGACAGCACCCCGGCGGCGGCGAAGAGGCCGGCCAGTACTCCGAGCCGTAGTTGCTTCACCGGGTGAGCCGCCCTTCGCCGCCTGTGGATGTCCTGCCTTCTCCTTCGAGCCTAACGACTACTCGGGCAGCCGGAGTTCCAGGTCGGCCCGGGGGAGTACGCCGCCGCGTCCCACACCGGCCAGCAGATCGGCGACGGTGCCGGCGCCGGGCAGTTGGGCCCCGGGATCCACGTCGTGCCACGGAACGAGGACGAAGGCGCGTTCGCGGGCCCGGGGGTGGGGGAGGGTGAGCTCCGGGTCGTCGGAGACGACGTCGGCGTACGCGACGATGTCCACGTCGATGGTGCGGGGCCCCCAGCGCTCCTCACGTACGCGCTCGAAGGCCTCCTCGATGGCCTGGCCGCGCTCCAGGAGGGAGGACGGGGGCAGCGTCGTCTTCACGACGACGACCGCGTTGAAGTACGAGGGCTGGGAGCCGGGCTCGACGCCCCACGGCTCCGTCTCGTACACCGGGGAGACCGCCTTGACCCGGAGGCCCGGAGTGTCCTCCAGGGCGTCGATGGCGCCCTGGAGGGTCTCCAGGCGGTTGCCCAGGTTGGAGCCCAGGGAGATCACGGCGCGTTTGGGGTTGGAGAGGGTGATGTCCGCGGCGTCCACCTGCTCGACCACGGAGGCGGGAACCGGCTGTACGGTCGGGTCGCTCTGCCCCTCGGTAGAAAATGCAGTCATGCTCGGCTCCGGGTGATGGTGACGGTGACGTCGTCGAACGGGACGGTGATGGGCGCGTCCGGCTTGTGGACCACGACCTCCACCTCCTCGACGCCTTCGTGCTTGAGACACTGCTGGGCGATGCGCTCGGCGAGCGTCTCGATCAGATCGACCGGCTCGCCCTGGACCACGGCGACGACCTCCTCGGCGACCACGCCGTAGTGCACGGTCTTCGTGAGGTCGTCCGCGGCTGCCGCGGGGCGGGTGTCGAGGCCGAGCACCAGGTCCACGATGAACGTCTGTCCCTCTTCCCGTTCCCGGGGAAAGACGCCATGGTGCCCACGGGCCTTGAGGCCGCGCAGCGCGACACGATCCACGCGAATCACTCCTGCTGTTGTTGTCGAAGGGGCACGGAACCGCGTGCGGGCGGTTGCGTACCCATTTCCGAATCTACCCGCGAGCGCCGACAGCCCTCCCCCGCGGGGGCTATGGACACGACGGCACGGGGCTGGTAGCCGCTGATACCCCGATGTGCCAGGGTCCAATCCCGCCGAGCCACCTTTTGCGCCTCTGCCGGTCATGTACCCGCTCAGGAGGGGGAGTCCTCGTCCTCTTCCTCGCCGGTTTCGGCCAGTACGGGCGAGCCGTGGTGGGACCAGAGCTTCCAGCCGTCCGGAGTGCGGCGGAACACGTTGGTCGCGACGACCAGTTGGCCGACGAGGGGCCCGAGCGAGCTGCCCTCCTCGGCGGGCCCGCCGCTGAGGATGTTCTCGGTGCAGGTCACCAGGGCGGTGTCGCCCGTCATGGAGACCCCGACGTCGGTCAGGAAGAACTGGATGTACTCGGTGTTCGCCATGATCAGGGCGTAACTGCGCAGCACCTCGCCGCGTCCGGTGAGCACCGGCCAGCCGGGGTGGACACAGGAGACGGTGAGGTCCTCGCCGGGCAGCCAGAGCCCGGTCAGCTCGTCCAGGTCGCCGCGCTCCATGGCCTCGTAGAAGGCGGTGTTGGCCCGCTCGACCGCCTCGATGTCGTCGGCGGCGGAGGGCTGCTCGTCCTGCGGCTCGTTCACGCGGCTCCCTCGACCGCGCGGGCGACCCGGACGGCGTCGGCGGTGGCCCGGACCTCGTGGACCCGGACGGCCCAGGCACCGGCCCGGGCGGAGAGCGCGGAGACCGCGGCGGTGGCCGCGTCGCGCTCGCGGGCGGGCGGCGGGGCTCCGCCCTCACCGGCCAGTACGTGCCCGAGGAACCGCTTGCGGGAGGCGGCGACCAGCAGCGGGCGGCCGAGGCCGTGGAGCGCGTCCAGGCGGGCGATGAGCGACAGGTCGTGCGCGGCGTCCTTCGCGAAGCCGAGGCCGGGGTCGATCACGATCCGTTCGGGGGCGACGCCCCCGGCGGTGACGGCGTCCATCCGGATCCGCAGTTCCCCGACGACCTCGGCGACGACGTCCGCGTACACCGCCCTGCTGTTCATGGACTCGCTGAAGCCGCGCCAGTGCATGACGACGAACGGCACGGCGGCGGCGGCGACGACCGGGACCATGTCCGGGTCGGCGAGTCCGCCGCTCACGTCGTTGACCAGGACCGCTCCGGCGGCGACGGCCTGCTCGGCGACCCGGGCCCGCATGGTGTCCACGGAGACCGTGACCCCTTCCGAGGCCAGGCCGCGGACCACCGGGACCACCCGCCGCAGCTCTTCGGACTCGTCCACCCGGCTGGCGCCGGGACGGGTCGACTCACCGCCGACGTCGACCAGGTCGGCGCCCTCGCCGACCAGGTCGAGGCCGTGCTTGACGGCCGCCGTGGTGTCGAACCAGCGGCCCCCGTCGGAGAAGGAGTCGGGGGTCACGTTGACGACACCCATGACCGCGCAGCGGTCCCACTCCGGCAGGCCCTGGACCGTGCCTCGTCCATGCAACGTACTCATACGACCAGCGTAGGCCCGTATGCGAGCCGGTCACGCCGGGTGGACGTGGTGCTCCCCGGCAGCGGGCCGCACATGCGTGCAGGGGCGCCGGCCGCCCGCGGGCAGCCGGCGGGCCAGGGGACGGGGGAGCGCGAAGTTCACGAAGCCCTCGGCCTGCATGGCGGCCAGCGAGATCCGGGGCAGGTCGCGGGCGGTGCGGTAGACCACGAACCGGGGCTCCCAGCGGGGCCGGAACTTGGCGTTGAACTTGTACAGGGACTCGATCTGGAACCAGCGCGACAGGAAGACCAGCAGCCCGCGCCAGACCCGCAGCACCGGCCCGGCCCCCAGCTTCTCGCCGCGGGCCAGGGCGGAGCGGAACATCGCGAAGTTCAGCGAGACGCGCGTGATGCCGAGCCGGGGCGCGGCCTGCAGGGAGGCGACGATCAGCAGCTCGTTCATCCCCGGGTCGGCGGCGCGGTCGCGGCGCATCAGGTCCAGGGACATTCCGTCGGTGCCCCACGGGACGAAGTGGAGCACCGCCTTCAGATCGCCGTACGGGGAGTCGGCGTCCTGCTCGTCGGCCTTGTGGGCGGTGGCGACGAAGCAGTCCCGGTCAGCGGCGTCACCGATCCGGCCGAGCGCCATCGAGAAGCCGCGCTCGGTGTCCGTGCCGCGCCAGTCGGCGGCGGCCCGCCGGATGCGGACCAGTTCGGCCTCGCCGATGTCCGCGACGCGCCGGACCCGTGTCACGTACCCGCCGCGCTCAATGCGTTTCACCATCTGGCGCACGTTGCGCATCGCGCGTCCGGCGAGCGAGAAATCCGCGACGTCCACCACCGCCTCGTCGCCGAGCTCCAGGGCGTCGAGCCCGGTCTCGCGGGTCCAGACCTCGCCGCCGGTCTCGCTGCAGCCCATCACGGCGGGGGTCCAGGAGTGGGCCCTGGCCTCGTCCATGAAGCGTTCGATGGCGCCGGGCCAGGCCTCCACGTCGCCGATCGGGTCGCCGCTGGCCAGCATCACCCCGGACACCACGCGGTAGCAGACGGCGGCCTTGCCGCTGGGCGAGAAGACCACGGCCTTGTCGCGGCGGAGCGCGAAGTGGCCGAGCGAGTCGCGGCGGCCGTGCCGCTCCAGCAGGGCGCGCAGCCGGGTCTCGTCGTCCTCGGTGAGACGGGCGGCCGGATGCTCGGGCCGGAACGCGAGATAGATGGTGGTGACCGCGGTCAGCAGGCCGAGCGCGCCCAGTGAGTAGCCCACGGTCCAGGAGGTGTCGCCGGCGTACTCGACGGGGCCCTCGAAGCCGAACAGGCCGTAGAGCACGTGCTGGAGCCGGTCGGCGATGCTGGGGTCACCGACCAGGCGGCCCGGGTGGACGCTGGTGATGACCAGACCGAGGCCGAGCGAACCCGCGCCGAGCAGGACGAAGTTGGCCAGGGCCCTCCAACGGCTGCGTGGGTCGGGGAGCGCGGCGAATTCACTCCGGTGGCGCACCAGCAGGTAGCACAGCACCAGCGAGACGACGGTGCCCAGGACCGAGTGCCGGTAGACGAACTGGGCCACGGCACCGGCCGGGAGCAGGACGACGGCGGCCCGCCAGGCCCGTCGCTTGTGCCGCTTCAGGCCGTGGGCCAGGAGCAGCAGCAGGACGCCGGCGCTCAGCGAGAGCGCGGCGGCGAAGGGGCCGAGGGCTCCGGGGAGCACCTCGGCGAAGGTGTGCATCCGGCTGTGCCGGAAGCGCGGGAAGACACCCGCGGCGACGTCGATCAGGCCGACGGCGGCGCAGGCGGTTCCGACGAGTGCCGGTACGGTCTCGGGCCGCGGTCCGTGTACGAACTTGCGTACACCGTTCGGAACCGATCCCGATTTATCCCCATCTAGCGTGACAGACATCGCTTCCCGTGGTTCCGCGAGAGATTCTTGGAGTCCGTCGGCCGGAGCGCTGCGGACGATGTGCGACCTCTAGGACGAGGCTTCCGGGCCATGGGTTCACCCATGACCCGGAAATTTCCTGACAAGAAAGTTCTACCGCCATGGGCCTTACCGGCAACGCAGTGCTGATTCTGGCGATCGCGCTGGCCGCCGTGCTGTTCGCCGTCACGATCTGGTTCTGGCCGAGGCTTGCCCGGCGCAGCGTCTCGGCGGTGTTCGGCAGGGTGGGCCTGCTGCTGGCGACCCAGGTGGCGGTCTTCGTCTCCGTCGGCCTGATGGCCAACAACTCGTTCCTGTTCTACGGATCCTGGGCCGACCTGTTCGGTCAGAAGCAGGAACTGGGCGTGGTGACCGACCACGCCCAGGGGACCCTGGCGGAGAAGAACATCGTCCGGGTGGGGACGCAGCGGCCGGACGTGCCGGGCGGCTCACGGCCCACCTCGGCCGGCCGGATCGACAAGGTCGTGATCGCCGGGCGGAGCTCGGGGATCGAGACCTCGGCGTACGTGTACCTGCCGCCGGAGTACTTCCAGGCGGCGTATGCCCGGCGGAAGTTCCCCGCGGCCGTGGTGCTCACCGGTTACCCGGGCACCTCGGAGAACCTCATCAAGGGGCTCGCCTACCCCCGCACATCGCGCGAACGGGTCAGGGCGGGTCGCTCCCAGCCGATGATCCTGGTGATGCTGCGGCCGACCCTGGCGCCGCCGCGGGACACCGAGTGCGTGGACATAAAGGACGGCCCGAAGACCGAGACGTTCTTCGCGGACGACCTGCCGCCGGCGATCTCGGCCGCCTACCGGGTGGGCCGGCATGCCCGCAACTGGGGCATCATCGGCAACTCGACCGGCGGCTACTGCGCCCTGAAGATCGGCCTGCACCATCCGGCACGCTTCACGGCGAGCGTGGGGCTCTCCGCGTACTACAAGGCGGCCGAGGACCCGACGACCGGGGACCTCTTCCACGGTGACCAGCGGGCGCGCGAGCGTGCGGACCTGCTGTGGTCCCTGGACCACGGGCCGCAGCCCGACTCGTCCTTCCTGGTGACGACGTCCCGCCGGGGCGAGTCGAACTACGCCGACACCCGCAAGTTCCTGGCCAAGGTGAAGCGTCCCGCGCAGGTCTCGTCGATCGTGCTCGACAGCGGAGGGCACAACTTCAACACCTGGCGCCGGGAGATCCCCGCGGCCCTGGACTGGATGAGCAGCCGGCTCAGCGAGAACTGACCGGCGCCCGGCCGCCGCGCGGCGAGAACTGACCGGTGCCCCGGCCGCCGCGCAGAGAATTGACCGGTGCCCCGGCCGCCGCGCGGCGAGAACCGGCCGGCGCCCCCGGCCGGTTCAACCGCCCGTGGTCTTCGTGACGCCCGCCACGCTCTCGACGGCCACCTCGGCGCGCGGTACGGCCCGGTCGTCGGCGCTGATCGAACGCCGCAGCGCCTCGTGGAGGCGGGCCGGGGTGAGCACGCCCAGGAACCGGCCCTCGCCCGCCTCGTCGATGACCGCGATCCAGCCGGCGTCGTGCTGGAGCATGGTGGAGAACGCCTGCTTGAGCGGTGCGCCGACGGGCAGCCAGGCCTCCATACGGCGGGCGTGCTCGCGGACCGTTCCCTTGGCGCCGGTGAGCGCGTCACCGGCCGGGATCCAGCCGTGCAGCCGGCCGTCGCCGTCCAGCACCACGGCCCACCGTGCCCCGTCCGCGCGCAGCCGCTCGGTCGCCGTGGCCAGGGGGTCGTCGAGATGGACGACGGGCGGCCGGTCGAGGTCGCTCTCCTCGACGGGGGTGACCGAGAGCCGCTTGAGTCCGCGGTCGGCGCCGACGAAGTCGCCGACGTAGCCGGTGGCGGGGGCGCCGAGCACGGTGGCCGGTGAGTCGAACTGCTCGATCGAGCCCTGGCCGTAGACGGCGATACGGTCGCCGAGCCGGACGGCCTCCTCGATGTCGTGCGTCACGAACAGCACGGTTTTGCGGACCTGGGCCTGGAGCCGCAGGAATTCGTTCTGCAGCCGCTCCCTGACCACCGGGTCGACCGCGCCGAAAGGCTCGTCCATCAGCAGCACGGGAGGGTCGGCGGCCAATGCCCGTGCCACGCCCACGCGTTGGCGCTGGCCACCGGACAACTGTTCCGGATAGCGGTCGCCATAAACGGAAGGGTCGAGTCCGACCAGGTCGAGGAGTTCCGCGGCGCGGGCGCGGCCCTTTCCGCGTTTCCAGCCGAGGAGATGGGGGACGGTCGCGGTGTTCTCCAGCACCGTCCGGTGCGGAAACAGACCGACCTGCTGGATCACATAGCCGATGCGGCGGCGCAGTTGGACGGGGTCGATGGCGGATATGTCGTCCCCGTCGAGGAATATCCGGCCCTCGGTCGGTTCGATCAGCCGGTTCACCATCTTCATGGTGGTCGTCTTGCCGCAGCCCGAAGGTCCGACGAGCGTGACGAGTTCACCTTCGGCGACCTCGAAGGAAAGGTCGTCGACGGCGGTGGTGCCGTCCGCATACCGCTTGGTGACGTGCTCGAAACGGATCATGGTTCCCCATTGTGGCGCGTGTTCTGTGAAGGACGTGTTGCTGGAATACAACGGCCTCGGCGATTGTCAGTGGTCGAGGATAGGCTCGCCGGACATCAGTACGAGAGGCGATCGGGAGGTGGGGGACGGATGGCCGCGCAGAACTGCCTGGTGACGAACGACTGGATCTGCGGGGAGTATCTCCGTTCCCGCAGCCAGGAGTTGACCGATGCGACGGTCCAGCACATCTGGATCACCGCGGTCTCGGTGGCGATCGGGGTGGCCGTGGCCTTTCCGCTGGCGCTGCTCGCCCGTCGCGGCCGGCGCTTCGCCGGGCCGGTTCTCGGGCTGACGACGGTGCTCTACACGGTGCCGTCGCTCGCGATGTTCTCGCTCCTGCTGCCGCTGTTCGGACTCTCCGCGGCGCTCGTCGTCACCGGGCTCGTGCTGTATTCGCTGACCATTCTCGTACGGAACATCCTGGCCGGTCTGGAGGCGGTTCCGCAGGAGGCGAAGGAGGCCGCCCGCGGGATGGGGTACGGGCCGGTGCGGCTGCTGTGGGAGGTCGAGCTGCCTCTCGCGATGCCCGCGCTGATGGCCGGGATACGAATCGCCACGGTGTCCACGATCGCGCTGACCACGGTCGGGTCGATCGTCGGCCGCGGCGGCCTGGGCAATCTCATCGAGGACGCCCTGCCGAGCTTCTTCAAGGCCCAGGTGCTGGCCGCCTCGGTGCTCTGCGTGCTGCTCGCCGTGGTCGCGGACCTGCTGCTGCTCGGTGTGCAGCGACTGCTGACCCCCTGGACCCGAATACCGGCCGGCCGCGACGCCGTGGGCGCGGCCGGCCCTGCGAAGGCGGTCTGAAAACCGTGGGAGTTCTCGGCGAGGCCTGGACCTGGCTCACCACCGGCGCCAACTGGTCGGGGGAGAGCGGGGTGGCCCACCGGCTCGGCGAGCATCTGTACGTCAGCGGGGTGGCGCTCGCCCTGTCCTGCGCCATCGCGCTGCCCATCGCCCTGTACCTGGGCCACATCGGGAAGGGGGGTGCGCTGGCCGTCAACATCTCCAACGTGGGGCGGGCGATCCCGGTCTTCGCGGTGCTGGCCCTCTTCATGGTCTCGCCCCTGCGCAACGCGGGATACATACCGACGATCATCGCCCTGGTGCTGTTCGCCGTGCCGCCGTTGCTGACCAACGCCTACGTCGGGATGACGGAGGTGGACCGCTCCGTCGCGGAGGCCGCGCGGGGGATGGGGATGTCGGGCGGCCAGCTCTTCCTCCGAGTCGAACTCCCGCTGGCCTACCCCATGATCATGACCGGGCTGCGTTCGGCCTCGGTACAGGTCGTGGCCACGGCGACCATCGCCGCGATGGTCGGCCAGGGCGGCCTCGGCCGGATCATCACCGCCGGCTTCAACACGTACAACACCCCGCAGGTGGTCGCGGGCGCCCTGCTGGTCGCCGTACTCGCGCTGCTGGTGGAGACGGTCCTGGTCGGCATCGACCGGCTGCTGTCCCCGCTGCGCCGCCGCCGGACGGCATGAGCGCCCGGCCGTCCCACCCAACCGATACGGCCCATCCCACCGTTTCGGCCCACCCAACCGATAACGCTAGTCACCTATGGCCTCGTTGCCGTGGACGGAGAACAACATGAGCAGGATCTCGCGCACCGCCGGCGCGGTCATCGGCATCGTCGCGCTCGCGGGCTCGCTCGCCGCCTGCGGTGGCGACAGCCTGGAGAAGGACAAGGACGGGTCCGCCGCGTCCGCGGACAAGGGCTCCGGGAAGAAGGGCTCGCTGGTCGTGGGAGCGGCCGCCTTCACCGAGTCCAAGGTGCTCGCGGAGCTCTACGCCGGAGTCCTGTCCGACGCCGGATACAGCACGTCGATCACCACGGTGAAGAACCGCGAACTCTACGAACCGTCGCTGGAGAAGGGCGAGATCGACGTCGTACCGGAATACGCGGCGACGATCGCGGAATTCCTCAACGCCAAGGTGAACGGGGCGAAGGCGGCCGGGTCGAAGCCGGTCGCCTCGGGCGACACCGCGGCCACGGTCGCAGCCCTGGAGAAGCTCGCC
Organism: Streptomyces sp. NPDC050422; assembly: GCF_044458665.1. Classification (NCBI taxonomy): domain Bacteria; kingdom Bacillati; phylum Actinomycetota; class Actinomycetes; order Kitasatosporales; family Streptomycetaceae; genus Streptomyces; species Streptomyces sp. NPDC050422. Next base: position 193,746 of record NZ_JBITIE010000016.1, read on the forward strand.
ACTCCGCGCGGGCTGAAGGTGCTGCCGGCCGGTCAGGCCGTCGACCAGAACGCCTTCGCGGTCACCAAGGAATTCGCCGACAAGAACAAGCTCAAGACCCTTTCGGATCTCGGCGCCTCCAAGATCAAGGTGAAGATCGCGGCGGGTGACGAGTGCGAGGTGCGGCCCTTCTGCGCACCCGGGCTGAAGAAGACGTACGGCATCGATGTCACCGGCATCGACCCCAAGGGAGTCGGCACCCCGCAGTCCAAGCAGGCGGTCAAGGACGGCAAGGACCAACTGGTCCTCACCACCACGACGGACGCGGTGCTCGACAGCTTCGGCCTGATCTTCCTGGACGACGACAAGAAGCTCCAGAACGCGGACAACGTGCTGCCCGTCCTCAATGCCGAGGACGCCGGCGCCCAGGACGTCGCCGACGCCCTCGGCAAGCTCACCGCCGCACTCACCACACAGGACCTGGCCGAGCTGAACCGCAAGGTCGACGCGGAGCGCGCCAAGCCCGCCGATGTGGCCAAGGAATACCTGGAGACGAAAGGTCTGATCAAGAAGTAGCGCGAGGGCCGGAATGGGTGGTTCAGGGGCCGTCAGGTAACTGCCGGGGAACAGATTGCCGGGCGGCCCCCCAAGCGGACCGTACGCACGGTAAATTTCAGGCCATGTCACGTGGACGCCATCGCCATTCGCCACCTCTGCACAGAATTCTTCCGCCTTCGGTCGTCGCCGGAGCCGCGGTCCTCTGTGCCGCGGGAGCCTGGCTGCTCGCCGAGCCGCTGGTCCTGCGCGGACTGGTCGCCGCCGCTGCGGCCGCCGCCGTCACCGGCGCGTATCTGATGCGCAGCTGGGACCGGGAGGCCGGCCGTCGTGTCGCGGAGCTGACGCGCGCCCGCGCCAGTGACGAATGGCGCGCCGAAGAGCGCGTGGCGGAACTGGAAGCCGATCTGGAGGAGTCGCGCGAGCTGCGCGCCCGCCTGGAGACGAAGCTGCGCCGCAAGCGCGTGGAGCTCGCCGGGCTGCGGGGCGAGCACGCCGCGCTGCTGCGGCGGTACGCCAACGCCGAGACCGAGCGCGCCAGTGTGCTGGAGAGCCGTCGCCAGCTCGCACTGGAGGCGGCCGCGCCGCCCCGCGAACTGCCCGCCGCGCGCAGCACCCCCACCCCGGCCGCGTATCTGCGGGCTGCCCAGGCCCTCGACGACCTCTCGCGCAACGGGGCGCTCCAGGAGGCGCGGCGTACCGCCGAGCAGGCCAGGAAGCGCGATCTCGCGGAGCGGGCCCGGGAGACGGACGAGCCGCAGGGCAGGCACGCGGCGGCTGCGGGCTCGCCGGCGTCACCCGGGCAGCAGACCACCGAGCAGCACCGCCGCCCGCAGGCGGTCCTGCCCGCGACCAGGCCTTCCCAGGCCCTGCCCGCCGCGCGCCCGGTGCCGGCCGCCAGCGCGGTCGTCCCGTACGCGGCGGCCCGCCGCCATCTGGTGCCGCAGGGCAGCTTCGACTTCTTCGGTACGCAGAAGGCGCACGCCGCGATCGAGGCCGTGCAGAACGAGGACCTCGCCGACGTGGTGGGCGAGGAGGCATTGGCCGCGCACCGCACGGGCACGGCCGAGAACCGGGCCGTCGGCAAGGTCATCGACCTGACCGCGCACGACGAGACCGAGCAGCTGGACGTGGCGGAGCTGCGCAGCGCGATCTCGTAGAACGGGCAGAACGGGCCGCAGCCGGTCGTGGGTTACTTGTCGATGTCGCCGACGACGAAGAACAGCGAGCCGAGAATCGCCACCATGTCGGCGACGAGCGTGCCGGGCAGCAGTTCGGTGAGCGCCTGGATGTTGTTGAACGAGGCGGAGCGGAGCTTCAGCCGGTACGGGGTCTTCTCGCCCTTGGACACCAGGTAGTAGCCGTTGACGCCGAGCGGGTTCTCCGTCCAGGCGTAGGTGTGGCCCTCGGGGGCCTTCAGGACCTTGGGCAGGCGCTGGTTGATCGGACCGGGCGCCAAGTCGGCCATCCGGTCCAGACAGGCGTCCGCCAGGTCCAGCGCGTTGTGCGTCTGGTCCAGCAGGCACTCGAACCGGGCCAGGCAGTCGCCCTCGGTACGGGTGACGACCTTCAGGGTGTCCTGGAGTTCCCCGTACGCGAGATACGGCTCGTCGCGCCGCAGGTCGAAGTCGACGCCCGAGGCGCGGGCGATCGGCCCGGACACCCCGTACGCGTGCACGGCCTCGGCCGACAGCACGCCCACCCCGCGGGTACGGCCCCGGAAGATCTCGTTGCCCAGCACCAGCTTGTCGTAGACGTCCATCCGGGAGCGGACCGAGGCGACGGCGTCCCGGGCACGGCCGAGCCAGCCCGCCGGGAGGTCCTCCTTGAGGCCGCCGACCCGGTTGAACATGTAGTGCATCCGGCCGCCGGAGACCTCCTCCATCACGGCCTGGAGCTCCTCGCGCTCCCGGAACGCGTAGAACACCGGGGTGATCCCGCCGAGTTCCAGCGGGTACGAGCCGAGGAACATCAGGTGGTTGAGGACCCGGTTCAGCTCGGCGAGCAGAGTGCGGGTCCAGACCGCGCGCTCCGGCACCTCCATGCCGAGCATCCGCTCGACGGCCATCACGACGCCCAGTTCGTTGGAGAACGCCGACAGCCAGTCGTGGCGGTTGGCGAGCATCACGATCTGCCGGTAGTCGCGGGCCTCGAAGAGCTTCTCCGCGCCGCGGTGCATATAGCCGATGACCGGCTCGGCGTGCTGGATGCGTTCGCCGTCCAGGACGATGCGCAGACGGAGCACGCCGTGGGTGGAGGGGTGCTGGGGGCCGATGTTGAGCACCATGTCGGTGCTCTCCGCCGCGCCGCCGATGCCGACTGTCGTCTCCGTCATGCCGACAGTATTGCCTGCGGCCCGGCTTCCCGGGGCTCCGCCCCGGACCCGCGCCCCAAACGCCGGCGAGGCTGGATATGCCCCGGGCGCCTCAGTCGCCGGGGACGACCGGGCCCGGGACACGTTGCATCAGCCAGCCGAAGTCGCCCAGGCCGCCCCGGGCCGTCAGCTCCGCGGCCTGGCCCGCCGACGCCAGGGCGCGCACGTATCCGGCCGGGTCGCCCGATGCCAGGGACAGCGGCGGGCGTTCACCGGTGACGCCCAGCTCCCGCAGCGCCTCGCGCTGGGTGCGGATCTCCGCGTCCCGGCCACCCGCCACCGCGCACGCGTCCAGCGCCACGTGCGAGGTGAGGTCGCAACTGCCGTCCGGCACCGGCCGCACCTCCCGCCCCGCCCGGAAGCCGGTCAGCGTGCCGAACGGCGGCCGCTCCTTGCGTAGGTGGCAGTAGTCCACCGCCACCGCGAGCCCGGCGGACAGCGTGGCCACCGCCCCCGCCCACGCCTCGTCGCGCGGGCGGCCGATCTCGGCCCTGCTGCCCGGTCCCGCCGAGGGCCACCAGCGGTCCAGCCAGCGCGCGTCCGCCCCGCTCACCGGTTCGCCCAGCCGCTCGGCGCCGTCCGCAGCCCGCACCAGGACGTACCGATCGACGCCGTCCGGATCCGTCTCGGCGACCGGCACCGGCACGTTGTCAAGCCACTCGTTGGCGAACAGCAGCCCGCGCGCCCCCTGCGGCGGCTTCGCGCACCACTGGATCTGCGGGTCCAGGCCGGGCGGACGGGCGGCGAGCTCCACGGCGTACGCCCGTACCGTGAGGCCGTCGCCCCCTTCGGCCGGCAGTGCGGCGAGCACTCCGGCCGACAGCTCTCCGCGCCCCGCCCCCAGATCCACCAGGTCCACGCACGACGCCCCCACTTCCGCGGCCGTCCTGACCAGCAGCCGGGCCACGGCCGCGGCGAACAGGGGGGAGGCGTGCACGGAGGTACGGAAATGCCCCGCAGGCCCTTCGGGGCTCCGGTAGAACCCCCCGTCTCCGTACAAAGCGGTCTCGGCCGCCTCCTGCCACCCACGCCACTCATCCGTCACGTTCCCAAGTCTCCACCTTGGGGAGTACGGTCTCCGGACCTGGATCGGCCCTTCGGCTGACCCACGCACCCATTGGCTTTCTTTACGCTGGGTTACGTGCAGCGCCTCTACGACTTCATCCGCAGACACCCGACGGGCGTCGACAGCTTCTGGGCCGTCTTCCTCCTCGGGATCTCCGGCATGACGATCGTGGTCGGCGATATCGGGGACGGCGGCCGCGGGGAGCGCATCGCCATAGCGCCGATCGTCGTCGGCCTCTGCGTCGTCGTCGCGCTGCGCCGCCGCGCGCCCGAGAAGATGCTGCTGCTCGCCATCGCGATGGGTGTGGCGCAGCTGGCGTTCGGGGTCAGGCCGACCGTCGCGAACTTCGCCATGCTGGTGATCACTTTCACCGTGGCCACCGTCGGCGAACGCTGGGCCTCCCGGCTCGCCCTGGTCTGCAGTCTGTGCGCGGCGGGTCTCTCCCAGCTCCGCTGGCCGGAGCAGGAGGGAGCACCGCGCGGCTGGGCGGAGGCGGGGTTCGTCGTCGTCGTCATGACGGTGCCGTTCGTGCTGGCCTGGGTGCTCGGCGACTCGATGCGGACCCGGCGGGCCTACTTCGACCAGCTGGAGGAGCGCGCCGCCCGGCTGGAGCGGGAGCGCGAGGCGCAGTCGAAGGTCGCGGTGGCGGCCGAGCGGGCCCGGATCGCCCGCGAGCTCCACGACGTCGTCGCGCACAACGTCTCCGTGATGGTGGTGCAGGCGGACGGCGCCGCCTACGTGATGGACGCGGCCCCCGACCAGGCCCGGCAGGCGCTGGAGACCATCTCCGGTACGGGCAGGCAGGCGCTCGCGGAGATGCGCCGGCTGCTCGGCGTGCTGCGCACCGGCGATACGCCGGAGACCGGGGAGTACGTACCGCAGCCCGACGTCGACCAGATCGAGGACCTGATCGAGCATGTGAGGGCGGCCGGTCTGGCCGTCGACTTCAAGATCGAGGGCACCCCGCGCCCGCTGCCCAGCGGCGTGGAGCTGACGGCGTACCGCATCGTGCAGGAGGCCCTGACCAACACGCGCAAGCATGGCGGTCCGAACGCCGGGGCCAGCGTGCGGCTGGTCTACTTCGACGACGGGCTCGGCCTGCTGGTGGAGGACGACGGCCGGGGCGCGGCGCACGAGCTGTACGAGGACGGCGGCGCCGACGGCGCGGGCCACGGCATGATCGGTATGCGCGAACGGGTCGGCATGGTCGGCGGCACGCTGGACGCCGGACCGCGTCCCGGCGGCGGATTCCGGATCAGCGCGCTGCTGCCGCTCAAGCCCGCGAACCAAGGCTGATCCGTACGGAAGGCCCCGGGCCTCCGTACGCCGAAACCGACCGCAGGACGAACAGGAGACAGGGACCCCATGGCGATCCGCGTGATGCTCGTCGACGACCAGGCGCTGCTGCGCACCGGCTTCCGGATGGTGCTCGCCGCGCAGCCGGACATGGAGGTCGTCGCCGAGGCGGGCGACGGCGCGGAGGCGATCGAGGTACTCCGCTCCACCGCCGTCGACGTGGTGCTGATGGACGTGCGCATGCCCCGGCTGGACGGAGTCGAGGCCACCCGCCGCATCTGCGCGCAGCCGGATGCGCCCAAGGTGCTCATCCTGACGACGTTCGACCTCGACGAGTACGCCTTCTCGGGGCTGAAGGCGGGGGCCAGCGGCTTCATGCTCAAGGATGTGCCGCCGGGCGAACTGCTCGCCGCGATCCGTTCCGTGCACAGCGGCGACGCCGTCGTCGCCCCGTCCACCACCCGACGGCTGCTCGACCGCTTCTCGTCGATGCTGCCCAGCGGCACGGCCGAGCCGCAGCACAAGGACGTCGCCAAGCTCACCGAACGCGAGCGCGAAGTGATGCTCCTGGTCGCGCAGGGCCTGTCGAACGGTGAGATCGCGGGGCGGCTGGTGCTCTCCGAGGCGACCGTGAAGACGCATGTCGGCCGGATCCTGACCAAGCTGGGCCTGCGCGACCGCGTGCAGGTCGTCGTCCTCGCGTACGAGACCGGGCAGGTGCGCGCCGGCGGCGGGGCGGGCTGAGCGGTGGCCGACCTGGTGTGGGTCAACGGCCCCTTCGGGGGCGGCAAGACTTGGGGTCTCTCGTTCGCCGAGCACATCCGTACCGACCGGCTGACGGTTCCTCAGGTCGCCGACCGGATCGCCGCGTCGGCGGGCCTCACCCTGCTGCCGGACACGGACAGCGCGCTGCGGCACCGGGTGCGGCGGACGTGGACGGGCATCCGGCACATCCGGCTCGACTGAACCACCCGCCGCACCGCCCGGGCTCAGCGCGGGATCCCCTCCAGGGAAGTCGCTGCCGAGCCGCGCCACCGCGGTCGGGTCCAGCTGGTGCAGCACGTACCGGCCGCGGCGCCGGGTCGTGACGCTGCCGAGCCGCGCCACCGCGGTCGGGTCCAGCTGGTGCAGCACGTACCGGCCGCGGCGCCGGGTCGTGACCAGGCCCGCCTTCTTGAGCACCGCGAGATGGCGGGAGACCTCGGGGCAGTGATGCCGTTCGAGTCGGCGCGTTCGCCCATGGTGCGGGGTGAGCGGGACGGTCTGGGCCCCCGATCGACGGCCGGCGTCGATCGGCGGCCCGCCGGGCGCGCCTCACTGCTGCCGGGCCACCCGCTCCAGGAACGCCGCCGCCGCCGCGCGGACGTCCGCCGCCGTCCACTTCAGCCCCGCCTCCGTCACGGTGACCTCGGTGAAGGAGACCCCGGGCGGACCGGCGGGCGGTGCCGGGTACCACCTGCGGAAGAGCGCCACGCCCGTCTCCTCCGCCTGCCGCACCGCCGCCTCCGACAGGACGTCCGGCGGGTAGGGGAGCCACACCTGGAACTGGTGCGTGTGCGGCGGCTGCGGATGCACCCGGTACCACCCGGCACCGGCCTCCGCGAACGCCTCGGCCAGCGCCGCGGCGACCACCTTCGCCTGCGCCACGTACGACGGCAGCTTCGGCAGCTGCCGGTCCAGGCCGATCAGGGCGGAGAGCGCCGCGGGGAACTGCTGGAAGACCTGGCCGCCGTACCGGTGGCGCCAGGTGCGGGCCTCCTCGACCAGCGAGGCGGAACCGGCGAGCGCGGCCCCGGAGAGTCCGCCGAGGGTCTTGTAGAACGACACGTACACGCTGTCGGCGAGCGCCGCGATCTCCGGCAGTTCGCGCCCGAAGCGAGACGTGCACTCCCACAGCCGTGCCCCGTCGAAGTGGACGACCGCATCGCGTTCCCGGGCCGCCGCGACCACCGCCTCCAGCTCCTCCCACGTGGGCAGGACGAAGCCGGCGTCGCGCAGCGGCAGCTCCAGCATCAGGGTGCCGAAGGGCTCCGCGAAGTCGCGGATCTCGTCCGCGGTGGGCAGCCGCGGCTCGGACGTCGGGTGGACGGTACGCAGCCCGCTCACCGTCCCCAGCGCTCCGCCCTCGTGCAGTTCCGGGTGGGCGAGGGGGTGCAGCGCCACCGTGGAGTTGCCGGTGCGCCCCGCCCAGCACCGCAGCGCGACCTGCTGTGCCATTGTCCCGGTCGGGAAGAACGCGGCGGCCTCCATACCGAGCGCCCCGGCGATCCGCTGCTCCAGCTCGGCGACGACGCCGTCACCGTAGATGTCCGCCTGCCGGCCGAGATCGGTGACCGTGCCCGCGTCGGCGGCCAGCGAGGCCAGCTGCTCGCCGAGCGAGCGGTCCATCGGGACCCAGGACAGGATCCGCTCGGCCTGCCGCCACGCGGATATGCGGCGCAGCCGCTGCGGATCGGCCTCCTCGTCCCCGTATGCGGGAGAGGTCTCCGGTACGTCCGGCGCCTCGTCGTGCACCTGCTCGTGTGTGTCTGCCATGGGACGATCATCACGCAGAACACAGCCCCTGCCCACAGGATATGGACGCCCCCGGTCCGCCGGTGCTGCCGCGGCCGGGAGTATCCACAGCCTGTGGACAGTCCGGGGTGCGGGCGAGGCGCTGGCGTAGCATGCAGAGAAATCGTCCGGTACCCCCCGCGGACTGGAACGGAAGGCCACTGCCGCGTGAACGCAACAGCCCCCAAGGAGCCCCTCGACGCGAGGGACCGCCCCGCCCGGCTCACCGTCGGCGTCGTCGGCGCGGGCCGCGTCGGCCCCGCCCTCGCCGCGTCCCTGGCACTCGCCGGGCACCGCCCGGTCGCCGTGTCGGGCGTCTCCGACGCCTCGGTGCGCCGAGCCGCCACCCTGCTTCCCGACATCCCGCTGGTCCCGCCCGCCGAGGTCCTCGCGCGCGCGGAGCTGGTCCTGCTGACGGTGCCCGACGACGCCCTGCCGGGTCTCGTCGAGGGCCTCGCCGAGACCGGGGCGGTCCGCCCCGGCCAGCTGATCGTCCACACCTCGGGGCGGTACGGGACGAGGGTGCTGGATCCCGCGCTGCGGGCCGGCGCCCTGCCGCTGGCCCTGCACCCCGCGATGACGTTCACCGGCACCTCCGTGGACGTCCAGCGCCTGGCCGGCTGCTCCTTCGGGGTCACCGCCCCCGAGCAGCTGCGGCTCGCCGCCGAGGCGCTGGTCATCGAGATGGGCGGCGAACCCGAGTGGATCGCCGAGGAGTCCCGCCCGCTCTACCACGCGGCTCTCGCCCTCGGCGCGAATCACCTGGTCACCCTGGTCGCCCAGTCGATGGAACTGCTGCGCACCGCGGGGGTCGCCGCCCCCGACCGGATGCTCGGCCCGCTGCTCGGCGCCGCCCTGGACAACGCCCTGCGCTCCGGTGACGCCGCCCTGACCGGCCCGGTCGCCCGCGGCGACGCGGGCACGGTCGCCGCGCACATCGGTGAGCTGCGCACCCACGCCCCGCAGACGGTGGCCGGTTACGTCGCGATGGCCCGCGCCACCGCCGACCGCGCCCTCGCCCACGGCATGCTCAAGCCGGAGCTCGCCGAGGACCTGCTCGACGTCCTGGCCGACGGCTCGGGCGCCCCCGGCAGCGCCGGTGCCGGACCGGAGGAGTCCCGATGACCGCATCCGCCGCCACTCTGCTCCGTACCGCCGCCGAACTGGCGGGGTACGCCCCCGAGGGCGACCGGGCCGAGCGCGCCGTCGTCATGACGATGGGCGCCCTGCACGAGGGCCACGCCTCCCTGATCCAAACCGCACGTGCGGTTGTGGGAGCGGCCGGCCAGGTCGTCGTCACCGTCTTCGTCAACCCGCTCCAGTTCGGCGAGAGCGCCGATCTCGACCGCTACCCGCGCACCCTGGACGCCGATCTCGCGGTGGCCGGCGCGGCCGGCGCCGATGTGGTCTTCGCTCCGTCCGTCGACGAGGTCTACCCCGGCGGCGAACCCCAGGTCCGGATCTCCGCGGGCCCGATGGGCGAGCGCCTGGAAGGCGCCTCGCGCCCCGGGCACTTCGACGGCATGCTCACCGTCGTCGCCAAGCTGCTCCACCTCACCCGCCCCGATGTCGCGTTCTTCGGACAGAAGGACGCCCAGCAGCTGGCGCTGATCCGGCGCATGGTGCGCGATCTGAACTTCCCGGTGGAGATCGTGGGCGTGGAGACGGCCCGGGAGGCCGACGGACTGGCGCTCTCCAGCCGCAACCGCTTCCTCGACGCGTACGAGCGCCACACCGCGCTCGCCCTGTCCCGGGCCCTGTTCGCCGCCCGTGACCGGCTCGCCGCCCAGCAGGCGCTGCACGCCCGCGCGCAGACGACGGGCGCGACCGAGGACCGGGCCGCCGGACTCACCCGGCTCGGCGAGGCCAGGCTGGCGGCCGACGCCCAGGCGGTCGCCCGGGCCCGGCCGGACGGCGGCCCCGCGGCCGTCCGCGCGGCGGCCCGCGCGGTCCTGGACGACGCGGCGGCCGAGCAGCCCCCGCTCGCCCTCGACTACGTGGCGCTCGTGGACCCGGCGGACTTCACCGAGATCCCCGACGACCGCACCGCGGGCGACGCGATCCTCGCCATCGCCGCCCGCGTGGGCACCACCCGCCTCATCGACAACATCCCGCTGACCTTCGGAGCCATCGCGTGACCGGAATACGGCTGACCGCCCCCGCCCCCGGCTGGTCCATCGACGCCGATGTCGTGGTCGTCGGCTCCGGCGTGGCCGGGCTCACCACCGCGCTGCGCTGCGCCGCCGCGGGCCTCGCCACCGTCGTCGTCACCAAGGCCCGCCTCGACGACGGCTCCACCCGCTGGGCCCAGGGCGGCGTCGCCGCCGCCCTGGGAGAGGGCGACACCCCGGAACAGCACCTGGACGACACCCTCGTCGCTGGCGCCGGCCTGTGCGACGAGGCGGCGGTCCGCACCCTCGTCACCGAGGGCCCCGACGCCGTACGCCGGCTGATCGGTACGGGCGCCCAGTTCGACACCGCGGACGACGGCACCATCGCGCTGGGCCGCGAGGGCGGCCACCACCGCCGCCGCATCGCCCACGCGGGCGGCGACGCGACGGGCGCGGAGATCTCCCGCGCCCTGGTCGAAGCGGTCCGCGAAGCCGCCCTGCACACCGTCGAGAACGCCCTCGTGCTCGACCTGCTCACCGACGCCGAAGGCCGTACCGCGGGCGTCACCCTGCACGTCATGGGCGAGGGCCAGCACGACGGGGTCGGCGCGGTCAACGCCCCCGCGGTCATCCTCGCCACCGGCGGCATGGGCCAGGTCTTCTCCGCCACCACCAACCCGCCGGTCGCCACCGGCGACGGCGTGGCACTCGCGCTGCGGGCGGGCGCGGAGGTCTCGGACCTCGAATTCGTCCAGTTCCACCCCACGGTCCTCTTCCTCGGCGCCGGTGCCGAGGGCCAGCAGCCGCTCGTCTCGGAAGCGGTACGGGGTGAGGGCGCCCATCTCGTCGACGCACACGGCACTCGCTTCATGCTCGGGCAGCACGAGCTGGCCGAGCTCGCCCCGCGCGACATCGTCGCCAAGGCCATCACCCGCCAGATGCAGCTGCACGGCACCGAGCACATGTACCTCGACGCCCGCCACTTCGGCGCCGAGATGTGGGAGCAGCACTTCCCCACCATCCTGGCGGCCTGCCGGACCCATGGCATCGATCCGGTCACCGAGCCGATCCCGATCGCCCCGGCCGCGCACCACGCCTCCGGCGGCGTCCGCACCGACCTGCGGGGACGTACGACCGTGCCCGGTCTCTACGCCTGCGGCGAGGTCGCCTGCACCGGGGTGCACGGCGCGAACCGGCTGGCGTCCAACTCGCTCCTGGAAGGCCTCGTCTTCGCCGAGCGCATCGCGGCCGACATCGTCGCCGACCGGCCCCGGTCCGCCGCCGCCACCGTCGCCGGCCACCCCGCGCCCTCCCCGCTGCTGCCTCCCGAGGCCCGGAGCACGATCCAGCGCATCATGACCCGCGGCGCCGGCGTCGTGCGTTCCGCCGACAGCCTCGCCAGGGCCGCCGAGGAGCTGGAGGACCTGCACCGCAGCGCGTTCCTGAAGGCCGGGGCCGCCGAGCCGAAGGACGCGGTGCCCGGGGTCGAGGCCTGGGAGGTCACCAACCTGCTCCTGGTCTCCCGGGTCCTGGTCGCCGCCGCCCGGCAGCGCGAGGAGACCCGCGGCTGCCACTGGCGCGAGGACCGGCCCGAGCGCGACGACGAGAACTGGCGCCACCACCTCGTCGTCCACCTCACCCCCGACCGGCAGCTCGTCCTCCGTCGGACGGATACCGAGGCGTTCGGGCCCGTACAACCGTCCGGGGCAGCAGACTGCGCAGCAACAGGCACCACCCACCCCACTCCCGAGGAGCCGTAACCGTGAGCACGCCCGAAGAGAATCCGCGCCCCACACCCGTGGACGTACCGCTGATCCAGATCGGCGCGCCCGCACCCGCCGCGGGCGGCTGCGGTGACGGTTGCGGCTGCGGCGGGGAGGACGGCTACGACCTGGACGCCCTGGAGTGCGGCCTGGACCCCGCGCTCGCCCAGCTCCTCGCCGACGCGGGCCTGGACCCCGTCACCGTCGAGGACGTCGCGCACGTCGCCATCGAGGAGGACCTCGACGGCGGGGTGGACGTCACCACCGTCGCCACCGTCTCCGAGGACGCGGTGACCACCGGCGACTTCACCGCCCGTGAGGCCGGCGTCGTGGCCGGTCTGCGGGTTGCCGAGGCCGTGCTCTCCATCGTCAGTACGGACGAGTTCGAGGTCGAGCGGCACGTCGAGGACGGCGACCGCGTCGTCGCCGGACAGAAGCTGCTGACCGTCACCACCCGCACCCGCGACCTGCTGACCGGCGAGCGCAGCGCGCTCAACCTGCTCTGCCGGCTCTCCGGTATCGCCACCGCCACCCGCGCCTGGGCCGACGTGCTGGAGGGCACGAAGGCCAAGGTCCGTGACACCCGCAAGACGACTCCGGGCCTGCGGGCCCTGGAGAAGTACGCGGTGCGCTGCGGCGGCGGCGTCAACCACCGCATGTCGCTGTCCGACGCCGCACTGGTCAAGGACAACCACGTGATCGCGGCGGGCGGGGTCGCCGAGGCGTTCAAGCGGGTCAGGGACGAGTTCCCGGACCTCGCGATCGAGGTCGAGGTCGACACGATGCAGCAGGTCACCGAGGTCCTGGACGCCGGCGCCGACCTGATCCTGCTGGACAACTTCACCCCGTCGCAGACGGCCGAGGCCGTCGAGCTCGTCGGCGGCCGCGCGGTCCTGGAGTCCTCGGGCCGGCTGTCCCTCGACTCCGCCCGCGCCTACGCGGACGCCGGTGTGGACTACCTGGCCGTCGGCGCGCTGACCCACTCCTCGCCGATCCTCGACATCGGCCTGGACTTCCGCGACACCGACGGGGCCGGCGCCTGATGCTGCTCACCATCGACGTCGGCAACACCCACACGGTCCTCGGACTGTTCGACGGGGAGGAGATCGTCGAGCACTGGCGCATCTCCACCGATGCCCGCCGCACCGCGGACGAGCTCGCGGTGCTGCTCCAGGGCCTGATGGGCATGCACCCGCTGCTGGGCATGGAGCTGGGCGACGGCATCGAGGGCATCGCGATCTGCTCCACCGTCCCGGCCGTGCTGCACGAGCTGCGCGAGGTGACCCGCCGCTACTACGGCGACGTCCCCGCCGTCCTCGTCGAGCCGGGCATCAAGACCGGGGTGCCGATCCTGATGGACAACCCGAAGGAGGTCGGCGCGGACCGCATCATCAACGCGGTCGCCGCCGTCGACCTGTACGGCGGTCCGGCGATCGTCGTCGACTTCGGCACGGCCACCACCTTCGACGCGGTCTCCGCCCGGGGCGAGTACACCGGCGGCGTCATCTCGCCCGGTATCGAGATCTCGGTCGAGGCGCTCGGAGTCAAGGGTGCCCAGCTGCGCAAGATCGAGCTGGCCCGGCCGCGCAGCGTGATCGGGAAGAACACCGTCGAGGCCATGCAGGCGGGCATCATCTACGGGTTCGCCGGCCAGGTCGACGGTGTCGTCGGACGCATGAAGAAGGAGCTGGCCGCCGACCCCGACGACGTCACGGTCATCGCGACGGGCGGCCTTGCTCCGATGGTGTTGGGCGAGTCCTCCGTCATCGACGAGCACGAGCCCTGGCTCACGCTCATCGGACTGCGCCTGGTGTACGAGCGCAACGTGTCGCGTCTTTAGAGGGCCCGGCGTGATGCGCCCCTGACCGGCGGTTCGGCCGCGCGGCGCCTCCCCGGAGCCGCCGCGCCGCCGACGGCCAGTTAAACGGATTTTGTCCATTTAGCACGTATTGTCGCGCTATGCCCACGCCCTACGGATCACGCGGCGGTATGGCGTTCAGCGCGGACGAGCTGCGAGTGCTCCGCCGTGCCCTCGCCATCGCCCTCCACCCCGCGCCCCTGCCCGACGAGGACGTCCAGGACTGCCTGCGGCTAGCGGGCGCCGTCGACGAGGCGGTCGGTGAGGCCGGACGGCTGCGCGCCTTCCTCCTCGCCGACCTCGTCCGCTACCGCAACGCCCTCCCCGGCTCCCTCAGCGGATATCTGGAGCGCCTCCAGGACGCCCTGGCCGCCGGGTACGACCCCCGCCCCGAGGATCTCGCCGCCCTGCGCGCCCTTCGCGGCGGACCGGTCGCCGCGGCGCTCCTGGAGCGCTGTCAGGTGCTCGCCGAGCGTTCGGTGCGGGCCCGCCTCGCCGGACGCGCGGTGTCCGCGACGGCACCCGCGCCGCGCAGCCGGCTGCTCGCGCTGCCCGGTGGCCGTGCCGCGGAGCCCGAGAAGCCGAAGGCCCCGGCGGCCCCGGCGGCCCCGGCCCGCCCGGCCCCGCCGTCCGAACGCCCGGCGCCGAAGCCCTCCGAGGTCTTCCCGCCGCGCCGCCGCCCGGTCCCGCCACCGCAGCAACGCGCCGCGGGGTAGGTCCTTTCACCGGGCACGGACCGGCTCGCTACTCTGGACGGCATGGACTACGTATCCGCGCTTGTGCCCCCCGTGGTGATGGCCGCCTTCTTCATCGGCCTGGTCGTGACGATCGTCAAGAGCCAGGGCGGGCCGAACAAGGCCAAGGAGGACGCGGCCGTGGATGCCGCGATCAGCCGCGCGGAAGCGGCCCCGCGGACGCCGCGCACCGACGGGGTCTGACCTCCCGCTCCCGCGCACCACACGTACGAAGGGCGTACGGCTCCCGAGAGCCGTGCGCCCTTTTGTCGCGTAAATAACCGGTCATTCCAGACATTTAGCACTATGGTGTCGCTGTGCCCCGCCAATTGGGAGAGCTGGAAGACGCCGTGATGACGCGGGTCTGGCAATGGAACCGACCGGTAACCGTACGGGAAGTCCTTGAAGACCTTCAGCAGGAGCGGTCCATCGCCTACACGACCGTCATGACGGTTATGGACAATCTCCATCAGAAGGGCTGGGTACGCCGGGAAGTGGACGGCCGCGCATATCGATATACGGCGGTCTCCACCCGTGCCGCGTACTCGGCCGCACTGATGAACGAAGCCTGGTCGAAGAGCGACAACCCCGCCGCCGCGCTGGTCGCGTTCTTCGGGATGATGTCGGCCGAGCAGCACGAAGCCCTCCGGGACGCCATGCGGATCGTTCTGCCCACACTTCCCGAGGGTGCCGTCCAGCCGGTTGCCGAAGCTGCCCCGGAAGCCGCGGGCGAAGGTGCCGGTGAAGCCGCGCGGGACGGATCCGGTGAAGCCGCCGAAGCAGCCGATGACGCGGAGCCGGACGCCGGGCGATAGCGTCGGGGTATGTCCTCAGAGCTTCCGCATACAGATTTCCAGACCGATCCGTCGGTTATAAACGTGGCCATCACCGTCCGCCGTGCGAGGACGAGCGATGTGGCCTCGGTCCGTCGTCTCCTCGACGGCTACGTGCGAGAAGGCATCCTGCTCGACAAAGCGACGGTCACGCTTTACGAGGACATCCAGGAGTTCTGGATCGCCGAACGCGACGAGGACGCGCGGGTCATCGGCTGCGGCGCTCTGCACGTGATGTGGGAAGACCTGGCCGAAGTGCGTACTCTCGCGGTCGATCACAGCATCAAGGGTGCCGGAGTCGGACATCAAGTACTGGACAAGTTGTTGCAGACCGCCCGCTGGCTGGGTGTGCGACGGGTTTTCTGTCTCACCTTCGAAGTCGACTTCTTCGCGAAGCACGGCTTCGTGGAGATCGGAGAGACGCCGGTCGACGGAGATGTCTACAGCGAGCTACTGCGTTCCTATGACGAGGGTGTCGCGGAGTTCCTCGGTCTCGAACGAGTGAAGCCGAACACCTTGGGCAACAGCCGGATGCTTCTGCACCTGTGACCGTCGGAAGAAGAGCGATCCCTATGTCCGAATCGCGCACGTTTCCCGTCTTCTTGCGCTCCTGAACCTCTCCCGGGGGTTTGTGTTTTCCGGTGAAAAGCGGTTTCCTTTCCGCGTACTCCATTTTCGATGAAAGGAAATCCCGGTGGCACAGAAGGTTCAGGTCCTTCTTGTTGACGACCTCGACGGTGGCGAGGCCGACGAGACCGTGACGTTCGCTCTCGATGGCAAGACGTACGAGATTGACCTCACCACGAGCAACGCGGACAAGCTCCGGTCCCTTCTCGAGCCGTACGCGAAGAGCGGCCGGCGCACCGGTGGCCGTGCGGCGTCCGGTCGCGGCAAGGGCCGTGCCGTTCCCGGCGGCAACAAGGACACCGCCGAGATCCGTAAGTGGGCGCGCGAGAACGGCCACAATGTGAATGACCGCGGCCGCGTTCCCGCGGAGATCCGTGAGGCTTACGAGAAGGCCAACGGCTGAGCAGCCGTTTCTCCGGGTGACATCTCCGTCCGGGCGCGCGTCAGGCGGGCCCGGTGGCATTCCGTCGCCACGGCGTCCACGAGCCGGATGAGATCGGGAGCACCCCCACCCCTGCTCCCGAAGCCGGACAGGGCCGGGAGCACCGGTCCCCCCTCCTGCTCGTGCGGTGGGCAGGGGGGCCGCAGCCACACGGCGGCCCCCGGCGTACCCGGCCGGCCCGGCGGCGGCGGTGCGGTGATCCGTCCGCCCACGCCGAGAGCGGTCAGTGCGAGGGCGACCCCGCCCCACTCCAGCCAGTCGAGCAGCCCGGGCAGTTCGTCCGCGCTCCCCGGCGCCACCAGCAGGCTCATCCGCCGGCCCGACAGTGCCACCGGACCGGTCGGGCCCACCCTTCGCAGCACCGCGTGCCCGGCGGCGGCGGGGACGACGAGCGCGTCGAACCGCAGCCCGGTCATCAGCCGCACCGGCGCGCTGCCGGCGGTCGCCCAGCCGAGCTCCTGCTCGTACCACCGGGCACACGTTCCGCGTGACGCGCCATCGGCGCGGCTCTCCCGCTCTGCGGGGAGCGCGGTGCGGGGAGGCGGGACGGTGAGGGTCATGCCGGAAGAACTCCCGAGTCGCGCCAAGGGTTACGCAGAGTCCTTGATCGAACGCATAGTGTGTCCGGGTTGGGGGCGTACGGGCGCATTCGGGAGTACGAAGATGTTCGCCCGTAGCGGAGGGAACCCGCGTACGCCGCATGGACTGTCTGTAATTGCGGGTAAGACATCCCTAGTGGGGAGGGGCGACACGCAAGCCACGGACGTCTCACGTTCGCCATCGGCGTACTGGCGATAGGGGTATCTGCCTGGCCTGCGGGAACATCGTCTCGCACCATCGGGTTGGAGCAGTTGTCGGCGTTCGGGGCAGGAGATCCCCCGGGAAGCAGGGCCGGGTGTCGGCACTTGAAATGAGCGGTCCCCGCTTGCGGGACTAAGCTGCGGAAGGACAGGGAGGGGACCGACCCCTTACTGCCTGACCGCTCTGAGGAGCGATTAACGATGTTCGAGAGGTTCACCGACCGCGCGCGGCGGGTTGTCGTCCTGGCTCAGGAAGAAGCCCGGATGCTCAACCACAACTACATCGGCACCGAGCACATCCTCCTGGGCCTGATCCACGAGGGTGAGGGTGTCGCCGCTAAGGCCCTGGAGAGCCTCGGGATTTCGCTCGAGGCGGTCCGCCAGCAGGTGGAGGAGATCATCGGGCAGGGCCAGCAGGCTCCGTCCGGGCACATCCCCTTCACGCCCCGAGCCAAGAAGGTCCTGGAGCTGTCGCTCCGCGAGGCCCTTCAGCTCGGCCACAACTACATCGGCACCGAGCACATCCTGCTCGGCCTGATCCGCGAGGGCGAGGGCGTCGCCGCCCAGGTCCTCGTGAAGCTGGGCGCCGACCTCAACCGGGTGCGCCAGCAGGTCATCCAGCTGCTGTCCGGCTACTCGGGCGGCAAGGAGGCGGCCACAGCGGGCGGCCCCGCGGAGGGCACGCCCTCCACGTCGCTGGTGCTCGACCAGTTCGGCCGGAACCTCACCCAGGCCGCTCGTGAATCCAAGCTCGACCCGGTCATCGGGCGCGAGAAGGAGATCGAGCGGGTCATGCAGGTGCTGTCCCGCCGTACGAAGAACAACCCGGTCCTCATCGGCGAGCCCGGCGTCGGCAAGACGGCGGTCGTCGAGGGCCTGGCCCAGGCCATCGTCAAGGGCGAGGTGCCCGAGACCCTCAAGGACAAGCACCTCTACACCCTCGACCTCGGTGCGCTGGTCGCCGGTTCCCGCTACCGCGGTGACTTCGAGGAGCGCTTGAAGAAGGTCCTCAAGGAGATCCGCACCCGCGGCGACATCATCCTGTTCATCGACGAGCTCCACACCCTCGTGGGTGCGGGCGCCGCCGAGGGCGCGATCGACGCGGCGAGCATCCTCAAGCCCATGCTGGCGCGAGGCGAGCTCCAGACCATCGGTGCCACCACGCTCGACGAGTACCGCAAGCACCTGGAGAAGGACGCCGCTCTCGAGCGCCGCTTCCAGCCCATCCAGGTCGCGGAGCCGTCGCTGCCGCACACCATCGAGATCCTCAAGGGTCTGCGCGACCGCTACGAGGCCCACCACCGCGTGTCCATCACGGACGAGGCGCTGGTCCAGGCCGCGACGCTGGCCGACCGGTACATCTCGGACCGCTTCCTGCCGGACAAGGCGATCGACCTGATCGACGAGGCCGGTTCCCGGATGCGCATCCGCCGGATGACCGCGCCGCCGGACCTCCGCGAGTTCGACGAGAAGATCGCGGGCGTGCGCCGCGACAAGGAGTCGGCCATCGACTCCCAGGACTTCGAGAAGGCGGCGTCTCTCCGTGACAAGGAGAAGCAGCTGCTGGCGGCGAAGGCCAAGCGCGAGAAGGAGTGGAAGGCCGGCGACATGGACGTCGTGGCCGAGGTCGACGGCGAGCTCATCGCCGAGGTCCTCGCCACCGCCACCGGCATCCCGGTCTTCAAGCTGACGGAGGAGGAGTCCTCCCGTCTGCTGCGCATGGAGGACGAGCTCCACAAGCGCGTCATCGGGCAGAAGGACGCCATCAAGGCCCTCTCGCAGGCGATCCGCCGTACGCGAGCCGGTCTGAAGGACCCGAAGCGTCCGGGTGGCTCGTTCATCTTCGCCGGTCCGTCCGGTGTCGGTAAGACCGAGCTGTCCAAGACGCTCGCCGAGTTCCTCTTCGGTGACGAGGACGCGCTGATCGCCCTCGACATGTCGGAGTTCAGCGAGAAGCACACGGTTTCCCGCCTCTTCGGCTCGCCCCCCGGCTACGTGGGGTACGAGGAGGGCGGCCAGCTCACCGAGAAGGTGCGCCGCAAGCCGTTCTCCGTCGTCCTGTTCGACGAGGTCGAGAAGGCCCACCCCGACATCTTCAACTCCCTGCTCCAGATCCTGGAGGACGGTCGCCTGACCGACTCCCAGGGCCGGGTCGTGGACTTCAAGAACACGGTCATCATCATGACGACCAACCTCGGGACCCGGGACATCTCCAAGGGCTTCAACCTGGGCTTCGCGGCCCAGGGCGACGTCAAGACGAACTACGAGCGGATGAAGACGAAGGTCAACGAAGAGCTCAAGCAGCACTTCCGGCCCGAGTTCCTCAACCGTGTCGACGACACGGTCGTCTTCCACCAGCTCACCGAGGAAGACATCATCCAGATCGTCGACCTCATGCTCGCCAAGGTGGACGAGCGTCTGCGGGACCGCGACATGGGCATCGAGCT
Source organism: Streptomyces sp. NPDC050422 (assembly GCF_044458665.1). Classification (NCBI taxonomy): domain Bacteria; kingdom Bacillati; phylum Actinomycetota; class Actinomycetes; order Kitasatosporales; family Streptomycetaceae; genus Streptomyces; species Streptomyces sp. NPDC050422. The sequence continues at coordinate 213,184 of NZ_JBITIE010000016.1, forward strand.
CAGCGCGGAAGCGAAGTCGCTCCTGGCGAAGAAGGGCTACGACCCCGTGATGGGCGCCCGGCCGCTGCGCCGGACGATCCAGCGCGAGATCGAGGACATCCTCTCCGAGAAGATCCTCTTCGGCGAGCTGCGCCCCGGTCACATCGTGGTCGTCGGCACCGAGGGCGAGGGTGAGGAGCAGAAGTTCACCTTCCGCGGCGAGGAGAAGTCGGCTCTGCCCGACGTCCCCCCGATCGAGCAGGCGGCAGGCGGCGCCGGCCCGAACATGACGAAGGAAGCGTGACAGGCACCCACGGCCTCTAGAGGCCCTGGCGTCCGAGCGTCCGAAGGGGCGGCCCCGTACCGGTTCACACCGGTCCGGGGCCGCCTCTTTGCTGTTGCGTACACAGTGACGGGCGCGTCACAGAGCTGTCCCGGTCGTGTCAGCTCGTCGTACGGGCGTAAACCCGCTGGTTAGTCTGGCCCGGCTCCGGGCGCTTGGTCCGGGGTGCGGACGAACAGGCGACGGGGATGGGGCAGGCCATGCGCAGTAGCGACGTGTCACGCAGACGGATGATGAAGCTGGCAGGAGCCGGGCTGGTGCTGCTGGGGGCCGGGGCATCGGCCTGCGGACCGAAGGACGAGCCGCCCGCCGGGGGACCGGATGTGCCGAGGGGGACCGGCACCCCGGCGCCGGGTTCCACGCCGAAGCCCGCCTGGCAGCACGCCACCACGTTCGACGGACTGGCGTGGATCTCCGCGATGGCGGTCGTCGGCAACGTCCTGCTCGTCTCGGGTGACCCGCTGGTGGCCCGCGACATATCCACCGGCAAGGAGATCTGGTCCCGCGCGGAGGTCACCACCCCGGGCGCCAACATGCTGATCGGCGGCGGGACGCTCTACCTCAGGAGCGCCCGCTACGACGGGAACATCGTCGGCCTGGACCCCGCCACGGGCAAGGACACCTGGCGCAGCCGGATGGGGGACCAGTACTCCCAGCCCCGCCCCATCGCCGCGGACGGGGACCATGTCTATGTCGTCGCCGGAATCCTGGACAAGGAGTTCAGGACGCCGGAGAACGTGATCGCCGCGATCGACACCACCTCGGGCAAGGTCGTCTGGCGCGAGAAGCGTGACAAGGGGACGGACGAGAACGGCCTCACCGCGCGGGTGGCCGGCAACCGTCTCGTCTACACGGACTTCCGGGAGAACCTCACGGTGCGCGACACCGCGACCGGGCACCAGGTCTGGACGAAGAAGATCGGCCGGTCCAACAACCGCGGTTTCGAGGTTCACGACGGCCTCGCCATCCTCGCCAACGGGCAGTGGATGCGTGCCTACGACCTGGCGGACGGCAAGGAGCGCTGGTCATTCAAGACCGAGGAGTTCAGCCGGTTCAACGACCCGGCGGTCCTGGACGGAGTCCTGTACGTCTCCGACAGCGCGCACGGCCTCTGGGCGGCCGACCCCGCCACCGGGAAGGCGCACTGGCACGACAAGGGGAGCCTGGACGTTGCCGCCCCCTGGCAGTTCGCGAAGGTGGGGGACGTCCTCTACGGGGCGACGGAGTTCGACAAGGACGGCGGCATCCACGCCTACGACGCCGGCAGCGGGAAGCTGCACTGGACGTACAACGACGGCAGCGGCGACCTCCAGCGGTGGTACCTGGCGGGGGGCGGCAAGCAGCTCGTGGCCCTGCACGCGAAGAAGGTGACGGCGCTGCCCCTGGGGTAGCACCGTCACCGCGGGCCGAAGGTCCCGAAACGGACAGTCCTTGGTCCCACCGCCGGTGACAAGGCGCACAGCCCGATTCGGGCCTACTAGGCACCTTAGGGGCCCCGGCCGTGATCGCGGCCGGGACCTTCGGCCCGGTGTCCGACAGGGTGTTCGGGCGTTTGGGGGGAACTGCCCGGATGGCGGGCCCATGTCCGGTATGGACGGTTTGGAACTGGGGTTAAACCCGCTTCGGCGAAGACTTTCGGCAACGGTCGGCGGGTGCGGAGCGGGACCCGTGCCGACGAATTCCCGAGCCTCCCACTACGGCTTTTCCTCGTAGATGGGGGGTTTGAGTGCATCCGGGGGTGCGGGTTACCAAGGTATGGCCAGCCCGGCACGCCGCCGGGTCCAGTCATCCCGGAGGTTCTCTGCTTATGTCGAAGCGCGTTACGTTCCAGACCCGCCGCCCGTCCGCTTCCCGTGTGCGTGGCGCCGTGGTCGCAGCCGGCCTGGGGACGTCGATGGTTCTCGGTGCGGGCGCTGCGTTCGCGGCCGGCACGGCGGGCACCACCAACGCCGCGAGCCTGGCGGTCACGACCACCGCCGACTCGGTCGCCCAGCAGGCGGCCGCGCAGGGCAAGGCGGCCGAGCACGCCGCGGCGAAGAAGGCCGAGGCGTCCAAGAAGAAGGCCGCCGAGGCGAAGAAGGAGGCGGCCGCCAAGAAGACGGCCGCTGCCAAGAAGGCCGCGAAGCTCGCCTGGGAGACCCCGGTCGACCACTACGAGCTGAGCGCGACCTTCGGCAACGACGGAGCCCGCTGGGCGCACAAGCACTCCGGCCAGGACTTCGCCGTGCCGATCGGCACCAAGGTCCAGGCCGCGCACACCGGCACCATCGTGAAGGCCGGCCCGAACGGCGGCGGCGACGGCCCCGCGTACGGCAATGCCATCGTGATCAAGCACAGCAACGGTACGTACTCGCAGTACGCGCACCTCTCGAAGATCCAGGTGCACATCGGCGAGCACGTGAAGAAGGGCGAGAAGATCGCCCTCTCCGGCAACACCGGAAACTCCAGCGGCCCGCACCTGCACTTCGAGATCCGGACCACCGCGAACTACGGTTCGGCGGTCAACCCGGTGAACTTCCTGCACCACCACGGCATCTCGGTCTGATCCGACCGCGACACCACCCCGCTACTGGGCGCAGCCCGGGCCGTGTGCCCGGGTGACCAGTTCGACGGCGACTTCGAGGGCGGCCTTCCGCTTGTCCTCGGGGTCGCCGTCGACGTCTTTCAGCGCGAGCATGCCGGCGTGCAGGGTGAAGAGCGCGCTGAAGCACCGCACCTGGTCGGTGAGCGGTGCGTCGGGATCCTTGATCAGGTCCACGAGTGCCAGGACCCGGTCCTTGATCGTCACGCCGATGCTCAGGTCGCGCACGGTCGCCTGGTTCTCCTGCATGAAGCGGAAGAGCGGGGCGGCGCCGGCCAGTGCCTCGCTGTAGCGGCTGAGGATCTCCTTCTTCGTCTCCAGGGTGCGCGGCTGCGTCTCGCCCCAGGTGATCAGTTCCTCGACCGGACGGTTGAGGTCCTCGAAGATGCTGACCAGGATGTCTTCCTTGGTCTTGAAGTGGTAGTACAGCGCGGCCTTCGTGACGTCGAGTTGTGCGGCGATCTCCCGCAGTGAGGTCTTCTCGTACCCCTGCTCGGCGAAGAGCTCCAGAGCGACGTCCTGGATGCGCTGCCGGGTGTTGCCCCGGCGGGGCTGCGGCGTGCTGCTCATGGCGCTCTCCCAAAAACTTACTTGACGCCCGGCTAGTTGCGGGGCTATTTTCCCCTAGTGTAGTCAACTAGCCGGGCGGCAAGTAAGAGGTCCGGTGCGCAGGGGATCTGGGGAGTTGGGGAACATGGCGGACCTGATGAAGGCAGCGGACGGGAAGGCGGACGTCCCGGCGGGACGGGCGGAGAAACCCGGACCGCAGCAGCGCAGCGTGCGGGTGGTGGTGCTCGCCCTGATGATCGCCATGCTGCTGGCCATGCTCGACAACCTGATCGTCGGCACCGCCATGCCGACCATCGTCGGTGACCTCGGCGGGCTGGAGCACCTCTCCTGGGTCGTCACCGCCTACACCCTGGCCACGGCCGCCTCCACCCCCATCTGGGGCAAGCTCGGCGACATGTACGGGCGCAAGGGCATCTTCCTCACGTCCATCGTGATCTTCCTGATCGGCTCGGTCCTCAGCGGTATGTCCCAGGACATGGGCCAGCTGATCGGCTTCCGCGCCGTCCAGGGCCTGGGCGCCGGTGGTCTGATGGTCGGCGTCATGGCGATCATCGGTGACCTCGTACCGCCCCGCGAGCGCGGCAAGTACCAGGGCATGATGGCCGGCGTCATGGCGATCGCGATGATCGGCGGACCGCTGGTCGGCGGCACCATCACCGACCACCTCGGCTGGCGCTGGAGCTTCTACATCAACCTGCCGCTGGGTGCCGTCGCCCTGGCCATGATCACCATCGTGCTGCACCTGCCCAAGCGGGAGCGCACCAAGGCGAAGGTCGACTACCTCGGCGCCGGACTGCTCACCGTAGGCATCACCGCGATCGTGCTGGTGACCACCTGGGGCGGTTCGGAGTACGACTGGAACTCCGCCGTCATCATGGAGCTCATCGCGATCGGCGTCGCCGCACTGGCCGGCTTCGTCTTCGTCGAGACCAAGGCCGCGGAACCGATCATCCCGCTGCACATCTTCCGCAACGCCAACTTCACCCTGATGTCCGTCGTCGGCTTCATGGCGGGCTTCGTGATGTTCGGCGCGGTGCTCTACCTGCCGCTGTTCCAGCAGTCCGTCCAGGGCGCGTCCGCGACCAACTCCGGACTGCTGCTCCTGCCGATGCTCCTGGCGATGATGATCGTCTCGCTGGTCGCCGGACGGATCACCACCAGCAGCGGCCGGTACAAGATCTTCCCGATCGTGGGATCGATCCTGATGGTCGCCGGACTCTTCCTGCTCTCGACGATGGACACGGGCACCACCCGGTTCACCTCCGGCATCTACATGGCGGTGCTCGGTGCGGGCATGGGCTTCCTGATGCAGATCACGATGCTCGTCGCGCAGAACAGTGTCGAGATGAAGGACATGGGCGTCGCCTCCTCCTCCACCACCCTGTTCCGTACGCTCGGCAGCTCCTTCGGTGTCGCCATCATGGGCGCGCTGTTCACCGGACGGGTGAGCGACGAGATGGCCGCTCGTGGGGGCGCGGGTGCCACGATGCACGGCGCCCAGCTGGACGCGGCGAGCCTGGCGAAGCTGCCGGTGCGGGTTCGCGAGGCGTACGAGTTCGCGGTGGCGTCCGGCACCCACATCGCCTTCCTGGTCGGCGCCTCCGTCGGGCTGGTCGCGGTTGTGGCCTCGCTGTTCGTCAAGGAGGTCCCGCTGCGGGGCACCGGACCGGAGAAGGCTTCCCCGATGGCCGAAGCGGTCTAGGAGTTCTCGGTACGGGAAAGGCCGCGGGGTGCGTACCCCGCGGCCTTTCCCGTCTCTCCGTCCGGAACGGCCGCTCAGCGGTCGGGGTGCGCGCCGCGGCCGGCGGCCTTCCTGTCCCTCGGCTCCGGACCGCGCTGCTCGCCCAGCATGGGGAAGCTGCCGGTGTCCGTGGGCGCGTGCTCGGGCAGCCACAGGACGGCGATCGCCCCGCCGGTGCCCTCGGCCGCACCCACGGGGGCCGCGTTGCGGAAGGTCAGCCGGGCGCCGAGCACCCGGGCCTGGCCGGCCGCGATCGTCAGCCCCAGCCCGTGCCCGTGCCCGGCCCGGTCGGTGGATCCGGTACGGAACCGGCTCGGCCCCTCCCGCAGCAGCGCCGCCGGGAACCCGGACCCGTGGTCGCGGACCCGCACCACCCGGCCCTCGACCGTGACCTCCACGGGTGTGGACCCGTGCTTGGCGGCATTGCCCAGCAGATTGCCCAGGATCCGCTCCAGCCGGCGCGGATCGGTGCTGACCCACGACTCGTGGACCACCTGCACCCGCACTTCCGGGTCCAGCAGCGCCACCCGGCGGCTGACGAACTCGCCCAGCGCGACCTGCTGCAGCTCGGCCCGCTCGGAGGCGCTGTCCAGCCGGGCCACCTCCAGCACGTCCTCGACCAGCGTGCGCATCGCCTGCGCCCGGTCCCGTACGAGCTCCGTGGGGCGGCCCGGCGGCAGCAGCTCGGCAGCGGTCAGCAGCCCCGTCACGGGGGTGCGCAGTTCGTGCGCGATGTCCGCGGTGACCCGGCGCTCGGCCTCGATCCGTTCGTTCAGCGCGTCCGTCAGGGCGTCCACCGCACCGGCCAGCTCGTCGGTCTCGTCGCGCACGACTCCGCCGACGGCGTCCCCGACCCGTACGTCGGTATGGCCCTGCGCGACCCGTCCGGCCGCGGCCGCCGCCTTGCGCAGCCGGCGCGAGAGCCGGCCGCCGATCAGGACCCCCAGCGCGGAGCCGCCGAAGACCACCGAGACGGAACCGATGATCAGGGCCCGGTCGAGATCACCCATGATCGTGGTGGAGCGGTCGGCGAACCGGGTGTGGAGCGAGAGCACGTCGCCGTTGGCGAGCGGCACCGCCGCCCACACGTCGGGCACCCCGCCGCCGTCCTCGACATGCGTCGCGCGCCGGTTGCGCCGGATCTCGTGCCGCAGGCTCTTCGGCATCGTCGGATCATTGAGCTTCGCGCCGAAGCGGGGGTCGGCCTTCTTCGTCTTCGTCGCCTCGTAGAGCAGCTGGGCGTAGTTCAGCCGCTCCAGCTGGACCTCGCGCGCGTTCTCCAGCATGGAGACCCTGGCGGCGTTGTGGACGACCAGGCTCAGCGCGACCGCGATCAGGGCGCCGACCGACGCGATCGCGATGCTGATCTTCCAGCGGACACCGGTCCGCAGGGCCGGGCGCCTCATGCCCTGAGCTTGTAGCCGAAGCCGCGGACCGTCTCGATCCGGTCCTGGCCGACCTTCGTGCGCAACCGCTGGACGTGGACGTCCACGACCCGGGTGTCCCCGCCCCAGCCGTAGTCCCAGACCCGCTCCAACAGCTTGTCGCGGGAGAGGACGGTGCCGGGGGCGGACGAGAACTCCAGCAGCAGCCGCATCTCCGTGGGGGTCAGACCCACCTGCTCGCCGCCCTTGCGGACCTCCATGCCCTCGGTGTCGATCTCCAGGTCGCCGAAGACGAGCACGCCGCCCTCGGGCCCCGCCGCCGTCTCGCCGCCGCCCGCCCCGGCCCCCGAGGCATGGCCGAAGCGACGGAGCACGGCACGGATCCTGGCGACCAGGACCGCGCCGTCGAACGGCTTCGTGACGTAGTCGTCGGCGCCCGCCTCAAGGCCGAGCACCACGTCGATCGAGTCGGCCCGGGCCGACAGCATGATCACCGGGACCGTCGACTCGTCCCGGATGCGCCGGCAGAGGCTCACCCCGTCCAGGCCGGGCACCATCACGTCGAGCAGCGCGATGTCGGGCCGGTTTCTCCGGAACGCTTCGAGGCCGAGGAGCCCGTCGGGCATGGCGGTGACCACGAAGCCGTCCCGCTCCAGTGCCAGCTGGGTGGCCTCGCGGATGACGTCGTCGTCCTCGACGAACAGGACATGGGTCTCGGCCATCGGACTGCTCTCAGTTCTTCGTCGGTTCGGTGGGCTCGGGGAAGTCCCCGTCTCCGGCTCCGACGGCTCTGTTGAAGTCGTTGTGCACCCGGTCCTGCTCGCTGAACCGGTTGCTCGCCCAGTGGTACGTGATCACTTCCTCGCCCGAGGGGTAGGCGACCGCGTCCTTCTTCCCGTACACCTGCGTCGTCACCACCAGATCACCGCGGTCGATGGTCCCGTAGACCGCGGGCTGTTCGATGGTGAACACGTTCTCGTACGTGCCGCCGGGTCGCGGCCGGTACACATAGGTGCCCACACCGACCGAGTCGCCGCAGGTCATCACGTTCACCACCACGTCGGCGGAGGTGCCGCCGGTCAGGGTTCCGTACGAGGTGTCCACCGGGTACTCGTCACCGGTGCAGGGCTTGAGGGCGGTCCTGACCCGCTCGCTCACCTTGGAATCCGCCTTGAGCAGGCCCACCGCGTCGACCCGGGGCGTCGGCCTCGCCGTGGACAGGGCCGTGGTGCTCGGCGTGACCTGGGCGACCGGCTGGGTGCCTGCCGGTCCCTCGTCGCGCGTGCCCGTGCCGCCGGTGGAGCAACTGGCGGCGAACAGCCCGAAGACGGCGAGCCCGGCCAGAGCCGTACTGCTCGCCGCCCAGCCGGTCAGCAGGCGTCTGTGCCTGCCTCCGGCCCCGTCCCCCGTGGGTCCTCCGGTGACTGTGCCGCCGCTTCCGCCGCCGCCCTCACCGCTGCCTGTCAGGCCGCGCACCGCTCCCGCCCCCGCTCGTCGTGACGCCCCTCGGGGGGCGCCCCTGCCTGTGCCCGCGACCGCACCGGGGTCCGGGGCGCCGCGACGCGGACCTCCGCTCCGCGGTGCCCGTCCTCACGGATCCGCTCCGCACGGCTCGCCGCTTCCCTGCTCTCCAGCTCCTGGCGCAGTCGCGCCAGCGCCCGGTGCAGGGTGCTCTTCACCGTACCGGCCGACATGCCGAGCGCCGCGGCCGTCTCCTCCGTGCTCATCTGCTCCCAGTGTCGCAGTACGACCACGCTGCGCTGCTTGGGAGCGAGGACGCCCAGGACGTCCATCAGCAGGGCACGGTCGGCGCGCTGCTCGGTGCCGTCCTCGACGCTGGCGTCGGGAAGCTGCTCGGTGGGGACCTCGTCGAGCTTGCGCGCCCGCCACCACTCGGTGCGGGTGTTGATCATGACGCGGCGCAGATAGGCGTCGGCCAGGGACTTGTCGGCGATGCCGTCCCAGCGGCCGAAGGTGCGGGCCAGCGCGGTCTGCAGCAGGTCCTGCGCGTCCACGGGGTCCGGGACCAGCCGGCGTGCGCTGCGCAGCAGCGCGTCCTGCCGGGTACGTACGTACTCCTCGAAGCCGAGCACCTCACCCTGCGCCATGACAACCGCCTCCGTCCCCGTGAAACCCCGTAGAACCACCGCCAGCCGCCTGGTCATCGGGCTGACGTCGGTGACGCTACGGAGCTGTTGTCACGAGGCTGTGCGGAGCAGCCGTACGCCGACGCACGGCTGCCCATCGGTTGTGTAACAGCGCAGGAGGAGGAGGGACAAAGCCCCCGTGAAAGCGGAACGGGCCCGTCAGGTCAGCGGCAGCCGGTACTGGCCGCCCGCCAGCGGTTCGACCAGGCCGTCGGAGACCAGGCCGTCCAGCGCGCGGGCCCGCTGCACCGGCTCCTCCCACACCGCGTCGAGCGCCGACTGCGGCACCGGGTTCACCGCCTCGCGCAACACCGCGAGCAGCCTGCCGCGCACCTGCCGGTCCGTACCGGCGTAGGTCTGGCCGCGGCGCGGCGGCCCCTGGTGGGCGGGCTTGCCGGCCAGCCGCCAGGCGCACTGCCCGGCGATCGGGCAGCGCGTGCAGTCCTCGTTCCTCGCGGTGCAGACGAGGGCGCCGAGCTCCATCGTCGCGGCCGCCCACTGCGCCGCCTGCTCGTCCTCGTCCGGCAGCAGGGCGCGGGCGAGCTTGCGTTCGGCGGCGGTGGTCGCGTTCGGCGGGTACTGGATGCCGGACGCGGCCCGGGCGAACACCCTGCGGACGTTCGTGTCGAGGACGGCGTGCCGCTGCCGGTAGGCGAACGAGGCCACGGCGGCTGCCGTGTACTCGCCGATCCCGGGCAGGGCGAGCAGCTGGGCGTGCTCGCTCGGTACGTCGCCGCCGTGCCGTTCCGTTATGGCCTGCGCGGCCCCGTGCAGGCGCAGGGCCCGCCGCGGATAGCCGAGCCGGCCCCAGGCGCGGACCGCCTCGCCGGGCGGTTGCGCTGCGAGGTCGGCGGGTCGCGGCCAGTGGGCCAGCCACTGCTCGTACACCGGGAGGACCCGGTTGACGGGGGTCTGCTGCAGCATGAACTCACTCACCATCACACCCCAGGCGCCCGCTTCGGGGCGGCGCCAGGGCAGATCGCGGGCGTGCTGGTCGAACCACCCGATGACGGGAGTGTGGAGGGAGGTGGGGGGCGTCTGTGTCGCAGTTGTGGCAGTCATCGCATCGTCGATCCTGGCATGGAAGTGCAGACGAGGGTCAGGGGCACGGGGGTGTCGCCCCGCATAAGAGCCCTTGGAGTGATAGTGCCCCCCGTCTTTCCCCGCCCTGCCCGACCCGTGTTCCGGCAAGTGGCGGCACGCCCCGCGAGCCGTTGCGGCAACTGGCCCATGGACACCGCGCGCGATCACTCCATGTGTGCAGACTGTCACCGAAAGTGCCGGATCGGTGAGGGCTGCGAGGTAACGGCGCGTCCCAGGATGATGATCCGCAAAACTTGGAGGCCTGTGGCGGCGGGTGGGGCGGGAGTTGGCGCTGTTCTCTCGTACAGTTTGCGCCGTGGGATCTTTGCGTAATCCGATCGGGCCGCTTCCCTCCACCATCTACTGGCGACGGAGGGCGGTAGCGGCGACGCTGATTGCGCTGCTCGCGTTGCTGGTCGTATGGGCCGTCACCAACGGTGGCGCCAAGGGGAATCACGACGACTCGCGGGCACCTGGCTCCGGTCCCACGGACTCGATCACGCCAGGGCCCTCCGGTTCCGGCCCGGCGATCAGTGAACAGCCGGGCGGGCGCGACGAGTCGGGCGACGACGGCGGCAGCGACGGGAGCGGCGGCGGAAGTTCGGACCCGGGCACCGGCGGCACGGGTGACGACGGGGGCGGCACCGGCACCGGCAACGGGTCTGCCACGGAGGCCGGTTCCGGTGCGAGCGGCGGTTCCGGCAGTACGACCACGGGACAGCAGGTGCCGGCCGGCTCCTCGCTCCCCAACTGCGCGCCCACCGCGCTGAGGCTGAGCCTGAAGACGGAACTCCGTTACGGACCCGGCGAGAAGCCGAAGTTCCGGCTGATCGCCACGAACACCTCGTCCACCGCCTGCAAGGCCGACTTCGGCCCGAAGTCCGCGGTCCTCACCGTCACGGAAGCCGGCGGTGACGACGAGGAGGTGTGGTCCTCCAAGGACTGCCCGCGCAACGCGGCCGCCGTGCTGCTGAAGGTGCCGGCGGGGGCGTCCGTCGAGCACGCCGTGGAGTGGGACCGCGCGAAGAGCGCCCCGAAGTGCGCGACGCCGCCCGCGGGGGCCGTGGGCCCCGGTACGTACCTGGTTGAGGCGAAGGCCCCGGGGGCGCCCGTGCAGCGCGCCTCGTTCGTCCTCGCGAAGGACTGACGGAGAAGGGCTGACCCCGGGGGCCGACCGCAAAGGGCCGACCGCGAACGGCCGCGGGCCGGGGCGCCTGAAGGCCCGGCTGCCCCGGCGGCCGTACCGGCTGCTAGGGCGTGTTTCGAAAGTCCCGCCTGCCGGGCGGCGTCTGGCACTTCCCCGAGCTCTCGGCTTCGCTCGAGCAGGGGAGACCCCATTGCTCGCGGCGTTGCCGAAAAGTCCTAGTAGCTCCGCTACGAGGACTTCCCGGCGCCTTGCGATCGCACGCGCCAGACGCCGCCCGGCCCGCCCTCCGGGCGGACGGCGCTACTTTCGAAACACGCCCTAGACGTACCGCTCGAGGATCGACGACTCCGCCAGCCGCGACAGCCCCTCGCGCACGCTGCGGGCCCGTGCCTCGCCGACGCCGTCCACCGTCTGGAGGTCGTCGACGCTCGCGGCGAGCAGCTTCTGCAGACCGCCGAAGTGCTCCACCAGCCGGTCGATGATCGCCCCGGGCAGCCGCGGCACCTTCGCCAGCAGCCGGAAGCCGCGCGGCGACACCGCGGAGTCGAGCGTCTCCGGAGAGCCGCTGTACCCCAGCGCCCTTGCGACGACCGGGAGTTCGAGCAGCTCGGTGTGGGACAGCGCGTCCAGCTCGGTGAGCGCCTCCGCCACCGTGCGCGAGCGCTTCGCGGTCGGCTCCGGCACGTAGTCGCGCACGACCAGCTCGCGCTCCGGCTCCACGCCCGCGATCAACTCGTCGAGCTGGAGCGAGAGGAGCCGCCCGTCGGTCCCGAGCTCCACCACGTACTCGGCGATCTCGGTCGCGATCCGGCGGACCATCTCCAGCCGCTGGGCGACGGCCGTCACGTCCCTGACCGTCACGAGGTCCTCGATCTCCAGGGCGGAGAGCGTGCCCGCGACCTCGTCGAGCCGGAGCTTGTACCGCTCCAGCGTGGCGAGCGCCTGGTTGGCGCGGGAGAGGATCGCGGCGGACTCCTCCAGGACCCGGCGCTCCCCGTCCACGTACAGCGCGATGAGGTGCATCGACTGCGAGACCGAGACCACCGGGAAGTTGCACGCCTTGGAGACCCGGTCCGCGGTGCGGTGCCGGGTGCCCGTCTCCTCGGTGGGGATCGAGGCGTCCGGGACCAGCTGGACGCCGGCCCGCAGGATCTTGGTCATGTCCTTGTCGAGGATCAGCGCCCCGTCGAGCTTGGCGAGCTCACGCAGCCGGGTCGCGGTGAATTCCACGTCCAGCACGAAGCCGCCGGTGCACATGGACTCGACGGTCCTGTCCATGCCGAGCACGATCAGCCCGCCGGTGTTGCCACGGAGGATGCGCTCCAGGCCGTCCCGCAGGGCCATTCCGGGCGCGACGGCGGTCAACGAGGCGCGCATCAGCGCCTCGTTACCGGTGCTTTGGCCGGACTTTCCGGGCGATGCTGCCCGGTCGCTGGCTGCCACTGCACTCCTCCGGTCACAGGTTGCGGTGCCCTCAGGGCGCCCCGTTCGGATCAGGTCCGATCCGAGCGAAAGACCTTATGTCCCTCATGCCGTTCGTACGGACGGGCGAGACCAGGGCAAAGTCTACCGGCGTGCGCCGTCCTCCTGTGGGGCCTGTGTACGAGAGCGGCGTGGAAGCACCCTGAGCGCGTCGCCCATGTTGGCGACTTCTGTGACCTTCATACCGGCCGGGACCTTCCCCGGATCGGTAGGAACCAGTGCGTGGGTGAAGCCCAGGCGATGCGCCTCGGCCAGCCTGCGCTGGACCCCGGTGACCCTTCTGACCTCGCCCGCGAGCCCCACTTCGCCGATCGCCACAAGATTCTTGGGCAGCGGTGTGTCACTCGCCGCACTGGCCAGCGCCAGCGCGATCGCGAGGTCCGCGGCGGGCTCGGTGAGCTTCACGCCGCCGACCGTGGCGCTGTAGATGTCCCGCTTGCCCAGCGAACTGATCCGGCCGCGCTGCTCCAGGACGGCCAGCATCATCGACACCCGGGACGTCTCGAGACCCGAGGTGGTGCGCCGGGGCGAGGGGATCTGGGAATCGACGGTGAGCGCCTGCACCTCGGCGACCAGGGGGCGCTTGCCCTCCAGGGTGACGGTCAGGCAGGTGCCGGGCACCGGCTCGTCGCGGCGGGTGAGGAAGAGGCCGGAGGGGTCGGCGAGGCCGGTGATGCCCTCGTCGTGGAGCTCGAAGCAGCCGACCTCGTCGGTCGCCCCGTAGCGGTTCTTCACGCCGCGCACGAGCCGGAGCCGGGCATGGCGGTCGCCCTCGAAGGACAGCACCACATCGACCAGGTGCTCCAGCAGTCGCGGCCCCGCGATCGCTCCGTCCTTGGTGACGTGACCGACCAGGATGGTCGACATGCCGCGCTCCTTGGAGGCCCGGATCAGCGCGCCCGCGACCTCGCGGACCTGTGCCATCCCGCCGGGCGCGCCCTCGATCTCGGGGGAGGCGACGGTCTGTACGGAGTCCAGGACGAGCAGGGACGGCTTGACGGCGTCCAGATGGCCGAGGACCGCGGACAGATCGGTCTCGGCGGCCAGGTACAGATGGTCGTTGATGGCCCGGATCCGGTCGGCGCGCATCCTGACCTGGCTCGCGGACTCCTCGGCCGTGACGTACAACGTGCGGTGCTCGTCGCTCGCGGCCTTGGCCGCCACGTCCAGCAGCAGCGTGGACTTCCCCACGCCGGGCTCGCCCGCGAGCAGCACGACGGCGCCGGGCACCAGCCCGCCGCCCAGCACCCGGTCCAGCTCGCCGACGCCCGTCGAGCGGGCGGTGGCCTGGCGGCTGTCGACCTGGCCGATGGGGAGTGCGGCGGTGGAGACGCGGCCGGCCGCCGTGGTGCGCACCGCAGGGGCGCCGCCGAACTCCTCGACCGTCCCCCACGCCTGGCACTCGGGGCAGCGGCCGAGCCACTTGGCGGTCGTCCAGCCGCATTCGGTGCAGCGGTAGGACGGCCGGTCCTTCGCGGATTTCGTACGGGCAGCCATGGCGCCACCGTATAGGTGGGGTCGGACAGTGCGGCCCGGTGCGGTGCGGTGCGCGGGGAGCCGGGCGCCGGCGGCGGGTGCGGAAGCACGGGCTCCCGTCCCTTATTGAGCGATACGTTCACCCGTAAGGGTTAAATGTGCTCAAGGGGTGCGAGGGGCAGGTCCTGCCCTGCCTACGGTCGCAAGGTGACGAGCAGCAGGCTGGAGACCCCGACCAACACCCCCGGCGTACACCGGGCGCAGCACCGCGCGCCCCACTCCTCTCCGAAGCAGCCGCCCGCCCGTTACGAGCCGCATCTCGACGGCCTGTTCACGTACTGCCTCTCCGTGCTCTGCGACCACGACGCCGCCACCGAGGCGCTCGGCGGCGTACTGGCGCTCGCCGAGCGGCAGACCGGCCGGTGTCCCGCCGACGAGGAGGAACGGAAGACCTGGCTGTACGCGCTGGCCAGATGGATGTGCCTGCGCAGGCTCGGCGAGCAGAAGCAGGGCCGCCGGGCGCACCGCAGGCCCGACGGGCCGCCGGCGCGCAGGCAGTCGGCCAGGGCGCAGGACGACCACCGCGGAGCAGCCGCACCGGCAGCCCGCGCGGGACGGCGCACGCCCGCGGTCGCGCACGTCCCGAAGACCGCGTCCGCACCACCCCACACGCCCCCTGGTCCTCACGCGCCCCGGCCGGCCACCGCCCTCTCGCACGCCGCGCCCCTGGAGAGCCCCGCGGCCGCCGAGGCGCACCGCCGCGAGCTCGCCCAGCTGGCCTGGCCCGAGGCGGCGGGCACCACACCCGAACAGCGTGAGGCGCTGGAGCTCGCGGTGCGCCACCGGCTCACCCCCCGCGCGGTCGCCGCCGTCCTCGGGCTGGAACCCGCGACGGCCCGGGAACTCCTGGCCGCGGCCGCCTGCGAGGTGGAACGGACACGGGCGGCCCTCGCCGTCGTGGAGACGGGCAACTGCCCCGCCGTCGGCAGGCTCACCAGCGACCGTCGCGTGCTGCTCTCCGCCACCCTGCGCCGCGAACTCGTACGGCATGTGGACGACTGCCCGAGCTGCCGCCGCGCGGCCGAGCGGGCCGGAGCCCAGGACCCCTGGCCCGGGGCCGCGGTCACCCCCGCGGCCGCCCTGGCGGTCGTCGAGGCGCCGCGCCCCTCCGCCTATGTGGCGATGATGCACGCCCAGAAGCATCAGAAGAATCGGTCCGCCACTCCCCGGTTCGACCGCACGGGCTTCCCGATGGACCCGAAGGATCACGCCGCACGCCGGGACCGGCTGCGCTCCAGGGTCATGACGACAACGGTCGTCGCCACGGTCGTCGCCGCCCCCGTGATCGCCCTGTGGTCCGCCTACCGGGGCGCGCCGCTCACCGGCGAGGGGCGCGACGGTTCGGCGGTCACCGCGACCGACACGGACGACGTCCATGGGGCCGACGACCCCTACGGCCGCTACGAGAACGCGGGCAACGCCAGCCCCGAACCGGAACCCGGCCCCGGCTTCGACGGCGACCGTCTCCCGTACGTCTCCGCCGAGGTCATCAGCGTGGGCGCGGACCCGGACCGTGGCGGGGACGGTGCGGGCCGACTCACCGTCGAGGCCCGTTCCTCCGGCGGCACGACGACGATCACGCTCACCGCTTCGAAGGCCGGCCCGGTCGTCTGGTCGGCCGGCACGGGCCAGTCCTGGCTGCGCCTGACCAGCACCTCGGGAACGCTCGCGGCGGGCGACAGCGTCACGCTCCGCGTCCTCGTGATCCACGCGCGCGAACCCGCCGAGTACTGGACGGCACGGGTCGCCATCGCCCCGTCGGGGTCGGTCGTGGCGATGCACGGGTACGGGGGGCGGGCGCCGACCGTCGCACCGCGGCCGCCGCTGCCGAGCAGCCCGTCCCGTCCGCATCCGCCCGTTCCTCAGGGCCCGTCGCCGTCCTCACCGGATCCCGATCCGACACCCACGCCGACGCCGACCCCCGACCCGACGGGCGGCACCCCGACGGATCCGGGTTCACCGAGCCCGACCCCGGACCCGACGACGGACTCCCCGTCCCCGTCGGACCCGGGCAAGGGCCCGAGCACCCCGCCCGCACGGGACTGACGGGCCCGGGGACCTACGCCGGGTCCGCCGGGTGGGGCGCCATCGGCAGCAGCGAGGAGAGCCGCTCCTCGCACAGCTGGACGAGCCGGTCGTACGCCTCCTTGCCCATCAGCTCCGTGAGCTCGGGCCGGTACGACACGTACACCGGCTCCCCGGCACCGTGCGCCGACGTCGCCGAGGTGCACCACCAGTGCAGGTCGTGCCCGCCCGGTCCCCAGCCCCGGCGGTCGTACTCACCGATCGTCACCTGGAGGATGCGCGTGTCGTCGGGCCGGTCGATCCAGTCGTACGTACGCCGGACCGGCAGCTGCCAGCACACGTCCGGCTTGGTCTCCAGGGGCTCCTTGCCCTCCCGCAGCGCCAGGATGTGCAGGGAGCAGCCGGCGCCCGCGGCAAAACCGGGACGGTTCTGGAAGATGCAGGACCCCTCCCAGCGCCGCGTCTGACGCTCCCCGTCGTCATCGGTCTGGACCCAGCCCGTCTCCGTACCCACGTCGTGGAACTGCCACAGGTCCGGGGTGAGCCGGGCGACGTGACCGGCCACCCGCTTCTCGTCGTCCTCGTCCGAGAAGTGGGCGCCCAGGGTGCAGCACCCGTCGTCCGCGCGACCGGCCTGGATGCCCTGGCAGCCACTGCCGAAGATGCAGGTCCACCTGGACGTCAGCCAGGTCAGGTCGCAGCGGAAGACCTGCTCGTCGTCGGCAGGGTCCGGGAACTCCACCCACGCCCGCGCGAAGTCGATTTCCGTCTCGTCGGACCCGTGGAGTCCCTCTGTCTGCGGCTGCTGCATCTCCTGCTTCGCCTTCTGCTTCTTCGTGACTTTGCCCGGCTTCGCCTTTTTCGTCTTTGGCACGCGCCCAGAGTAAGACCGACCGGCGCATGAACGGGGCGCGGTGGCAGGGGATGCGCCGGTCCGTCCCCCTCCACGGCCGCAGTAGCGTTCTGCGTATGAGACTCGGAGTCCTCGACGTGGGGTCGAACACGGTTCATCTGCTGGTGGTCGACGCGCACCCCGGCGCCCGCCCGCTGCCCGCGCACTCGCACAAGGCGGAGCTGCGGCTGGCCGAGCTCCTCGACGAGGACGGGGCGATCGGCCCGCTCGGCGTGGACCGGCTGGTGACGACGATCGCCGACGCGCTCCAGGCCGCCGAGGACAAGGGCTGCGAGGACGTGCTGGCGTTCGCCACGTCCGCGGTACGGGAGGCGAGCAACGCGGACAAGGTGCTGACCCGGGTGCGCGACGAGACGGGTGTCGACCTCGCCGTTCTCAGCGGCACGGAGGAGGCCCGCCTCACCTTCCTCGCCGCGCGGCGCTGGTTCGGCTGGTCGGCGGGCAAGCTGCTGGTCCTGGACATCGGCGGCGGCTCGCTGGAGATCGCGTACGGCATCGACGAGGAACCCGACGCGGCCGTGTCGCTGCCGCTGGGCGCGGGCCGCCTCACGGCCGGCTGGCTGGCCGGCGATCCGCCGGACGCGGCCGAGGTGAAGGGGCTGCGCCGCCACGTACGGGCACGGATCGCCCGCAGCGTCGGCGAGTTCACCCGCTTCGGCCGCCCCGACCACGTCGTGGCCACGTCCAAGACCTTCAAGCAGCTCGCCAGGATCGCGGGGGCCGCCCGCTCCACCGAGGGCCTGTACGTGCAGCGTGTCCTCAGCCGCAAGGCCCTGGAGGAGTGGGTGCCGAAGCTGGCCGCGATGACGGTCGAGGAGCGCGGGAACCTGCCCGGCGTCTCCGAGGGCCGGTCCGCCCAGCTGCTGGCCGGCGCGCTGGTCGCGGAGGGTGCGATGGACCTCCTGGGCGTCGAGGACCTGGAGATCTGCCCCTGGGCGCTGCGCGAGGGAGTGATCCTGCGCCGCCTGGACCACCTGACGTCCACCGAGGACGTGGCCCTGAACTGACGGGGCCGCCCCGGCGCGTCACGGTCATGGCCCTTCTCACTTTCCACCGCACTCCCTCGGCGACGCGCACCGCTGCCCGTACGCTGTCTGCGTGGCAGAACCAGCGGTGCGCATCCCGGATGCGAAGGTCGCCCTGTCGACGGCCTCGGTCTATCCGGAGTCGACGGCGACGGCCTTCGAGATCGCCGCGCGCCTGGGGTACGACGGCGTCGAGGTCATGGTCTGGACCGACCCAGTCAGCCAGGACATCGAGGCCCTGCGCCGGCTCTCCGACTACCACCAGATGCCGATCCTGGCCGTTCACGCCCCCTGCCTGCTGATCACGCAGCGGGTCTGGTCCACCGATCCCTGGGTCAAGCTCCAGCGGGCGCGCGCCGCGGCGGAGAAGCTCGGTGCGTCGACCGTCGTCGTCCACCCGCCGTTCCGCTGGCAGCGGCAGTACGCGCGTGACTTCGTCACCGGGATCTGGCGGATGGCGGACGAGACCGATGTGCGGTTCGCCGTCGAGAACATGTACCCGTGGCGCTACCGGGACCGCGAGATGCTCGCGTACGCCCCTGACTGGGACGTCACCAACGACGACTACCGCCACTTCACCGTCGACCTGTCGCACACCTCGACGGCGCGCACGGACGGCATGGCCATGGTGGACCGGATGGGCGACCGGCTGGCCCACGTCCACCTGGCCGACGGCAAGGGTTCCGGCAAGGACGAGCACCTGGTGCCCGGCCGCGGCGACCAGCCCTGTGCCGAACTGCTGGAGCGGCTGGCCCGGACCGGCTTCGACGGCCATGTCGTCATCGAGGTCAACACGCGCCGCGCGATGTCCACCGCCGAACGCGAGGCCGACCTGGCCGAGGCGCTGGCCTTCACCCGGCTGCACCTCGCCTCCTCCGCGCAGGTGCAGCGCCCATGACCCCGGGCGCCGAAGCCCCGGGCCCCAGGCGCCGCGGCCGCCCCTCCCGCACGACGGCGACGACCGGTCCCGACGCGCGCACCCGCATCCTGGAGGCCGCCCGCGCCGAATTCGCCGAGCGCGGCTACGACAAGACGTCGATCCGAGGCATCGCGAAGGCGGCGGGCGTGGACTCCGCCCTGGTCCACCACTACTTCGGTACGAAGGACGAGGTCTTCGCCGCCGCGATCGAGCTGTCCTTCGAGCCCGCACTGGCGATCCCCGCCATCCTGGGCAGCGACAAGGACGGCCTGGGGGAGCGGCTGGCCCGCTATTTCATCGCGGTCTGGGAGAACCCGGCGTCCAGAACCCCGCTGCTGGCGGTCCTGCGCTCGGCCCTGACCCACGAGGTGGCGGCGAACGTGCTGCGCGGCTTCGTGCTGAGGCGCCTGCTGGGACGGATCGCGGAACAGCTCGACGTACCCGACCCGACCTTCCGCGCGGAGCTGGCGGCCTCGCACATGGTGGGCATCGCGATGCTGCGGTACGTGCTCCGGGCGGAACCCCTGGCGTCGGCGGACCCGGAGAAGATCATCGCCATGGTGGCCCCGACCCTGCAGAGCTACCTGACGAACCCAACCCCCCCCCCCCCCCCCCCCCCCCCCCCCCCCCCCCCCCCCCCCCCCCCCCCCCCCCCCCCCCCCCCCCCCCCCCCCCCCGCCCCCCCCCCCCCCCCCCCGGTGGGGGGGGGGGGGGGGCCCGGCGCCCCCCCCCCCCCAACCCCGCACCGCCCGCACTGGCCCCCACACCCCCACCCGCACCGGCCCACACCCCGCCCACCCCTGATCACCCCATCCCGCATTCCGGACACCCCGTCCAGATCCTGGCACCCGAGGCGTACGCTCGAAGCCAGTCTTTTCTGTCGAAGGAGCGAGAGACGATGCCGCAGCTGAGGTCCCGCACTGTCACCCACGGCCGCAACATGGCGGGCGCGCGCGCCCTTATGCGCGCCTCGGGCGTAGCGAGCGAGGACATCGGCAAGCCGATCATCGCGGTCGCCAACTCGTTCACCGAGTTCGTCCCCGGCCACACCCACCTCGCCCCGGTCGGCCGGATCGTCTCCGACGCGATCAAGGCGGCGGGCGCCGTTCCCCGTGAGTTCAACACGATCGCGGTGGACGACGGCATCGCCATGGGCCACGGCGGCATGCTCTACAGCCTGCCCTCCCGCGATCTCATCGCCGACAGCGTCGAGTACATGGTCGAGGCGCACTGCGCCGACGCGCTGATCTGCATCTCGAACTGCGACAAGATCACCCCGGGCATGCTGATGGCTGCGATGCGCCTCAACATCCCCACCGTCTTCGTCTCCGGCGGCCCGATGGAGGCCGGCCAGGCCACCCTCGTCGACGGCACGGTCCGCAAGCTCGACCTGGTCAACGCCATGAGCGACGCGGTCGACGAGAGCATCTCCGACGCGGACATGCTCCGTATCGAGGAGAACGCCTGTCCCACCTGCGGCAGCTGTTCCGGCATGTTCACCGCCAACTCGATGAACTGCCTGACCGAGGTCCTCGGCCTCGCCCTCCCCGGCAACGGCTCCGTCCTCGCCACGCACACCGCCCGCAAGGCGCTGTACGAGGACGCCGGCCGCACGGTCGTGGAGATCACCAAGCGCTACTACGAGCAGGACGACGAGACGGTCCTGCCGCGCGCCATCGGCACCCGCGCCGCGTTCGACAACGCGATGGCGCTGGACATCGCCATGGGCGGCTCGACCAACACGATCCTGCACCTGCTGGCCGCCGCCCAGGAGGCCGACCTGGCGTACGACCTCGACGACATCAACGAGGTCTCGCGCCGGGTCCCCTGCCTCTCCAAGGTCGCCCCGAACGTGGCGCCCGGCGGCACGTACTACATGGAGGACGTCCACCGGGCCGGTGGCATGCCCGCCATCCTCGGTGAGCTCCACCGCGGCGGCCTGCTCAACGAGGACGTGCACTCGGTGCACTCCGACACGCTCGCCGAGTGGCTCAAGAACTGGGACATCCGCGGCGGCTCGCCGTCCCCCGAGGCCGTGGAGCTGTGGCACGCGGCCCCTGGCTGTGTCCGCTCCGCGACCGCCTTTTCGCAGTCCGAGCGCTGGGAGACCCTCGACCTGGACGCGGCCGGCGGCTGCATCCGCGACCTGGAGCACGCGTACTCCAAGGACGGCGGCCTCGGGGTCCTCAAGGGCAACCTCGCCGTGGACGGCTGCGTCGTGAAGACGGCCGGTGTCGACGAGTCGATCTGGACCTTCGAGGGTCCGGCGGTCGTCTGCGAGTCCCAGGAGGAGGCCGTCGACAAGATCCTCCGCAAGGAGATCAAGCACGGCGACGTCGTCGTCATCCGCTACGAGGGCCCGCGCGGCGGCCCCGGCATGCAGGAGATGCTCTACCCCACCTCCTTCCTCAAGGGCCGTGGCCTCGGCAAGACCTGCGCACTCGTCACCGACGGCCGCTTCTCCGGCGGCACGTCGGGCCTGTCCATCGGTCATGCCTCGCCCGAGGCGGCGTCCGGCGGCACGATCGCGCTCGTCGAGGACGGCGACCGGATCCGGATCGACATCCCGAACCGCTCGATCGAGCTCCTCGTGTCCGACGCCGACCTGGCCACCCGCCGCGAGGCGCTGAACGGCGTGTACGCGCCGAAGAACCGCGAGCGCAAGGTCTCGGCGGCGTTGCGCGCCTACGCGGCCATGGCGACGAGCGCGGACCGCGGCGCCGTCCGCGACGTCTCCAAGCTGGGCTGAGCCAACCGGAACACCGCGGCGGGGGGGGGGCCCCCCCCCCCGCGGGGGGCCCCCCCCCCCGCGCCCCCCGGCCCCCCCCCCCCCCCCCCGGCCCCCCCCCGCCCCCCCCCCCCCCCCCCCCCCCCCGCGGGGGGCCCCCCCCCCCCGG
>NZ_JBITIE010000017.1:0-229785 GCF_044458665.1 Streptomyces sp. NPDC050422
GCGTGCAGGGGAGTCCCCGCAGAAAATGGCGTACGACCCGGGTACAGGTTCGTCGTCGGGTGAACACGCCATTTTTGAGGAGTCTCCCCGGAGGGACCCCACCCCCACCCACCGGACAGGTGCGCACCCGCACTCCAAGGCGCACCCCGGACCGCCGGGGCAACGCGTCACCGCGCGCGTTGCACCCGCCGCTCGTCCCACACCGGCTCCGTCGTCTCTCGTACGACACCGTCCGAACCGAAGACCAGGTACCGGTCGAAGGACTTCGCGAACCAGCGGTCGTGCGTGACGGCCATCACCGTGCCGTCGTAGACCTCCAGCCCGTCCTGGAGCGCCTCGGCCGACTCCAGGTCCAGGTTGTCGGTCGGCTCGTCCAGGAGCAGCGCGGTCGTGCCGGCCAGTTCCAGGAGCAGGATCTGGAAGCGGGCCTGCTGGCCGCCGGACAGCTTCTCGAACGGCTGGTCCCCCTGCCGCTCCAGCTCGTACCGCCGCAGTACGGACATGGCGCCGCCCCGGTCCTTGGCCTGCTCCGTCCACAGGATCTCGACGAGCGTCTTGCCCAGCAGTTCCGGATGGGCGTGGGTCTGCGCGAAGTGTCCGGGCACCACCCTCGCCCCGAGCTTCCACTCCCCCGTGTGCGCCACCGGCTCGCCCGCCAGCAGCCGCAGGAAGTGCGACTTGCCCGACCCGTTGGAGCCGAGGACGGCGACTCGTTCCCCGTAGAAGATCTCCAGGTCGAACGGCTTCATCAGGCCGGTCAGCTCCAGGTTCTTGCAGGTCACCGCCCGCACCCCGGTCCGCCCGCCGCGTAGCCGCATCTTGATGTCCTGCTCGCGCGGCGGCTCCGGCGGCGGCCCGGCGTCCTCGAACTTCTTGAAGCGGGTCTGCATCGCGTGGTAGCGGTTCGCCATGTCGGGGCTGTTCGCCGCCTGCTGCCGCATCCGCAGGACGAGCGCCTTCAGCCGGGCGTGCTCCTCCTCCCAGCGGCGCAGCAGCTCCTCGAAGCGCGCGAACCGTTCCTTGCGGGCCTGGTGGTACGTGGCGAAGCCGCCACCGTGCACCCAGACGTCGCTGCCGGCCGGGCTGGGCTCCACGCTGACGATCTTCTCGGCGGCGCGGGAGAGCAGCTCCCGGTCGTGGGAGACGAAGAGGACCGTCTTGCGGGTCTCCTTCAGCTTCTCCTCCAGCCAGCGCTTGCCGGGGACGTCCAGATAGTTGTCCGGCTCGTCGAGCAGCAGCACCTCGTCGGGCCCGCGCAGCAGCGCCTCCAGCACCAGCCGCTTCTGCTCGCCGCCGGACAGCGTGCGCACCTCGCGCCACTGTGCCTTCTCGTACGGGACGCCGAGCGCGGCCATGGTGCACATGTCCCAGACCGTCTCGGCCTCGTACCCGCGCGCCTCCGCCCAGTCGCTCAGCGCCTGCGCGTACGTCATCTGCGCGGCCTCGTCGTCGGTGGTGAGGATCAGTTCCTCGGCCCGGTCGACCTCGCGGGCGGCCTCGCGGATCCGGGGCTGGGCGACGGACACCAGCAGGTCCCGCACCGTGCGCTCGTCGCGCACCGAGCCGACGAACTGCTGCATCACGCCGAGCCCGCCGCTGACCGAGACCGAGCCGCCGTGCGGCTGGAGCTCCCCGGCGAGCAGCCGCAGCAGCGTTGTCTTCCCGGCGCCGTTCGCCCCGACGAGGGCGACCACGGCACCGTCCGCCACGCGGAACGAAGCATCGCCGAGCAGCACCCGCCCGTCCGGTAGGTAGTACTCGAGATGGCCTGCTTCAAGATGTCCCATGCACAGCATTGTCACGGGCAGCTAAGCCCTGGCCCAACCGGATTACCCAGGGCCTAGGATTCGGCCCATGAGCTTTGGGCAAGGGGGGCCCTCCTGGGGGCCCGGGGGCACTGGTACTCCGGACTGGGCGGCGCTGGCCGAGGCGTCGGCGGCGCGCGCCAGGCGCAAGAGGTGGCTGATGATCGGCGGGGGCGGGCTCGCCACCGCGGCGGTCGCCGCGATCGTGGCGACCGCGGTCATCTCGACCAACAAGGACGACCCCGGCGGCGCGTCCGGGAAGAACGCGAGCGAGCTGCCGTCGGCGACCGATCTGCCCAGCCGGTCGACGCAGCCCGAGCCGTCGTTCTCGTCGGTGGCCCCGGCTCCCCCGCCGAATCCGAAGGACTACATATCCGACGGGAAGAAGGACCGGGCGCCCGTCACCTTGGACGCCTTCTTCCCCGGCAAGAAGCTGACGATGGGTGACCGCGTCTACTCCAAGGGCGCGACGAACCGCACCACGAAGTGCGCCACGACCACGCAGGGCGCTCTCGGCTCGATCCTCACGAAGAACGGCTGTGACCAGGTCCTGCGGGCCACGTACACCCGCAGCGGCGTGGCCGTGACCATCGGCCTCGCGGTCTTCGAGACGGAGGCCCAGGCCAAGAAGGCCGCGCAGCAGGCCAGCGGAGGCATGGCCTCGCTGAGCGGATCGGGAGTGCCGACGTTCTGCCGCGGCGGCGCCGTCTGCCGGCGCACAGCCAACTCCTACGGCCGGTACGCCTACTTCACGGTCGGCGGCTTCACCAGCGGCAAGAACGTCACCAAGGCCGACAAGAACGTGTTCGCCGTCGGCGACGACCTGACGAACTTCACGTTCCGCCAGATCCGCCACCGCGGCGACGTCCAGGCCTCGGCGGCGGCCACCGCCGCCCCCACCGACTGACCCGCTGCCCGTCCTTCGGCTCTGTCACCTCTCCCGGATGCGGAGGACCGCTGCTGTGCGTCTCGTCTTCCTGGTCTCCTTCCTGCGCATCCTGCGCCACCGCGATGCCATCGGTGTCGACCTGGCGCCCGACGAGGCCGTCGTCCTGGACCCGCCGGACGCCCCGCTGCGCGCCGCCCTCACCGCGGCGACGGCCGGCGACCACTCCCCCGCGCGGGATCTCCTCGCCTCGACCCGGTTGCACGCCCAGTGGGAGCGCAGGGACGCGTACGTGAGCCGGCTGGCCCGGACCGCGCTGCACCACGACGGCTGGCTGGACGCCTGGCTGGCGGAGTCTCCCGAGGACCCCGACGCCCTGCTCGTCGTCGCCGACTTCCACCTCCACCAGGCCTGGAAGGTGCGGACGGGCGCACGGGCCAAGGACGTCGAACGGGACCAGTTCCAGGCCTTCTTCGCGCTGCTGGAGGACGCCGTGCCGGCGATCGGCTCCGCGGCCGAGCTCAATCCCGCCGACCCGGTCCCCTGGCGCATCGCGCTCACCCACGCCCGCGGCATCCAGGCCCCGCGCGAGGTCTTCGACGCGTATCTGGCCGAGGCCGAGGCCCGCGACCCGCACCACTTCGGCTGCCACGCACAGGCGCTGCAGTACCTGTGCGCCAAGTGGTACGGCTCGCACGAGGAGATGTTCCGGTACGCGGAGCGGGTGGCCGCCTCCGCCCCGCCCGGCTCCAGACTGCACGCGCTGCCGCTCCAGGCGGCGCTGGAGTACCGGCTGTCCGAGGCGGACGAGCCCGAGGGCCCCGACCCGTACGGACCCAAGGTCGACGCGGCCATCACCAGGGCGCTGAGCCTCTCCGACACCTACGACGGCGCCGGCGACCGCGAGGCGGCCGGCTTCCGCAACGACCTGGCCCTGCTGCTGATCATGTCGGACCGCCCGGCCGAAGCCCTCGACGTGTTCCGGGCCATCGGCGTCCACGCCACCGAGTACCCGTGGAACCGGCTCGGCGACCCCCGCACCGAGTTCCTCGAAGCCCGGTCGGACGTCCGGCTCGACCTCGCCTCGCAGGTCCCGCTCTTCGGCCGCCCGCCCGAACCGCCCGTCATCACCCCCGACTGGGCGGCCCTCACCCCGCGCGCGGTCGCGATCGTCCCCGCTCCCCCGGCCGCCGTGGCCCAGGCGGCTCTGATCTGTGGCTTCTCGCTGCGTACGGCCCCGGCGGGCGAGGGCTACAGCTATGTCGAGGTGGTCCCCGAGCCCACCCGCGGCCGGCGCGCGGCGCTGCTCCCGGAGGAGCCGCTCACCGCGGCGGCGGAGACCTTCACCACCGGGGAGAGCTGGCCCGCCCTGGTGCTGCACCGCACCCCCGAGCGCTGCACCGTCACCGCCCTCCACCAGGGCCGGCGGGTCGCGACGCACACCTGGGACGCCGAGGCCCCCGCCCGCGACCACGCCGACGTGCAGGAGGTCGCCGGTGACCTCGCGCATCTGTACCGGGTGGCGGACCCCCGCCCGCTGGCCCATCTCCTGCGCGCCACCGGCGACCCGGTCCGTCACCAGGCCGACCTGGTGACCGCCCTCGGCCTGCCGCCCGTCCCGCCCGGCTTCGGCGGGGACACCGAGATCCTCGGCGAGATCCCCGGCGCCCGGGTGCAGGCCCGCCGCTCCATCCTGGCGGGGATGCGCGACACGATGACGACGAGCACGGGCAGCCATCCGCCCGCGCCCGATGACGGCACCCCGCGGACGGCCCGCTGGTGGCTGACGCGGACCGTCGGTCTCGCGGCCGTGGGTACGGCCGCCGTCCTCGCCTGGTGGAGTCCTCGGATCGGCTGGTTCCGCTCCTCGCTGCTGAGCGGCGCGGCGCTGTATCTGGCGGGCTCACTCGCCTCCGCGCTGCGCCGTCGCAGACGTACGGCTTCCTGAACAGCCGTCAGCAGCAGCCGGCCCCCGGCAGCGTCCGCACGTTACGCGCCTCCACCGCTCTGGCGGCGAGCAACTCGTCGGCCGGGTAGGCGACTTCCTCCAGCGTCAGCCCGTGCGGCCGCACCACGTGCACCCCGGGATCGCGCACCCGGGCGGCGAGGACCTCGGCCGGCCACGGGTAGGGGCGGCGCCCGTCTCCCACGAACAGCATCGCCCCGACCAGGGCACGCACCATGTTGTGGCAGAAGGCGTCGGCCCGCACGGTGCCGGTGATGATCCCGGACGCCTCGTCACGTACCCAACTCAGCGTCTGCAGCGTCCTGATGGTCGTCGCACCCTCGCGCTTCTTGCAGTACGCGGCGAAGTCGTGCTCCCCGGTCATGCCTGCGGCCGCCGCGTTCATCGCGTCGAGGTCCAACTCCCGGTCGTGCCACAGCACATGACCGCGCACCAGCGGATCGACGCCGCCGGGGCCGTCCGACACCCGGTACGCGTACCGGCGCCACAGCGCGGAGAAGCGGGCGTTGAACCCGGGCGGCGCCTCCTCGATCCGCCGGATCCGCACATCGGGCGCCATCCGCCCGGCCATCCGCCGCAGCAGCATCGAAGCGTGCTCGGCCCACACCTCGGCCGGCAGGTCCACGTGCGCGACCTGGCCGCGGGCGTGCACCCCTGCGTCGGTGCGCCCGGCCACGGTCAGGTCGTAGGTGCGCGAGGAGCGGGTCACGGTCCGCAGCGCATCCTCGATCTCCCCCTGGACGGTCCGCCGGCCGGTCTGCTTCGCCCAGCCCGAGAAGTCCTTGCCGTCATAGGCCAGGTCCAGCCGCACCCGGACAAAGCCGGGCTCCACCACGTCACTCACACCAGCGGTCCTCTCAAGATCCGTACACAGCGAAACGGGCCCGCACCGCCCCGAAGGGTGGTACGGGCCCGTCCAGAGGTCTCAGAACGCTCAGGCGTCCTTGGACTCCTCGTCGGCCTCGGCCGGCTTGGCGTCCTCGACGGACTCGACCGGGGTCTCGTCCTTCTTGAGGGCGTCTTCCTTGACCGCACGCTTCGTGGCGGCCTCGGCCTCACCGGTGGCAGCCTGCGCCACGGTCAGGGCCTCGACCAGCTCGATGACGGCCATCGGGGCGTTGTCGCCACGACGGTTGCCGATCTTGGTGATGCGGGTGTAGCCACCGGGGCGGTTCTCGTACCGCGGGGCGATCTCGGTGAAGAGCGTGTGCACGATGCCCTTGTCCGTGATCGACTGCAGCACCAGGCGACGGTTGTGGATGTCGCCCTTCTTCGCCTTGGTGATGAAACGCTCGGCGACCGGACGCAGGCGGCGGGCCTTGGCCTCGGTCGTGGTGATGCGGCCGTGCTCGAACAGCGACTTCGCGAGGTTGTTGAGAAGAAGCTTCTCGTGCGCAGCGCTGCCGCCCAGACGGGCACCCTTGGCGGGCTGAGGCATGGTTTTCTCCTTGTGTGCTGCACCGGCCGTATCAGGTACCGGTGTCAGTTCCCGTGCGGCGGTCGCCACACGGAAGTTTCAGACGCCGAACAAGCACTCGTCCAGCCAGGCGAGCCACCATCCGGCTCGCAGCCGCATCATGCTCGCCAGGCCAATTCAAGCCCGTCCGGCGATTGAGGACAAACCCTCGCGTACGGGCCGTAATCAAGCCCGTCCGGCGATTGAGGACAACGCCCTCGCCCGGTCCGGGGCGCCCGTCAAGGACAGGCACCCCAGCCGGAGGCGACTCAGTACTGCTCGGTCTCCACGAAACCGGCGTCCGCGTCGTCGTCCGCACCGAAGGCGTCAGCCGCGGCGGTCGGGTCGAAGCCGGGAGGCGAGTCCTTCAGCGCCAGGCCCATACCGGCCAGCTTCGCCTTGACCTCGTCGATCGACTTCGCACCGAAGTTGCGGATGTCGAGCAGGTCCGCCTCGGAGCGGGCCACGAGCTCGCCCACCGAGTGGATGCCCTCGCGCTTGAGGCAGTTGTACGAGCGGACCGTGAGCTCCAGCTCCTCGATCGGCAGCGCCAGATCGGCGGCGAGCGCGGCGTCCGTCGGCGAGGGGCCCATGTCGATGCCCTCGGCGTCGATGTTGAGCTCGCGCGCCAGACCGAACAGCTCGACCAGGGTCTTACCGGCCGACGCCATGGCGTCACGGGGACGCATGGCCTGCTTGGTCTCGACGTCGACGATCAGCTTGTCGAAGTCGGTGCGCTGCTCGACACGGGTCGCCTCGACCTTGTACGTGACCTTGAGCACCGGCGAGTAGATGGAGTCGACCGGAATCCGGCCGATCTCCTGGCCCACCTGCTTGTTCTGGACGGCGGAGACGTAGCCGCGACCGCGCTCGACGGTCAGCTCCATCTCCAGCTTGCCCTTGCCGTTCAGCGTGGCCAGGACGAGGTCCGGGTTGTGGACCTCGACACCGGCCGGCGGGGCGATGTCAGCAGCGGTGACCAGGCCGGGGCCCTGCTTGCGCAGGTACATCACGACCGGCTCGTCGTGCTCCGAGGAGACGACCAGCTGCTTGATGTTGAGGATGAGGTCGGTCACGTCCTCCTTGACGCCCGGCACGGTGGTGAACTCGTGCAGGACACCGTCGATGCGGATGCTGGTGACAGCGGCACCCGGGATCGAGGAGAGGAGCGTGCGGCGCAGGGAGTTGCCGAGCGTGTAGCCGAAGCCCGGCTCCAGCGGCTCGATGACGAACCGCGAGCGGAACTCGTCAACGACCTCTTCGGTCAGCGACGGACGCTGAGCGATAAGCATGTGTGAATCCTTCAGTCGTGGGCGCCCACTATTTGACACCCGACAGATGAAACAAGGATACGGGCGGCAGGCCCCCAGAGGGACATACCGCCCGCATCCACGCTACTGGCCGTGCGCGGCCGTCACCGGCCGCACCGGATCAGACGCGGCGACGCTTCGGCGGACGGCAGCCGTTGTGCGGCGTCGGGGTGACGTCCTGGATCGAACCGACCTCCAGGCCCGTGGCCTGCAGGGAGCGGATCGCGGTCTCGCGGCCGGAGCCCGGACCCTTCACGAAGACGTCAACCTTGCGCATGCCGTGCTCCTGCGCGCGGCGGGCGGCCGACTCGGCGGCCATCTGCGCGGCGAAGGGGGTGGACTTGCGCGAGCCCTTGAAGCCGACGTGGCCGGCGGAGGCCCAGGAGATCACGTTGCCCGAGGGGTCCGTGATCGAGACGATGGTGTTGTTGAACGTGCTCTTGATGTGGGCGTGCCCATGAGCGACGTTCTTCTTTTCCTTGCGACGCACCTTCTTGGCTGCGCCCTGACGACCCTTGGGGGGCATGTCTTGACTCCAGATGGAGAGGGGAGGTGATCGGTCCTACAGCGAAGACCGCTGGATACTGCGGATGTCCGGTGACCCGGACGCTCGCAGTGCGTCCGCTGAGGACTACTTCTTGCCCGGCTTCTTCTTGCCGGCGATCGCGCGACGCGGACCCTTGCGGGTACGGGCGTTCGTGCTGGTGCGCTGGCCGTGGACCGGCAGACCGCGACGGTGGCGGATGCCCTGGTAGCAGCCGATCTCGATCTTGCGGCGGATGTCGCCCTGGATCTCGCGGCGAAGGTCACCCTCGGTGCGGAGGTTGGCGTCCACGTACTCGCGGATCTTGACCAGGTCCTCTTCGGCCAGGTCACGAACGCGGGTGTTGGGGTTCACGCCGGTGGTGGCGAGGATCTCCTTGGACCGGGTGCGCCCGATACCGAAGACGTAGGTGAGGGCAACCTCCACGCGCTTTTCGCGCGGGATGTCAACACCTGAAACGCGTGCCATTCAATGGCTCCAGTTGTCATTTCGGGGGTCTTCCGCAGCGCCACTCCCGACCGCCGACCTCTCGCTGGGAGAGATGGTACGCCCGGGTCTCCGGCCCCCGCCGGAGGTGTCGTCAGCCGTGGCTTGGACGGGCACTGCGTATGTACGTTTACGTGCGTCGCGCGAAGTACTGCGAGATGCGAGGGGGTCGTGCGTCAGCCCTGGCGCTGCTTGTGGCGCAGGTTGTCGCAGATGACCATGACCCGACCGTGACGGCGGATCACCTTGCACTTGTCGCAGATCTTCTTGACGCTCGGCTTGACCTTCATGGGATGTCAGGTTCTCCGGGTCAGTGCCGGCACCCCGCCGAAGCGAGATGTAGGCAAGATCTACTTGTAGCGGTAGACGATCCGGCCACGCGTCAGGTCGTACGGGGAGAGCTCCACCACGACCCGGTCGTCCGGAAGGATACGGATGTAGTGCATCCGCATCTTGCCGGAGATGTGCGCGAGGACCTTGTGACCGTTCTGGAGCTCCACCCTGAACATGGCGTTCGGGAGAGACTCGATCACGGTGCCCTCAATTTCGATGGCACCTTGCTTCTTGGCCACGCTTCGCCTTTCGAATCGGCTACCTTGATCGACTTCCGTCACTCGCATGCGGACACACGGATGCACGAGAGCCGACGAGTCAGTCTACGTCAGCGGACTCCAAAAGACGAATCCGTCAAGTTTGCCCACCGCGGGAGATCCTTAGACCTCCGGGTGGCTGTCAATCACCCCAGCGGGTCGGGCGCAGCCTCCACGCCGGCCCCTCCTCCACGCAGCCCTCGCGCGCTCGGCGCCGGAGCGCCTCACAGGCTTCGGCCCGCTGCACCGGGCTCCGCCCGTCGGACGGCACTCACCCCAGCGGGTCTGGCGCCGCCTCCACGCCGTACTGCGCCAGCTTCTCGCGGCCGCAGTCCGGAGCGGTCAGGACCAGCGGGCCCTGCTCCGTGAGGGCGATGCTGTGCTCCCAGTGGGAGGACCAGGTGCCGTCAGTGGTGATGACGGTCCACTCGTCCTCCAGCACCTCGGTACGGGCCGTGCCGAGGGAGACCATCGGCTCGATGGCCAGGCAGAGGCCCGGGACCAGCTTGATGCCCTTGCCGCGCTTGCGGGCGACGTAGTTCAGCAGGTGCGGGTCCATGTGCATCTCGGTGCCGATGCCGTGCCCGCCGTAGTCCTCGATGATCCCGTACTTGCCCGTCGCGGGGCGGGGCTGGCGGCGGATGTAGGACTCGATCGCCTTCGAGATGTCGACCAGGCGGTTGTTCACCTTCATCGCGGCGATGCCGGCCCACATCGACTCCTCGGTCACCCGGGAGAGCTCGATGAGCTCCGGAGCGTGACCGGTGCCGACGAAGGCCGTGTACGCGGCGTCGCCGTGCCAGCCGTCGATGATCGCGCCGGCGTCGATGGAGATGATGTCGCCGTCCTTGAGGACGGTCTTGTCGTCCGGGATGCCGTGGACGACGACCTCGTTGACCGAGGTGCAGATCGTCGCGGGGAATCCGCCGTACCCGAGGAAGTTCGACTTCGCGCCGTGGTCGGCGATCACCTTGCGGGCGACCTGGTCCAGGTCCTGCGTGGTGGCGCCGGGCACCGCCGCCTCGCGGGTGGCGGCGTGAATGGCGGCGACCACCAACCCCGCCTCACGCATCTTCGCGATCTGCTCGGGGGTCTTGATCTGCACCATTGCGCGGCGCCTTTCTGCATGGACGGTGACGGCTGCGGTGTATTCAACGATACGGCGCAAACAGTCGGCCGCGGCGCCCAAGGACGCCGCGGCCGACTGCACAACACGTACTGCGGGTGCTCTCTCAGCCCTTGTCGGACTTCAGAGCCTCCATGGCCCGCTCGGTCACATCGGTGACCTTGCCGAGCGCGGAGATGGTGACCACCAGGTCCTGAGCCCTGTAGTAGTCGATGATCGGCTCGGTCTGCGTGTGGTAGACCTCGAGCCGGGTGCGGACCGTCTCTTCGCTGTCGTCGTCGCGCTGGTACAGCTCGCCGCCGCAGGTGTCGCAGACGCCTGCGGTCTTCGGCGGGTTGTACGTCACGTGGAACACGTGCGCGCTCTCGTTGCGGCAGACCCGGCGGCCCGCGATCCGCTTCACTACCTCGTCCTCGGGTACTTCGAGGTCGAGCACCGCGTCCAGCTTTACGCCCTCGTCCTTGAGCATCACATCGAGGGCCTCGGCCTGACCCACGTTGCGCGGGAAGCCGTCGAGCAGGAAGCCGTTGACCGCGTCCGGCTGGGACATGCGGTCCTTGGCCATCCCGATCGTGACCTCGTCCGGCACCAGCTGCCCCGCGTCCATGTAGGCGCGGGCCTGCTTGCCAAGGTCGGTGCCCTGGCTGATGTTGGCGCGGAAGAGGTCGCCCGTGGAGATGTGCGGAATCGACAGGTTCTTGGCAAGGTACGCAGCCTGCGTTCCCTTGCCGGCACCCGGCGGGCCGACGAGGACGATTCGCATCAGCGGAGGAACCCTTCGTAATTGCGCTGCTGGAGCTGACTCTCGATCTGCTTCACGGTCTCCAGACCCACACCCACGATGATCAGGATGCTCGTCCCGCCGAACGGGAAGTTCTGGTTGGCACCACCGAAGCCTGCCAACGCCATCGTCGGCACAAGAGCGATCAGACCCAGATACAGCGAGCCCGGCCAAGTGATCCTGTTGAGCACGTAGCTCAGGTACTCGGCGGTCGGGCGACCAGCCCGGATGCCCGGGATGAAGCCACCATACTTCTTCATGTTGTCGGCGACTTCCTCGGGGTTGAACGAGATCGCCACGTAGAAGAAGGCGAAGAACACGATCAACAGGAAGTACGTCGCGATGTAGTACGGGTGGTCGCCCTTGACGAAGTGGTCCTGGATCCAGGTGGCCCAGCCCGCCGTGGAGTTGGAGAACTGGACGATCAGGGCCGGGATGTAGAGCAGCGAAGAAGCGAAGATGACGGGGATCACACCCGCCTGGTTCACCTTCAGCGGGATGTAGGTGGACGTACCACCGTACGACCGGCGTCCGATCATGCGCTTCGCGTACTGCACCGGGATACGGCGCTGGGCCTGCTCGACGAAGACGACGAGGCCCACCATCACGAAGCCGATCAGGATGACGGTGGCGAACTCGATCCAGCCGTCCGCGAGCTTGCCGCTCGTCTTGATGGCCCAGATGGCGCCGGGGAAGCTGGCGGCGATCGAGATGAACATCAGGATCGACATGCCGTTGCCGATGCCGCGGTCGGTGATGAGCTCACCGAGCCACATGACGGCACAGGTGCCGGCGGTCATCGTGACGACCATGACGACCGTCGTGAACATCGACTGGTTCGGGACGATCTGATCGGCGACCGGGCAACCGCTGAAGAGCGCACCGCTGCGTGCGGTGGCCACCAGGCCGGTGCCCTGGAGGATGGCGAGCGCGACCGTCAGATAACGCGTGTACTGCGTGATCTTGGTCTGCCCGGACGACCCTTCCTTCTTGAGCGCCTCGAGTCGGGGAATCACCACGGTCAGCAGCTGAAGAATGATGCTGGCCGTGATGTACGGCATGATGCCGAGCGCGAAGATCGTGATCTGCAGCAGTGCACCACCGCTGAACATGTTCACCAGGCCGAAGAGGCTGTTGTTGCCCTTACTTGCCTGATCAACACAGGTCTGGACGTTCTCGTAGCTCACTCCCGGTACCGGGATGTGCGCCCCGAGCCGGTAGAGCACGATGATGCCGAGCGTGAAGAACAGCTTCTTGCGCAGGTCGGGCGTCTTGAACGCCCGGGCGAACGCGGTGAGCACGGTGCCTCCTGCGACCCCCGCGCAATGCGTAGAGGTGACGGTCTTGAGGATCGATGAATACGTAAGAGCCAAAGGGCCCAAGGCGCTTGCGCCCAGGGCTTACCACAGCAACGGAGGCCACCTTACCGGCGTACATGCCCCCCTAGGAACGACCAACCGGGGATGCCCCATATGAGAGGCATCCCCGGTCGGATGTTCAGGCCACCGAATGGTCCGAGTTGTCTCAGACGAGCTCGGTGACGGTGCCGCCTGCGGCGGCAATCTTCTCCTTGGCGGAGCCGGAGACGGCGTCAACCGAAACCTGCAGTGCCACGGAGATCTCGCCCTGTCCGAGGACCTTGACGAGGTGGTTGTTGCGCACAGCGCCCTTGGCGACCAGACCGGCCACCGTGACCTCTCCACCCTCGGGGTAGAGCGTCGCGAGCTTGTCCAGGTTCACGACCTGGTACTCGGTGCGGAACGGGTTCTTGAAGCCCTTGAGCTTCGGGAGACGCATGTGGAGGGGCATCTGGCCACCCTCGAAGCGCTCCGGAACCTGGTAACGGGCCTTGGTGCCCTTGGTACCACGACCAGCGGTCTTACCCTTGGACGCCTCACCACGACCCACACGGGTCTTGGCGGTCTTGGCACCCGGGGCAGGCCGGAGGTCATGCGCCTTCAGCGGCTTGTTCTCCGCCATGTCAGTCGACCTCCTCAACCGTCACGAGGTGGCGGACGGTGTTAGCCATTCCGCGGAACTCGGGGCGGTCCTCCTTGACAACCACGTCGTGCAGGCGCTTGAGCCCGAGCGAACGCAGGGTGTCGCGGTGGTTCTGCTTGCTGCCGATGTACGACTTCGTCTGCGTGATCTTGAGGCGAGCCATTACACACCCGCCGCACGAGCACGAAGGAGAGCCGCGGGGGCGACGTCCTCGAGGGGCAGACCGCGGCGGGCCGCGATCTCCTCGGGACGCTGCAGGCCCTGAAGGGCCGCCACGGTCGCGTGCACGATGTTGATCGGGTTCGAAGACCCGAGCGACTTCGACAGGATGTCGTGAACGCCGGCGCACTCCAGAACGGCGCGCACCGGGCCACCGGCGATCACGCCGGTACCGGGGGAAGCAGGCTTGAGCAGAACGACGCCCGCAGCCTTCTCGCCCTGGATCGGGTGAGGGATCGTGCCCTGGATACGCGGAACCTTGAAGAAGCTCTTCTTGGCCTCTTCAACGCCCTTGGCGATGGCCGCGGGAACTTCCTTGGCCTTGCCGTATCCGACACCGACACTGCCGTCACCATCGCCCACCACGACGAGCGCGGTGAAGCTGAAGCGGCGACCACCCTTTACGACCTTGGCGACGCGGTTGATCGCGACGACACGCTCGACGTACGCGGTCTTCTCGGCGGCAGGGCCACCGTCACGGCCCTTCCGGTCCCGCCGCTCGCCGCCACCGGCACCGCTTCCGCGGCGCTGGGGTCCAGCCATTGGAATTACCTCTCTCTGTTACGTCCGCTGTGCGTAGGAACCGGGGCTTAGAACTTCAGCCCGGCTTCACGGGCGGCGTCAGCCAGAGCGGCAATCCGCCCGGCGTACTGGTTACCACCGCGGTCAAACACGACGGCCTCGACGCCTGCGGCCTTGGCGCGCTCGGCGACCAGGGCCCCGACCTGCTTGGCGAGGGCACTCTTGTCACCCTCGCCACCGCGGATGGAAGCGTCAAGCGTCGACGCCGACGCGAGCGTGTGGCCCGCGATGTCGTCGATGACCTGAGCCACCATGTGACGGTTCGAACGCGTCACAACCAGGCGCGGACGCTCGGGCGAACCCGAGATGTGCTTCCGGACGCGGATGTGGCGACGCTTGAGGGCGGCACGCTTGTAGGCGTCACCCTTGGCAATCTTTACACCGTATGCCATGGCTTACTTACCCGCCTTTCCGACCTTGCGGCGGATAACCTCGCCGGCGTACTTGACGCCCTTGGCCTTGTACGGGTCAGGCTTCCGCAGCTTGCGGATCTTCGCCGAGACCTCGCCGACCTTCTGCTTGTCGATGCCCTCGACACTGAACTTCGTGGGCGATTCGACCTTGAAGGTGATGCCTTCGGGAGCCTCGATCAGGATCGAGTGGCTGTAGCCCAGGGCGAACTCCAGATTGGAGCCCTTCGCCTGGACGCGGTAACCGACACCGCTGATCTCGAGCGCCTTGATGTATCCCTGGGTCACGCCGGTGATCATGTTCGCCACCAGCGTGCGGGACAGGCCGTGAAGGGCCTTGTTCTGACGCTCGTCGTTCGGGCGGATGACGTTCAGAACGCCGTCCTCACCCTTGGTGACCTCGATCGGCGCGGCAACGGTGTGCGAGAGGGAACCCTTGGGGCCCTTCACTGCGACCGTACGGCCATCGATGGTGACGTCCACACCGGCGGGAACCTGGATGGGGAGCTTGCCGATTCGCGACATGAGCTATTCCTCCGTTCCCGACTACCAGACGTAGGCGAGGACTTCCCCACCTACGCCCTTCTTGCTGGCCTGCTGGCCGGTCAGGAGACCGTAGGACGTGGAGATGATCGCCACGCCCAGGCCGCCGAGAACCTTCGGCAGATTGGTGGACTTTGCGTATACACGCAGACCCGGCTTCGAAATACGCTTGATGCCGGCAATCGAACGCTCGCGGTTCGGACCGAACTTCAGGTCGAGCACGAGGGTCTTGCCGACCTCGGCGTCCTCGACCTTCCAGCCGGTGATGAAGCCCTCCTGCTGGAGGATCTCCGCGATGTGCGACTTGATCTTGCTGTGCGGCATCTTGACGTCGTCGTGATACGCCGAGTTCGCGTTACGCAGACGCGTGAGCATGTCTGCGATGGGATCAGTCATGGTCATGAGTTGGCCTTCGGCCTCTCTCGCCGGGGTTTCCTGTATGCGCCATCCCTCTCCCCACTCAGTGGCGGGACGGGTGCGGTGCGGGGACCTACGGCGTAGTAAGTCGGTCTTGGGCGGCAGGCGCCCAACCACACAAGCCTACGGCATGTGAGGACGGGATCCTGCCGACCAGATACTTACCGAGAGTCTCCGGGTAATCCCAACGCCCAAAGGGCGAAGGAGAGTTACCAGGAGCTCTTGGTCACGCCCGGCAGCTCGCCACGGTGAGCCATCTCACGAAGGCACACGCGGCACAGGCCGAACTTGCGGTAGACGGAGTGGGGCCGGCCGCAGCGCTGGCAGCGGGTGTACCCGCGGACGCCGAACTTCGGCTTACGGGCGGCCTTAGCGATCAGGGACTTCTTCGCCACGGTCAGTTCTCCTTGAACGGGAAGCCGAGGTGACGAAGGAGGGCACGACCCTCGTCGTCATTGGTCGCCGTGGTGACCACGGTGATGTCCATGCCCCGGACCCGGTCGATCTTGTCCTGGTCGATCTCGTGGAACATGACCTGCTCCGTGAGACCGAAGGTGTAGTTGCCACGGCCGTCGAACTGCTTCGGCGACAGGCCACGGAAGTCACGGATACGCGGAAGCGCGAGCGACAGCGTACGGTCCAGGAACTCCCACATGCGGTCACCACGGAGGGTGACGTGGCAGCCGATCGGCTGCCCCTCGCGCAGCTTGAACTGCGCGATCGACTTGCGGGCCTTGGTGACGGCCGGCTTCTGACCCGTGATCGTGGTGAGGTCGCGCACGGCGCCATCGATCAGCTTGGAGTCGCGGGCGGCGTCGCCCACACCCATGTTGACCACGATCTTGACCAGACCGGGCACCTGCATGACGTTCTCGAAGGAGAACTCCTCACGCAGCTTGCCGGCGATTTCCTCGCGGTAGCGCGTCTTGAGACGCGGCGCAGTGGTGGTAGTCATCAGATGTCCTCACCGGTGCGCTTGGCAACGCGGATCTTGTTGCCCTCGTCGTCAAAGCGGTAGCCGACGCGAGTAACGACCTTGTTGCCGTCCTTCTCAACAACCAGCTGCACGTTGCTGACGTGGACGGGGGCCTCGGTCGTCACAATGCCACCGGTCTGCGAACCGCGAGCGGTCTGACCGGCCTTCGTGTGCTTCTTGACCCGGTTGACACCCTCGACGAGGACGCGGTCCTGAGCAGGGTAGGCAACGATGACCTTGCCCTGCTTGCCCTTGTCCTTACCGGTGATGACCTGAACCAGGTCGCCCTTCTTGATCTTCATGCTTACAGCACCTCCGGCGCGAGCGAGATGATCTTCATGAACTTCTTCTCGCGCAGCTCACGGCCCACCGGGCCGAAGATACGGGTGCCGCGGGGGTCGCCGTCGTTCTTCAGAATGACGGCGGCGTTCTCGTCGAAGCGGATGTACGAGCCATCCTGACGACGACGCTCCTTGACGGTGCGAACGATGACGGCCTTGACGACGTCACCCTTCTTCACGTTGCCACCGGGGATCGCGTCCTTGACGGTGGCGACGATGACGTCACCGATGCCCGCGTAGCGGCGACCCGAGCCACCGAGAACACGGATGGTGAGAATTTCCTTCGCACCCGTGTTGTCGGCGACACGCAGTCGCGACTCCTGCTGGATCACGTCTATCTCCTGATCGTCTGCCGGTTCCCGGCGGGGGCCGCTCCGTTACCGGAGCGAACCCCCGCCGAGCCTGGCGGAACCTGCCTGAAGGGGAAGCCCCTCAGGAATTACTTGGCCTTCTCGAGGATCTCGACGATGCGCCACCGCTTCGTGGCGGACAGCGGCCGGGTCTCCATGAGGATGACACGGTCGCCGACGCCGGCGGCGTTCTGCTCGTCGTGAGCCTTGAGCTTGTTCGTACGGCGGATGACCTTGCCGTACTTCGCGTGCTTCACGCGGTCCTCGACGGCGACGACGACGGTCTTGTCCATCTTGTCGCTGACGACCAGACCCTCACGGGTCTTGCGGAAACCGCGGTCAGTGTTGGTCTCAGTCACAGTCTTCTCGCTCATCAGACGCTCTCCACCGTCTCGATGCCGAGCTCGCGCTCACGCATCAGGGTGTAGATCCGGGCGATGTCCTTACGGACGGACTTGAGCCGGCCGTGGTTCTCGAGCTGTCCGGTCGCCGCCTGGAAGCGGAGGTTGAACAGCTCTTCCTTGGCCTCGCGGAGCTTGTTGAGGAGCTCCTCGTTGCCCAGCTCGCGCAGCTCGGACGTCTTGGTACCGGCCGACATCACGACTCACCTGCCTCGCGCCGAACAATCCGGCACTTCATCGGAAGCTTGTGAGCAGCGCGGGTGAGCGCCTCACGAGCAATCTTCTCGTTCGGGTAGGACAGCTCGAACATCACCCGACCCGGCTTGACGTTCGCGATCCACCACTCGGGAGAACCCTTACCGGAACCCATGCGGGTCTCGGCAGGCTTCTTCGTCAGGGGACGGTCCGGGTAGATGTTGATCCAGACCTTGCCGCCACGCTTGATGTGACGGGTCATCGCGATACGAGCGGACTCGATCTGACGGTTCGTCACGTACGCCGGGGTCAGCGCCTGGATGCCGTACTCGCCGAACGCAACCTGCGTGCCACCCTTGGACATACCGCTGCGCTTCGGGTGGTGCTGCTTGCGGTGCTTGACCCTACGGGGGATCAGCATTTCGGTCAGGCCTCCGTTCCGGTGCTCTCAGCCGCCGGAGCAGCGGCGGGCGCCTCGGCCTTGGGGGCCTCGGCGGCCGGAGCCGACTGCTGCGGCTTGCGGCCGCGACCGCCACGCTCGCCGCCACCGCGGCCACCGCGGCCGGCCGGACGGTCAGCGCCGCCACGGGCCGGGCGGTTGCCCGCACGGGCAGCAGCGTTCTCGGCGCGGACCTCGGCGATGTTCTTGACGTCGCCCTTGTAGATCCAGACCTTCACGCCGATGCGGCCGAAGGTCGTCTTGGCCTCGAAGAAGCCGTAGTCGACGTTCGCACGGAGGGTGTGCAGGGGCACGCGGCCCTCGCGGTAGAACTCCGAGCGGGACATCTCGGCGCCGCCGAGGCGACCGCCGCACTGGATCTTGATGCCCTTGGCGCCGGCCTTCATCGTGCTCTGCATGCTCTTACGCATGGCACGACGGAAGGAGACGCGGGAGGAGAGCTGCTCGGCGACGGCCTGGGCCACCAGCTGAGCGTCCACCTCGGGGTTCTTGACCTCGAGGATGTTCAGCTGGACCTGCTTGCCGGTCAGCTTCTCCAGCTCGCCACGGATGCGGTCGGCCTCGGCGCCGCGGCGGCCGATGACGATGCCCGGGCGGGCGGTGTGGATGTCAACGCGGACGCGGTCGCGGGTGCGCTCGATCTCAACCTTCGAGATGCCGGCTCGCTCCATGCCCTTCGTCATCATGCGACGAATGGCAACGTCTTCCTTGACGTAGTCCTTGTACAGCTTGTCGGCGTACCAACGGGACTTGAAGTCCGTGGTAATGCCGAGCCGGAACCCGTGCGGGTTTACCTTCTGGCCCATTACCGGGTTCCTTCCTTGCTGCTGACGACCACGGTGATGTGGCTGGTCCGCTTACGGATCCGGTAGGCACGGCCCTGAGCACGCGGACGGAACCGCTTCAGGGTCGGACCCTCGTCCACGTACGCCTCGCTGATGACCAGCGAAGAGGCGTCAGGGTGGTCGTAGTTGTGTGCAGCGTTGGCAATGGCGCTGTCAAGCACCTTGCCAACCGGCACGCTCGCGGCCTGCGGGGCGAAACGCAGGACCGCCTGAGCCTCCGTGGCATCCATGCCACGGATGAGGTCCACCACTCGGCGGGCCTTCATGGGCGTGACGCGGATGTACCGCGCCTGGGCCCTGGCTTCCATGGTTGTCCCTTCGGTGTGAGTCATAGTCGTTTCCACCCCGCGCTAGCGGCGCTTCGACTTCCGGTCGTCCTTGACGTGGCCGCGGAAGGTGCGAGTCGGCGAGAACTCGCCGAGCTTGTGGCCGACCATCGACTCGGTGACGAACACCGGGACGTGAATCTTGCCGTTGTGCACCGCGATGGTGTGACCCAGCATGGCCGGGATGATCATCGAGCGACGGGACCAGGTCTTGATGACGTTCTTGGTGCCGGCTTCGTTCTGTACGTCCACCTTCTTGACGAGGTGGCCGTCGACGAAGGGCCCCTTCTTGAGACTGCGCGGCATCTAAACCCGCTCCTAGCGCTTCTTGTTCGTCTTGCGGCGGCGGACGATGTACTTGCTCGATGCCTTCTTCGGCGAGCGAGTACGACCCTCCTTCTGACCCCACGGCGAGACCGGGTGACGTCCACCGGAGGTCTTGCCTTCACCACCACCGTGCGGGTGGTCGACCGGGTTCATCGCAACACCGCGGACGGACGGGCGAACGCCCTTCCAGCGCATGCGACCGGCCTTGCCCCAGTTGATGTTCGACTGCTCGGCGTTGCCGACCTCGCCAATCGTGGCGCGGCAGCGGGCGTCGACCAGGCGGATCTCACCCGACGGCATACGAAGGTGGGCCATGGTGCCCTCCTTCGCCAGCAGC
Organism: Streptomyces sp. NPDC050422; assembly: GCF_044458665.1. Taxonomy (NCBI): domain Bacteria; kingdom Bacillati; phylum Actinomycetota; class Actinomycetes; order Kitasatosporales; family Streptomycetaceae; genus Streptomyces; species Streptomyces sp. NPDC050422. Next base: position 19,681 of record NZ_JBITIE010000017.1, read on the forward strand.
TGCACGGAGGCACCCGCGGAACGGGCGAACTTCGCGCCGCCGCCGGGCCGCAGCTCGATGGCGTGGATGGTCGTACCGACCGGGATGTTGCGCAGCGCCAGGTTGTTACCGGGCTTGATGTCGGCGGCCGGGCCGTTCTCGACACGGTCGCCCTGCGTCAGGCCACGCGGCGCGATGATGTAGCGCTTCTCGCCGTCCGCGTAGTGCAGCAGCGCGATGCGCGCGGTGCGGTTCGGGTCGTACTCGATGTGCGCGACCTTGGCCGGCACGCCGTCCTTGTCGTGACGACGGAAGTCGATCACGCGGTAGGCGCGCTTGTGGCCACCACCCTGGTGGCGAACGGTCACACGACCGGTGTTGTTACGGCCGCCCTTGCTGTGCAGGGGGCGGACCAGCGACTTCTCCGGCGTGGACCGCGTGATCTCGACAAAGTCGGCGACGCTGGAGCCACGACGGCCCGGGGTCGTCGGCTTGTACTTGCGGATACCCATTTCTCAGTCCTCGTCCGATTCCGGACGACTCGACCTCCGCTAGGAGGTCGGGCCGCCGAAGATGTCGATACGGTCGCCCTCAGCGAGGGTCACGATGGCGCGCTTGGTGTCAGCGCGCTTGCCGAAACCGGTCTTGGTGCGCTTGCGCTTACCCTGACGGTTGATCGTGTTGACCCCGGTGACCTTGACCGAGAAGACCGCTTCCACGGCCTGCTTGATCTGGGTCTTGTTGGAGCCGGGCGCGACGATGAACGTGTACTTGTTCTCGTCGAGCAGCGCGTAGCTCTTCTCCGAAACAACCGGCTTGACGAGAACGTCACGCGGGTCGGAGTAGGTCTTGCTCGTGATGGTCGTGCTGGTAACGGTCGCCTCACTCATCAGGCGTCGCTCCCTTCGGTCTCAGCGGTCTGGGGGCCAGACACGAAGGACTCGAAAGCGGCCTGGGTGAAGACCACGTCGTCAGAGACGATCACGTCGTACGTGTTCAGCTGGCCCGGGTCCAGGATGTGCACCTGGGGCAGGTTGCGCGCGGAGAGCCACGCGGCCTCGTCGTTGCGCTCGACGACCAGGAGCACGTTGTTGCGCTCCGAGATCTTGCCGAGCAGCGTCTTGACGGCCTTGGTGGAGATACCGCTCTCGACCACGCCGGTGACGACGTGGATGCGCGAGTGGCGCGCCCGGTCCGAGAGGGCACCGCGCAGGGCGGCGGCCTTCATCTTCTTCGGGGTGCGCTGCGAGTAGTCGCGCGGCTTGGGGCCGTGCACGACGCCACCGCCGACGAACTGCGGCGCGCGGGTCGAACCCTGGCGGGCGCGGCCGGTGCCCTTCTGGCGGTACGGCTTGCGGCCACCACCACGGACTTCACCGCGGCGCTTGGTCGAGTGCGTGCCCTGACGGGCAGCTGCCAGCTGTGCGACAACGACCTGGTGGATCAGCGGAACGCTGGTCTTGGCGTCGAAGATCTCCGCGGGGAGCTCGACGGTACCGGCCTTGTCGCCTGCCGGCGAAAGGATGTCAATGGTGCTCATTACCTCAAGCCCCCTTGGCCGCGGTACGGACCAGGACGAGGCCGCCGTTCGGACCGGGGACTGCGCCCTTGATGAGGAGCAGACCCTTCTCCGCGTCAACCGCGTGGATGGTCAGGTTCTGGGTGGTGACGCGCTCGTTGCCCATCCGGCCGGCCATGCGCATGCCCTTGAAGACACGCCCAGGGGTGGCGCAGCCACCGATCGAACCGGGGGAACGGTGCTTGCGCTGGACGCCGTGTCCGGCGCCGAGGCCCTTGAAGTTGTGACGCTTCATGACACCGGCGAAGCCCTTGCCCTTGCTCTTGCCCGTGACGTCAACCTTGACGCCGGACTCGAACACCTGGGCGGTGATCTCCTGGCCCAGCGTGTACTCGCTGGCGTCAGGGGTGCGGAGCTCCACCAGGTGGCGGCGCGGGGTCACGTCGGCCTTGGCGAAGTGGCCCTTGAGGGGCTTGTTCACCTTGCGCGGGTCGATCTCGCCGAAGGCGATCTGGACCGACTCGTAGCCGTCGCTGTCATTCGTACGAACCTGCGTCACGACGCACGGCCCGGCCTTGACGACGGTCACCGGGACAACCCGGTTGTTCTCGTCCCAGACCTGGGTCATGCCGAGCTTCTCGCCCAGGACGCCCTTGATGTTCTTGCTCATCTCGGCCCGTCCCCTCAGAGCTTGATCTCGATGTCGACGCCAGCCGGCAGGTCGAGGCGCATCAGCGAGTCAACCGTCTTCGGCGTGGGGTCGAGAATGTCGATGAGGCGCTTGTGCGTGCGCATCTCGAAGTGCTCGCGAGAGTCCTTGTACTTGTGCGGCGACTTGATGACGCAGTACACGTTCTTCTCAGTGGGCAGCGGCACCGGGCCCGCGACCGACGCACCAGTGCGGGTCACCGTCTCGACGATCTTCTTCGCCGAGGAATCGATGACCTCGTGGTCGTAGGCCTTGAGCCGGATGCGGATCTTCTGTCCCGCCATGGCTACTAGTAGTCCTGTCTCTCGTAACGCTCTGGAACCCGAGGTTCTGGTAACTCCGCCTCCGACCCACGCGGTCGGGCGTGTCGCATCCCCTCTACGAAAATCTCCCGAAGGAGATCCCAACCAAGGGGGTGCGGGCCTGAGACCGCGCTGCCGGGGGAGGAACCCCACCGGGCGCCTGGCCGGTGCCACACATGCGCTTCCCGAAAGATTCCCGTACGTCCGGCCCTTACAGGGCCGACGAGTACTGTGGGACTCGCTTCCGGTCCTCCCGGCGGGAGGCGCGCAGCATTGACACTCAACCGAGCAACCTGGTCAGTGTGCCATACGGGGCACGAGCCTGGCCAATCGGGCGAGGATCTTACCCCCCGCGCCGACGTGGTCAAACGCGGGCACGAATCGTGACCGCCCCGCCCGTGCCTCATGCCGCGATATTCGGTCGAGTGCCGCAGGCCCCCGGCCCTAGTGTGACCGGCCGGGACGGCGACTCACGGGGGCACAGAACATGCGTACGCACTATCCACGGACGCCGCATCTGCCCTGGTCACCCGGGGCCACCTCGGACGACGTGCGCCTGGCCGACCTCGCCGGGCTGACCGGCTCCGAGGTCGTGGTCACCGAGAAGCTGGACGGCGAGAACACCACGCTGTACGCCGACGGGCTGCACGCCCGCTCCCTCGACTCGGCGCACCATCCCTCCCGGGGATGGGTCAAGGCGCTCCAGGGCCGCATCGGCCCGCGGATCCCGGCGGGGTGGCGGATCTGCGGCGAGAACATGTTCGCCCGCCACTCGATCCCGTACGAGGACCTCGCGAGCCACTTCTACGGCTTCTCCGTCTGGGACGGCGAGGTCTGCCTGGACTGGGACCGGACCGTGGACTTCCTGCGGGATCTGGGGATCCCGACGCCGGCGGTGCTGTGGCGCGGCGCGTTCGACGCCCGGGCCGAGAAGGCGCTGCGCGCGCTGAAGCCTGACACGGACCACCAGGAGGGGTACGTCGTCCGCCCTGCCGAGAGCTTTCCCGCGGCGGCGTTCAGGCGGCGGGTGGCGAAGTGGGTGCGGCCGGGCCACGTCACGACGGACACCCACTGGATGCACGCGGAGGTCGTGGAGAACGGGCTGGGCCCGGCCGCCGCGCTGTGGGCCGTGCGTTCGGGCGCCCCGGTGGACCCGGCGGCACTCGCCGTCGCCGCGGGCACCGGCCCGGGCGACGCACCGGCCGCCCTCGCGACGGCCGACGCCCTGGACGCACGCGGCCGCACCGGCGACGACCGGCTGGCCGGGGTGCTCGCCGCCCTGCTGCACCGAACCCGCCGGGCGGCCCTCGCACCGGCCCTCGCCGGACCGCTCGGACTGCCGCTCGCCCGGCGGACCGCGGACCTCGTCGGCCTGTACCCCGCACTGCACCGCCCCTACCCGGACGAGGAGCGCCGCAGCGGCCTGGCACGGATGTCGCTCGCCGCCGACCTGACGGTCCTGCACGCGCTGGCCGGTGCGACGGCCGACGGGGCCGAGGCCCGCGAGCAGGTGGAATGGTCCGCCCTGCACGCCCAGGACGTGGCGGAACCCGCCGGACTGCCCGAGGCCTTCGCCGGCCTGGAGCCGGAGGCCGCCGCCCGCTGCCTGGCGCAGGCCCGCGAGGCGTACGCGCTGGGCCGCCTCACCACCGCGGAGGAGGCGGTCGCCGCGACCTGGCGGTGGCGGTCCGGGGACTTCCCGCGCCTGATCCACCTGGCCGGCCCCTCCGGCAGCGGCAAGAGCACCTTCGGCCGCGGACTGCCCGGCATCGCCACGTACCTCTCCCTCGACGACCTCCGCGAGTCCCGCGGATCGCGCGCCGACCAGAGCGCCAACGCGGACGTCCTGCGCGAGGGGCTGCGGCGCCTGGACGCCGCGCTGGTCCCCGGCGCCACCGTGGTCTGGGACGCCACCTCGCTGGGCCCGCACCAGCGCTCCCTGGTGCACGCCGTCGCCGCGCGCAGGGACGCCCTGCTCACCCATGCGGTGGCGTGGATCGGCGAGGACGAGCTCACCGCGCGCAACGGCCGGCGAACCCATCCGGTGCCCCCGGAGGTCCTGGCCTCCCAACTGCGCCGCTTCGTCCCCCCGTATCCCGGCCGGGCACACCGCACCTGGTACATCGGGACGAGCGGAACCGTGGAGGACCGGACCTGATGCGTACGAGCGAGGAGATCTACCACCGGGTCCGCTGGGACGCCCGGTTCGACCCGGCGCGCTTCGTGCTCGGGGTCGCCCAGCGCGGCCGGGACCCCGAGCGGGTGCCGCTGGAGCGGTTCACCCCGGGCGGGGACATCCCCTGGCACCGGGTGCTGTTCTTCGAGGCGGACGGCGAGGTGGTGTGGGACCGCGCCACGGGGACCGACCGGATCGACGCCACGGGGGCGGGCCGGATGCGCAGCCCGCGCCGGCTGCCGTCCCCGTACTTCACCTCCCGTGTCCCGCACGCCTTCTCCCCGGCCACTCGCACCTGGGAGCCGGCGCTCACCGCCGCCCCCGGACCGTGCGCCGCGCTGACGGTCCTCACCTGGAACACCCTCTGGGACCGGTACGACAGCGACCGCATCGACACCGCCCGCCGCCGCCCGCTCCTGCTCGACGCCCTGCGCGCGGCGGACGCGGACGTCATCGCGCTCCAGGAAGCGGAGCCCGCGCTCCTCGATCTGCTGCTGGCCCGCGACTGGGTACGGGACGGGTACGTCCTCGCCACCGACCCGGCAGGCCGCGACGTGGCGGACTGTGGTCTGCTGCTGCTCAGCCGGCTGCCCGTGAGCGAGGCGGCTCTGCACACCCTCGGCCCGCACAAGGCGGTGGCCGCGGCCGTCGTCGAGACGGCCGTGGGCCCCGTCACGGTGGCCGTGACCCACCTCAGCAGCGACCACTCCCCCGAGGGCGCCGCCCGCCGTGACGCCGAACTGTCGGACCTGGCAACGGGGTTGGCGGGCATCGAGGGCGAGCTGCTGCTCGTGGGCGACTTCAACGACGGCGGTGACCGCCCGCAGACCCGACTGTCGATGGCGGACGCCTGGAGCGAGGTGCACGGCCCCGCCGACCGCACCCCGACCTTCGACCCGTCCGTGAACCCCCTGGCAGCGATCTCCTCCCTGTCCGGCCGCGTCTCCCGGCTGGACAGGGTCCTGCTGCGTACGGAACGGCTGCGCACCCGGTCGGCGGCCCTGACCGGCGAGGTACCCGGCCCGGAGGGGCTGTACGTCTCCGATCACTACGGGGTCCGGGTGGAGCTGGGCCCGCCCGTGCCGGCGGCGACCGAGGCCATCGCGGAACGGGTCGCCGCCGCGCTCCCCGGCGCCCGGATCCACGTCGTCGGCTCCCGGCGCCTGGGCTGCGCGCTGCCGGGCGCGGACCTGGACCTGGTGGCGGCGCTGCCCGGCGCCCCCGATCCGGCAGGTGTACGGCAACGGCTGGCCGCCGCGTTCCCGGAGGCGCGGGACCTGCGCGAGGTGTCCGGCGCCCGGGTGCCGGGCCTGCGCTGGCACCTCGACGGCCTCCGGGTCGACCTGGTCACCGTGGCGACCGGCACCCTCTCCCCCGCCGATGCGGTGGCCCGCCGCTCGGAGCTGGGCGAGGCGGCGGCGATCGCGCTCAGCGCTGTGAGCGACGCCGACGCAGTGCTCGCGGTGGCGGATCCGCACGCGGACGCATTCGCCGCCCTGGCCCGGGACGTCAAGGCGTGGGCGGCGGCGAGGGGCCTCGACTCGGCGCCCTGCGGCGGGCTGCCGGGCCTCGCCTGGACCGTGCTCGCGGCCCGCAGCGCACACGAGGCGGGCGACCTGCCGCCGCTCGCGCTGCTCCGGCACTTCTTCGCGACCTGGGCGGCGTGGGACTGGCGCGAGGCGGTGGGAGGGGCCGCGGCCGCCGGGGCACCCGTGACGGTGCTGACCCCGGCTTCCCCCGTGCGTTCCTGCACCTCGCAGGTCTCCGTCACCGGCCGCGATCTCCTCACCGCCGAGCTCTACCGCGCCTGGGAGCTCCTGGAGTCCGCCGAGGACGGCGCCGACCCTCGCTCGCTGCTGTGCGCGCCGCCGCGCCTCCCCGACCTGCACCCGTCCTGGGCCCTCGCCTCCGCACCCCCGGACGGCCCGGACGCGGGGCGGTTGCGCGGGCGCCTCCTGGCCCTGGCCGCCGCCCTCGCCGAGGCGGGCGCCGCCGACTGCCGTATCTGGCCGCGCCCGCTCACCGTCGGCGGTCGCACGGGGTACGCGATCGGGCTCGGTGCGACCCCACCGGACGGGGCCCGGCTGGCGGAGATCGGGGCGGAGGTGCTGCGGGGGATCCGGGACGCGTCGTTGGCCCCGGTGAGTACGTGTCCGTAAGGGATCAGCGCCCCGCTACCGCCCGAGGTCCCCGCCCGCCTCCGGGTGCGCCATACGCCAAACCGTCATCGAGCGGTCCCACTCGTCCCCCGACAGTGCGGTGAGCGAGGCCGGGAACAGGCCGTCCTCCTCCTTCGCGATGTGGTGGTACAGCTCGTCGACCGCCTCGCGCAGCCGTACGACATCCTCGGCGCGCCCCAGGTCGACCTGGTCGAGGAACGCGGCGAGCTCGCGGTGTTCCCGTACCAGCGCGTCGATGTACCCGGCGTACTCCGCGTCGCCGCCCATCACCGCGAACAGCCCCTGCTCCTCGCCCTGCCAATGGGCCCGCAGCTCCCGCCCCATGCGGTCCACCAGCTCCGCGGCCAGGCCCTGGTCACCGGAGTCCAGGGCGCGCAGGGCGCCGCCCGCCGCGTCGGTGACGGACTCGTGCTCCGCGATGAACTCCTTGATCAGCGGAATCTCACGGCAGCCGCAGTAATGACACATGCGCCCACTTTAGACAGATAAGTGACTGTTGGTGAGCGCCGCGGGCGAAGATGTCGACCAACCTTGCCACTGCCTCCATGAACAGCCCGTTTGCCAGTCCCGGTTCCTGAAGAACTTGATGGCGGCATACACCTTCTGCCGACCCGCCTCCATGCCAGAAAGAGGCGGAGGCGGGTAGAAAGTCGCACCTCACGGAGGGATCTCCCCAAGGCCGGTCAGGACTTGCAGGAATCGGACATTCCACGCCCACAATCAGCCGATCGACAACCATCACCGCGGGCAATACACGGGTGACAGATACAAAGGATGCCGACCAGTCGGACTCAAACAGGGGAGAACTTCATGCGAACCGCCCACAGGAGACGGATAGCTACTGCAATGACCATCGCGGCCGTGAGCGGTTTATTGGGGGCCGCTCCAGCCCCACCTCAGGATGAACCAAATACAACCAGCCTGTCAACGAGCGAGGTTGACGGGCTGGCGCAGCGCGCGGAGGGATACCTCCAAGCACGCGCGAGCATGGTCACCACCAGCCCCACCCGGGCCAGGCTGTCAGGCGTTTCCGCCACCCCGGCCATGGCGAATCGCACCGCGGATGAATTCGCCCTGCTCGCAGCCAAGGGCGAGCGGTACGAACGGGTGGACGGTGGATACACAAAAGCCGTCGTGGACGTCACGGTCACGGAATCGTCGCTGGAAGGTGCCACCGCCACCCTCCAGCTCACCGAAGACACCCGGCTCTACATGCCATTCACACCTGCGGAAGTCGCCGAGGGCGCGCCCGAGTACGAAGAGATCTCCCTTCCACACACGGTGACGTTCACCCAATCCGATGACGGCACGTGGCTGCTCGCCTCGGACAAGGCCGACACAGGATCTGGCCCGGCACCCAGCACACAGGTGACCGAGCCTGATCCGGCAGACGACGCCAGCGGTGGCGTGCCGGACGAGGCCGAGGGCAGCAAGGGCACACCATCCAGCACAGATGAACTACTGAATAGCAGCACGACGGATGTGGGACTGCAGGCCGGGTATGACTACAACAAAATTGTCGCCTACGCCAATAAGTACTGGAAAAGCCCCAACAAGGGCTCCTACCGCACATACGGCAATGACTGCACCAACTTCATATCGCAAGCAATGAAGGCCGGCGGCTGGGGCATCGTCGGACCGACCGACGCCGGGTGGCGATCGAACAACGCAAAATGGTTCTACACCATCTTCGTGGAAAGGACGAGTTACACCTGGGCCGGGGCAGAGAATTGGTACTGGTTCGCGGTGAAACACTCGAAGCGGACCAAGATACTCGGCAACGTGTACCAGCTTGCCAGTTCGGATGTCCTCCAGGCCGACTGGGACCGTAACGGCAACATCAACCACACCATGGTCGTCACCAAGAAGTACAACGGAGTCCCGTACCTCACCTACCACACAACCAACACTCACAATAAGAGCCTGAAAAAGATCGTGGCTGATCACGGGGGTGCCTGGTGGTATGCGCACCGCACGTGAAAGGGAAATGCGGGTGGCCCCGCGTGACACTCCGGGGAGAAAACATGCATCGACGGCAGTTCGTCACCGCAGCACTGGCAGCAATACTTCTGACCGGATGTGGCGGCGGTGAAGGCTCAGACAATTCTGAAGAGGCCAAGAAAGGCGCGCGCACTGCGGTGGAGTCCTACGTGGACGCATTGAACTCACGCGACGCGGATCACCTGATCCGAGTGGGTGGTGTTCCTGACGATGCCAGGGCTCGCCGCGAAGCAGCTCAGATCCTCGCCGACAAGGGCGGTCGAGGACTCTCGATCACAGAGGTTCGAATCGACCTCGACATGGGTCCCGACACCGGATCGGCAAAGCTGACGGCAAAGGAGAATTCCGGCAAGACGACGCGGGACGCCTTCAGCGTGGTGAGGACACACGGCACGTGGCACCTGGTCGTCTTCACCGACAGGCCGGTTCCGTCCGGCAAGCCGACATCGTCAACGGAGTAGCGCAGTCCGCTCTCCGGTCGGCCTGGAGCTCCCCTCTGCCAGACTCACGCCATGCGCGTACACACCACCCACCACTGGGCCCTGCGCCCCGCCACCCCCGAGGACCTCGAAGCCATAGTCGAGCTCCGGGCCGTCGTGATGCGCCCGGACCTCACCCGCCTCGGCCGCTACGACGAGGACCGGGTACGCCGGCGGATGCGGGACTCCTACGTGCCCGAGCACACCTCGGTGATCGTTGCCGAAGGCCGTTTCGCCGGCAGCGTCACCCTCCGCCCACACGAGGACGGGCACTGCCTGGAGAGCTTCTTCATCGACGAGAGGCTCCAGGGGCGGGGCATCGGCTCAGCCGTGCTGAGCGAGCTGCTGGCCCGTACGGACGCCGAAGGGGTCCCGGTCCGTCTTGACGTGCTCCAGGGCAGCGCGGCCCGGCGGCTGTACGAGCGGCACGGGTTCGTCCTGGAGCGCGAGGACTCCGTCGACGTGTTCATGGTGCGCCGGCCGCCCGTACCCACCGCCTGAGACAGGACGCCCCGTACCCACTCGCCCGAGGACAAGAAGAAGGGCCCCGTCCCACCGCTTACGCGATGGAACGGGGCCCTTCTCGGTGCTCTTGTGCGGAGCTACCAGGTCAGACTCTCAAGGACTTACTTGAGGATCTTGGTGACCTGGCCGGCGCCCACGGTCCGGCCACCCTCACGGATGGCGAACTTCAGGCCCTCTTCCATGGCGACCGGCTGGATCAGCGCGACGTCCATGAGGGTGTTGTCACCCGGCATGACCATCTCGGTGCCCTCGGGAAGGGTCACAACGCCCGTCACGTCCGTGGTACGGAAGTAGAACTGCGGGCGGTAGTTGTTGAAGAAGGGGGTGTGACGGCCACCCTCGTCCTTCGACAGGATGTAGGCCTGGGCCTGGAAGTCGGTGTGCGGCGTGACCGAACCCGGCTTGATGATGACCTGGCCGCGCTCGACGTCCTCGCGCTTGATGCCACGGAGGAGCAGACCGACGTTCTCACCGGCCTGGCCCTCGTCGAGCAGCTTGCGGAACATCTCGATGCCCGTGACCGTGGTGGTGGTCTTCTCGGTCTTGATACCGACGATGTCGACGGTCTCGTTGACCTTGAGGACACCACGCTCGATACGGCCGGTGACGACGGTGCCACGACCGGTGATCGTGAAGACGTCCTCGATCGGCATCAGGAACGGCTTCTCGACGTCACGCTCGGGCTGCGGGATGGACTCGTCGACGGCCTTCATCAGGTCGAGGACGGTCTGGCCCCACTCCTTGTCACCCTCAAGAGCCTTGAGCGCCGAGACCTTGACGACCGGAAGGTCGTCGCCCGGGAACTCGTACTCGGAGAGGAGCTCACGGACCTCGAGCTCGACGAGCTCCAGGATCTCCTCGTCGTCCACCATGTCGGCCTTGTTCAGCGCGACGACGATGTACGGAACGCCGACCTGGCGGGCCAGGAGCACGTGCTCCTTGGTCTGCGGCATCGGGCCGTCCGTGGCGGCGACAACGAGGATGGCGCCGTCCATCTGCGCCGCACCCGTGATCATGTTCTTGATGTAGTCGGCGTGCCCGGGGCAGTCGACGTGCGCGTAGTGACGCGACTCCGTCTGGTACTCGACGTGCGCGATCGAGATGGTGATACCGCGCTGGCGCTCTTCGGGAGCCTTGTCGATCTGGTCGAAGGCCGAGGCCTCGTTCAGGTCCGGGTACGCGTCGTGCAGCACCTTGGTAATGGCGGCCGTAAGGGTCGTCTTACCGTGGTCGATGTGACCGATGGTGCCGATGTTGACGTGCGGCTTAGTCCGCTCGAACTTTGCCTTCGCCACTGGGTCCTCCTGCGGAGTGGTTCTGTACGCCTTGCTTCATCGGCGCCAGGTGATCTTTGCTGGGATGCCGGCGCCGGGGGGCATTCGACGCATTGCTTGCGCGCCGCGTCAAATGCCCCACCGGGCTCCGGTGATAAGCCTAAAGCGTCAACTCGGGGAGTTACTCGCCCTTGGCCTTCGCGATGATCTCCTCGGCGACGTTCCGCGGAACCTCGGCGTAGGAGTCGAACTGCATCGAGTAGCTTGCGCGACCCGAGGTCTTGCTGCGGAGGTCTCCGACGTAGCCGAACATCTCCGAGAGGGGCACGAGGCCCTTCACGACGCGAGCGCCGCTGCGCTCCTCCATGGCCTGGATCTGGCCACGGCGGGAGTTGAGGTCGCCGATGACATCGCCCATGTAGTCCTCGGGCGTGGTGACCTCGACGGCCATCATCGGCTCGAGGAGCACGGGGGACGCCTTGCGGGCACCCTCCTTGAACGCCTGCGAACCGGCGATCTTGAAGGCGAGCTCCGAGGAGTCGACCTCGTGGTAGCCACCGTCGAGAAGGGTGACGCGGACGCCGACCATCTCGTAACCGGCCAGGATGCCGAACTGCATGGCTTCCTGCGCGCCCGCGTCCACCGAGGGAATGTACTCACGGGGGATGCGGCCACCGGTGACCTTGTTGACGAACTCGTAGGACGCGTCGCCACCCTCGATGGGCTCGATGGCGATCTGCACCTTCGCGAACTGGCCGGTACCACCAGTCTGCTTCTTGTGCGTGAAGTCGATGCGCTCGACGGCCTTGCGGATCGTCTCGCGGTACGCGACCTGCGGCTTGCCGACGTTCGCCTCGACGCGGAATTCGCGCTTCATGCGGTCGACGAGCACCTCGAGGTGAAGCTCGCCCATACCACCGATGATGGTCTGGCCGGTCTCCTCGTCGGAGTGCACCTGGAAGGACGGGTCCTCCTCGGAGAGGCGCTGGATGGCTACACCCAGCTTCTCCTGGTCACCCTTGGACTTGGGCTCGATGGCGACCTGGATGACCGGTGCCGGGAAGTCCATGGACTCCAGGATCACCGGCTGCTTGTCGTCACACAGCGTCTCACCGGTGGTGGTCTGCTTCAGGCCCATGACGGCGACGATGTCACCGGCGCCCACCGAGGGGATCTCCTCACGCTTGTTCGCGTGCATACGGTAGATCTTCCCGATGCGCTCCTTCTTGCCCTTGACCGAGTTCAGCACCGCGGTGCCGGCCTCGAGGCGACCGGAGTAGATCCGGACGAAGGTGAGCTTGCCGAGGTGCGGGTCGCTCGCGATCTTGAACGCCAGGCCGGAGAACGGCTCGTCGTCCGAAGGCTTGCGCGAGATGACCTTCTCGGGGTCCTTCACGTCGTGGCCCTCGATGGCCTCGACGTCCAGGGGGGAAGGCAGGTAACGGACGACCGCGTCGAGCAGGGGCTGGACGCCCTTGTTCTTGAACGCGGTGCCACAGAACACCGGGGTGACCGTGACGGAGTCCGCGGTGCCCTTCGACGCGAGGGTGATGCGACGGACCGCCTCGTACAGCTGCTCCTCGGTGGGCTCGACGCCCTCCAGGTACAGCTCCATCATGGCGTCGTCGTTCTCCGAGACGGCCTCGAGGAGCTTGCCGCGCCATTCCTCGGCGGCCTCCTTGAGGTTGTCCGGGATCTCGACGGTGTTGTACATCTCGCCCTTGGCGGCCTCTTCGGGGTACACGAAGGCCTTCATCGTCACGAGGTCGACGACACCCGTGAAGTCGGCCTCGGCGCCGATGGGGAGCTGCATGACGATCGGGACAGCGCCGAGGCGCTGGACGATCATGTCGACACAACGGAGGAAGTCGGCACCGGTGCGGTCGAGCTTGTTGACGAAGCAGATACGCGGCACGCCGTAGCGGTCCGCCTGACGCCAGACGGTCTCGGACTGCGGCTCGACGCCGGCCACACCGTCGAACACGGTGACGGCACCGTCGAGGACGCGGAGCGAACGCTCCACCTCGACGGTGAAGTCGACGTGACCCGGGGTGTCGATGATGTTGATGGTGTGGTCAACATCATTGAGGGGCCAGTGGCAGGTCGTCGCGGCGGACGTGATCGTGATGCCGCGCTCCTGCTCCTGCTCCATCCAGTCCATCGTGGCAGCGCCGTCGTGGACTTCACCGATCTTGTAGCTCACACCGGTGTAGAAGAGGATCCGCTCGGTGGTGGTCGTCTTCCCCGCGTCGATGTGGGCCATGATCCCGATGTTGCGGACCTTGGCCAGGTCAAGCGAAGTGGTGGCCATAAGGCTCAATCTTCTCTCGGTCTCGATGGGGTGAGCGACTACCAGCGGTAGTGCGCGAAGGCCTTGTTCGACTCGGCCATCTTGTGGGTGTCCTCGCGCTTCTTGACGGCAGCGCCAAGACCGTTGGAGGCGTCGAGCAGCTCGTTCATGAGCCGCTCGGTCATCGTCTTCTCGCGACGGGCGCGGGAGTAACCCACGATCCAGCGCAGCGAGAGGGTGGCGGCACGACCGGGCTTGACCTCGATCGGCACCTGGTAGGTGGCGCCACCGACACGGCGGGACTTGACCTCGAGCGAGGGCTTGACGTTCTCAAGCGCGCGCTTCAGCGTGATGACCGGGTCAGCGCCGGTCTTCTCGCGGAGGCCTTCCATGGCGCCGTACACGATCCGCTCGGCGGTGGAACGCTTGCCGTCGAGCAGGATCTTGTTGATCAGCGAGGTGACAAGAGGAGAGCTGTAGACCGGGTCGATGATGACCGGGCGCTTCGGGGCGGGGCCCTTACGAGGCATTCTTACTTCTCCTTCTTGGCGCCGTAGCGGCTGCGGGCCTGCTTGCGGTTCTTGACACCCTGGGTGTCGAGCGAGCCGCGGATGATCTTGTAGCGAACACCCGGCAGGTCCTTCACACGGCCACCACGCACGAGCACGATCGAGTGCTCCTGCAGGTTGTGTCCCTCGCCCGGAATGTAGGCCGTGACCTCGATGCCGGAGGTCAGACGCACACGCGCGACCTTACGGAGCGCCGAGTTCGGCTTCTTCGGGGTGGTCGTGAAGACACGCGTGCAGACGCCACGACGCTGGGGCGAACCCTCGAGCGCGGGCGTCTTGTTCTTCTCGACCTTGTCCTGCCGGCCCTTCCGGACCAGCTGCTGAATCGTAGGCACTACTTCTCCGGTTTCTGTGTGCCGTCGGTGAAACTAACCTGGAACACTCACCGACCCACGCGGTCGGGTGTGTCGAATACTGCGGGCCACTCCCCTGGAGTAGTGGAAGCACAGATTGCGGTGGCCAAAGACGGGTTCGCCGTGCGGTTGAGGACACGCACACAAACCCAGGCACACCCCAGGCACAAGGTCTGAGCGTACCTACCTCACGGACTCCGGTCAAAACAAATGCTGTCCGCCCGGACACGCCGGGGTGGCTGCCCGGCTTGTCCTGACCCGTACGGCAGGCCACACGGGCCCTCAGGGGCCGCTCAGCGCCCTTCCGGGCTGGATCCACCGTACGCCGCGCCCGGCCGGAGTGACGCATCGCACGCCGAAGGGCGGCCACCCCGCATGTACGGGATGACCGCCCTCAGGTCGTATCAAGCGACTCGCTTACTGGTTGTACGGACCGTAGTCGTAGTCCTCCAGCGGAACGGCCTGGCCGGAGCCCGTGCCGAACGGCGAGTAGTCGATGTCGTCGTAGCCGACGGCCGAGTACATCGCGGCCTTGGCCTCTTCGGTCGGCTCGACCCGGATGTTGCGGTAGCGGGACAGACCCGTACCGGCCGGGATGAGCTTACCGATGATGACGTTCTCCTTGAGGCCGATCAGGGAGTCGGACTTGGCGTTGATCGCCGCGTCCGTCAGGACCCTGGTCGTCTCCTGGAAGGAAGCCGCGGACAGCCACGACTCCGTCGCCAGCGAGGCCTTGGTGATACCCATCAGCTGCGGACGGCCGGAGGCGGGGTGACCGCTCTCCTGGACCACACGACGGTTCTCGGTCTCGAACTTCGAACGCTCGACGAGCTCGCCCGGCAGCAGTTCCGCGTCGCCGGACTCGATGATCGTCACGCGGCGGAGCATCTGCCGGATGATGATCTCGATGTGCTTGTCGTGGATCGACACGCCCTGCGAGTTGTAGACCTTCTGGACTTCGCCGACCAGGTGGACCTGGACCGCGCGCTGACCGAGGATCCGCAGCACGTCGTGCGGGTTGGTGGCACCCACGGTGAGCTTCTGGCCCACCTCGACGCGATCGCCCTCGCCCACCAGCAGACGGGCGCGCTTGGAGATCGGGAAGGGGATCTCCTCGCTGCCGTCGTCCGGCGTGACCACGAGCTTCTTGGTCTTCTCGGTCTCCTCGATCCGGACCCGGCCTGCGGACTCCGAGATCGGGGCGACACCCTTCGGCGTACGGGCTTCGAAGAGCTCGACGACTCGGGGCAGACCCTGGGTGATGTCGTCACCGGCCACACCACCGGTGTGGAAGGTACGCATCGTCAGCTGGGTACCGGGCTCACCGATGGACTGGGCGGCGATGATACCGACCGCCTCACCGATGTCGACCAGCTTGCCGGTGGCGAGCGAGCGTCCGTAGCAGAAGGCACAGGTGCCGACCGCGGACTCACAGGTCAGGACCGAGCGGGTCTTGACCTCCTCGACGCCGGCGCCCACCAGGGCGTCGATCAGGACGTCACCGAGGTCGACGTTGGCAGGCGCGATGACCTTGCCGTCGACGACGACGTCCTCCGCGAGCATGCGGGCGTAGACCGAGGTCTCGACGTCCTCCGTCTTGCGGAGCACGCCGTCGGCACCCTTGACCGCGATCTTCAGCTTGAGGCCGCGGTCGGTGCCGCAGTCCTCCTCGCGAATGATCACGTCCTGCGAGACGTCCACCAGACGACGGGTCAGGTAACCCGAGTCGGCAGTACGCAGGGCGGTGTCCGCCAGACCCTTACGGGCACCGTGCGTGGAGATGAAGTACTCCAGAACGGTGAGGCCCTCACGGAAGGACGCCTTGATGGGACGAGGGATCGTCTCGTTCTTGGCGTTGGACACCAGACCACGCATACCGGCGATCTGACGCATCTGCATCATGTTTCCTCGGGCACCCGAGTCAACCATCATGAAGATGGGGTTCGTCTTGGGGAAGTTCGCGTTCATCGCCTCGGCAACCTCGTTGGTCGCCTTGGTCCAGATCGCGATGAGCTCCTGCGTGCGCTCGTCCTTGGTGATCAGACCGCGCTCGTACTGCTTCTGGACCTTCTCGTCCTGCTCCTCGTAGCCCCTGACGATGGCCTTCTTGGCCTCGGGCACGACGATGTCGGCAACGGAGACGGTGACCCCGGAACGGGTCGCCCAGTGGAAGCCCGCCGCCTTCAGGTTGTCGAGCGTCGCCGCCACGATGACCTTGGGGTAGCGCTCGGCGAGGTCGTTGACGATCTCGGAGAGCTGCTTCTTGCCGACCGAGTAGTCGACGAACGGGTAGTCCTCGGGCAGCAGCTCGTTGAAGAGCGCGCGGCCCAGGCTCGTCCGCAGCCGGAAGGTGTCACCCGGCTGGTACTCGGGCTCGCCCTCCTCGGCGACCGGCGGCACCCAGCCACGCGGCGGGATGGTGCCCACCGGGAAGCGGATGTCGACGGACGACTGGAGCGCCAGCTCGCCGGCGTCGAACGCCATGATCGCCTCGGCCGTGGAGCCGAACGCGCGGCCCTCGCCCTTGGTGTCACGGAGCTCGCCGTCGGTGGTCAGGAAGAACAGACCCAGCACCATGTCCTGCGTGGGCATGGTGACGGGACGACCGTCGGCCGGCTTCAGGATGTTGTTCGAGGACAGCATCAGGATGCGGGCCTCGGCCTGCGCCTCCGCGGAGAGCGGCAGGTGCACGGCCATCTGGTCACCGTCGAAGTCCGCGTTGAACGCGGTGCAGACGAGCGGGTGGATCTGGATGGCCTTGCCCTCGACCAGCTGGGGCTCGAAGGCCTGGATGCCGAGACGGTGCAGCGTGGGCGCACGGTTCAGGAGAACCGGGTGCTCCGCGATGACCTCTTCCAGGACGTCGTACACGACCGTGCGGCCGCGCTCGACCATGCGCTTGGCCGACTTGATGTTCTGCGCGTGGTTCAGGTCCACCAGGCGCTTCATCACGAACGGCTTGAAGAGCTCCAGCGCCATGGCCTTCGGCAGACCGCACTGGTGCAGCTTGAGCTGCGGGCCGACGACGATCACGGAACGCGCGGAGTAGTCCACACGCTTACCGAGAAGGTTCTGACGGAATCGACCCTGCTTGCCCTTCAACATGTCGCTGAGGGACTTGAGCGGACGGTTACCGGGACCGGTGACCGGGCGACCGCGGCGGCCGTTGTCGAACAGCGCGTCGACGGCCTCCTGCAGCATCCGCTTCTCGTTGTTCACGATGATCTCGGGGGCACCGAGGTCAAGGAGACGCTTGAGGCGGTTGTTGCGGTTGATCACACGGCGGTACAGGTCGTTCAGGTCGGAGGTCGCGAAGCGGCCACCGTCCAGCTGCACCATCGGACGCAGGTCCGGCGGGATGACCGGCACGCAGTCGAGCACCATGCCCTTGGGCTTGTTGCTGGTCTGCAGGAACGCGGAGACGACCTTGAGGCGCTTGAGCGCACGGGTCTTCTTCTGGCCCTTGCCGGTACGGATGATCTCGCGGAGGCGCTCGGCCTCCTCGTCGAGGTCGAACGACTCGAGGCGCTTCTGCAGGGCGGCAGCGCCCATGCAGCCGTCGAAGTACGTGCCGAAGCGGTCACGCAGCTCGCGGTAGAGCAGCTCGTCGCCCTCGAGGTCCTGGACCTTGAGGTTCTTGAAGCGGCTCCACACCTCGTCGAGGCGGTCGATCTCGCGCTGCGCACGGTCACGCAGCTGCTTCATCTCACGCTCGGCACCTTCGCGCACCTTGCGGCGCACGTCGGCCTTGGCGCCCTCGGCCTCGAGCTCGCCGAGGTCGGTCTCGAGCTTCTTGGCGCGGTTCTCGAGGTCCGAGTCGCGACGGTTCTCGACCTGCTGGCGCTCGACGGAGACGTGAGCCTCCAGCGACGGGAGGTCGCGGGTGCGGCGCTCCTCGTCGACGAACGTGATCATGTACGCGGCGAAGTAGATGACCTTCTCGAGGTCCTTCGGCGCGAGGTCCAGCAGGTAGCCCAGGCGCGACGGGACGCCCTTGAAGTACCAGATGTGGGTGACGGGAGCGGCAAGCTCGATGTGGCCCATGCGCTCACGACGCACCTTGGCGCGCGTGACCTCTACGCCACAGCGCTCACAGATGATGCCCTTGAAGCGGACACGCTTGTACTTGCCGCAGTAGCACTCCCAGTCCCGGGTCGGACCGAAGATCTTCTCGCAGAAGAGTCCGTCCTTTTCGGGCTTGAGCGTGCGGTAGTTGATGGTCTCCGGCTTCTTCACTTCGCCGTGGGACCAGGTCCGGATGTCGTCCGCGGTGGCAAGGCCGATCCGCAGCTCGTCGAAGAAGTTGACGTCGAGCACTTGTCGTCAATCCCTCTTTCGGGGGTTCGAGCCCCCTCGCTTCACGCGAGAAATCGGGGCACTTCAGCAATGGTCTGAACGGGTCCGGGGAGAGCCGGCCGGATCACAGGGATCCGGCCGGCCAACCCGTCAGACCTCTTCGACGCTGCTCGGCTCGCGCCGGGACAGGTCGATTCCGAGCTCCTCCGCCGCGCGGAAGACGTCCTCGTCCGTGTCGCGCATCTCGATGGACATGCCGTCCGAGGACAGCACCTCCACGTTGAGGCAGAGCGACTGCATTTCCTTGATGAGCACCTTGAAGGACTCGGGAATGCCGGGCTCGGGAATGTTCTCGCCCTTGACGATGGCCTCGTAGACCTTCACGCGGCCGGTCACGTCGTCGGACTTGATCGTCAGCAGCTCCTGGAGGGCGTAAGCGGCACCATAAGCTTCAAGGGCCCACACCTCCATTTCACCGAAGCGCTGTCCACCGAACTGAGCCTTACCACCCAGCGGCTGCTGGGTGATCATGGAGTACGGACCCGTCGAACGAGCGTGGAGCTTGTCGTCGACGAGGTGGTGGAGCTTGAGGATGTACATGTAGCCGACCGAGACCGGCTCCGGGAACGGCTCGCCGGAGCGGCCGTCGAACAGGTTGGCCTTGCCCGAGGGCTGGACCAGCCGGTCGCCGTCGCGGTTCGGGATCGTGGCCTGGAAGAGGCCGGTGATCTCGTCCTCGCGCGCACCGTCGAAGACGGGAGTGGCGACGTTGGTGCCGGGGGCGACCTGATCGGCGCCGATGAACTGCAGGCGCTTGGCCCACTCGTCACCGAGGCCGGAGACGTCCCAGCCGCGGCTGGCGAGCCAGCCGAGGTGGATCTCCAGGACCTGTCCCGGGTTCATTCGGGACGGGACACCCAGCGGGTTGAGGATGATGTCGACCGGGGTGCCGTCCTCCAGGAACGGCATGTCCTCGATCGGGAGGATCTTCGAGATGACGCCCTTGTTGCCGTGACGGCCGGCGAGCTTGTCACCATCGGTGATCTTGCGCTTCTGCGCGACGTAGACGCGGACCAGCTGGTTCACGCCCGGCGGCAGTTCGTCGCCCTCTTCGCGGTCGAAGACGCGGACGCCGATGATCTTGCCGATCTCGCCGTGCGGCACCTTCAGCGAGGTGTCGCGCACCTCGCGCGCCTTCTCACCGAAGATCGCGCGGAGCAGGCGCTCCTCGGGGGTCAGCTCGGTCTCGCCCTTGGGCGTGACCTTGCCGACGAGGATGTCACCGGCCGTGACCTCGGCACCGATCCGGATGATGCCGCGCTCGTCGAGGTCCGCGAGGACCTCTTCGGAGACGTTCGGGATGTCCCGGGTGATCTCCTCCGGACCGAGCTTGGTGTCACGGGCGTCGACCTCGTGCTCCTCGATGTGAATCGAGGAGAGGACGTCGTCCTGCACGAGGCGCTGCGACAGGATGATCGCGTCCTCGTAGTTGTGACCCTCCCACGGCATGAACGCCACGAGCAGGTTCTTACCGAGGGCCATCTCACCGTTCTCGGTGGCCGGTCCGTCGGCGAGTACCTGCTCGGCGACGATCCGGTCGCCTTCGGAGACGACGACCTTCTGGTTGACCGAGGTGCCCTGGTTGGAGCGCATGAACTTCGCGATGCGGTACGTGGTGTACGTGCCGTCATCGTTCGTCACGGTGATGTAGTCCGCGGAGACCTCCTGGACCACACCGTCCTTCTCGGCCTTCAGTACGTCACCGGCGTCGGTAGCGCAGCGGTACTCCATGCCGGTGCCGACGAGCGGCGCCTCCGACTTGATGAGCGGCACCGCCTGACGCATCATGTTCGCGCCCATGAGGGCACGGTTGGCGTCGTCGTGCTCAAGGAACGGGATCATCGCGGTGGCGACGGACACCATCTGGCGCGGCGAGACGTCCATGTAGTCGACTTCGGTGCCGGGCACGTAGTCGACCTCTCCGCCACGACGGCGGACCAGGACGCGGGGCTCGGTGAAGCGCAGCTCGTCGGAGAGCGTCGCGTTCGCCTGGGCGATGACGTAACGGTCTTCCTCGTCGGCCGTGACGTAGTCGACCTCGTCGGTGACCTGGCCGTCGACGACCTTGCGGTACGGCGTCTCGATGAAGCCGAACGCGTTGACGCGGCCGTACGAGGCGAGCGAACCGATCAGACCGATGTTCGGGCCTTCAGGGGTCTCGATCGGGCACATGCGTCCGTAGTGGGACGGGTGCACGTCACGGACCTCGAAGCCGGCCCGCTCACGGGACAGACCACCCGGGCCAAGAGCCGACAGGCGGCGCTTGTGGGTGAGACCCGACAGCGGGTTGTTCTGGTCCATGAACTGCGACAGCTGGCTGGTGCCGAAGAACTCCTTGATGGAGGCGACGACCGGCCGGATGTTGATCAGGGTCTGCGGCGTGATGGCCTCGACGTCCTGAGTCGTCATGCGCTCACGCACGACGCGCTCCATCCGGGCCAGACCCGTACGGACCTGGTTCTGGATGAGCTCGCCGACGTTACGCAGACGACGGTTGCCGAAGTGGTCGATGTCGTCGGTCTCGACGACGATCTCCCGGCCCGACTCGCCGGTCGTCTCGGTCTCCCCGGCGTGCAGCTTCACCAGGTACTTGATGGTCGCGATGATGTCGTCGCTGGTGAGGACACCGGCGTCGAGCGGCTCATCCGCGCCGAGCTTCTTGTTCACCTTGTAGCGGCCGACCTTCGCGAGGTCGTAGCGCTTCGGGTTGAAGTAGAGGTTCTCGAGCAGCGTCTGAGCAGCCTCGCGGGTCGGCGGCTCGCCCGGGCGGAGCTTGCGGTAGATGTCGAGCAGCGCGTCATCCTGGCCCTGGGTGTGGTCCTTCTCCAGGGTGGCGCGCATGGACTCGTACTCGCCGAACTCCTCGAGGATCTGCTCGGTGGTCCAGCCGAGAGCCTTCAGGAGAACGGTGACGGACTGCTTGCGCTTGCGGTCGATGCGGACACCGACCATGTCGCGCTTGTCGATCTCCATCTCCAGCCAGGCACCCCGGGACGGGATGATCTTGGAGGAGAAGATGTCCTTGTCGGACGTCTTGTCGATGGAGGAGTCGAAGTAGACACCCGGCGAGCGGACCAGCTGCGACACGACGACACGCTCGGTGCCGTTGATGACGAAGGTGCCCTTGTTGGTCATGAGCGGGAAATCGCCCATGAAGACCGTCTGGGACTTGATCTCGCCGGTCTCGTTGTTGGTGAACTCGGCCGTGACGAAGAGCGGGGCGGCGAACGTGAAGTCGCGCTCCTTGCACTCGTCGATCGAGTTCTTGGGGGGCTCGAAGCGGTGGTCGCGGAACGTAAGCGACATCGACCCGGAGAAGTCCTCGATCGGTGAGATCTCCTCGAAGATCTCCTCCAGGCCGGACTTGGTGGGGACGTCTTGTCCACTGTCCAGAGCAGCCTCGACGCGAGCCTTCCAGGCGGCGTTACCGAGGAGCCAGTCAAAGCTCTCGGTCTGCAGCGCGAGGAGGTTCGGAACCTCGAGGGGCTCCTTGATTTTTGCAAAAGAGATGCGCAGCGGGGCGGTGCTGGCACCGTTGTTCGTATTCGCGGTCGAGGCGTTGCGCGAGGCGGCCAAGAGGGGGTCCTTCCGAGGGCTCGGACTCACTACGCGCGTACCGGTCCCAAACTGGACAGGTGGACAGATATCCCAAACAAGGGACGAACGATCCACGGTGCACAAGATGGGTATGCCCCTGGTGACGGGCAGGAGGCAGCTAACAGGCAGCGCAAAGGGTCAGTGTAGCCAAGCGGCACACTGATGTCCAGTCGGGGTTCTCAGAGACCCACGTTGCTCTCAACAGCTTGTTCTCAACACCTATGTCTAGCCCTGCGCGAGCTGCGCTCTTCTTTACTGCCCTCTTCGCCATCGATCCATGCCTCGGATTCGGATCGATGTGACGACGCGCCTTGAGAATTGCGCGCCTCGTGCGGTTCGTCAAGGCCCCCCAGCCGGTACGGGCCCGGAGACCCGCGTCCCGCCGCCCCTCGGCGCCACCCGTGCCCCCCACGAGAGGCGCACGGCGAAGATCACCATACTCGTCGCCGCGGGAAGAGCAAGGCACCCACCGCGGGTACGCCGAAAGGCGACCACCCATACGGGTGATCGCCTTTCGCGAAGTGACGCCCACGCCTCGCGGCACGGGGGTCCAGAGGAGTCAGAAGACTCGCTGGGTCACTTGACCTCGACGGAGGCGCCGGCGGCCTTGAGGGACTCGGCAGCCTTCTCGGCGGCCTCCTTGGCGACCTTCTCGACGACGGGCTTCGGGGCGCCGTCGACGAGGTCCTTGGCCTCCTTCAGGCCGAGGGAGGTCAGCTCACGCACGACCTTGATGACCTGGATCTTCTTGTCACCGGCGGCGGTGAGGATGACGTCGAACTCATCCTGCTCGGCCTCGGCCTCGGCGGCGGGGCCACCGGCGGCGGGACCGGCAACGGCGACGGCCGCGGCGGCGGTGACGTCGAACTTCTCCTCGAAGGCCTTAACGAACTCGGAGAGCTCGATGAGGGTGAGCTCCTCGAACTGGGCGAGCAGGTCTTCCTGGCTGAGCTTCGCCATGATGGCGTCCTTCCACTATTCGGCAGGTGCCGGATGTATATGTCGGCGGGCGTACGTGGAGCCCGCTGGACCGCTGAGCGAAATTACTCGGCGGCCTCGGCGGGAGCCGGAGTACCGGCACCGCCCTGCTCTTCCCGCTTGGCACGAAGGGCTTCCGCGGTGCGGACGAACTTCGACGGCAGAGCCTGGAAGAGCTGCGCAGCCTGAGTCTGCTTGCCCTTCATGGCGCCGGCCAGCTTGGCGAGCAGAACCTCGCGGGACTCGAGGTCCGCGAGCTTCTTGATCTCATCGGCGGACAGCGCCTTACCGTCAAGGACACCGCCCTTGATGATGAGGTTGGGGTTGTCCTTGGCGAAGTCACGAAGACCCTTCGCCGACTCCACCGGGTCACCGGTGACGAAGGCAACCGCCGTCGGACCTGCGAACAGGTCGTCCAGCGTGTCGATCCCGGCCTCGTTGGCCGCAATCTTGGTCAGCGTGTTCTTCACCACGGCGTACTGGGCGTTCTCACCGAGCGAACGGCGCAGCTGCTTGAGCTGTGCCACGGTGAGACCCCGGTACTCGGTCAGCACGGCGGCGTTCGAGCTGCGGAACTGGTCCGCGAGCTCGGCTACCGCTGCAGCCTTGTCGGGCCTTGCCATGAGCGTCGGCCTCCTTCCGGGTGATGAGGACCGCTCAAAAGGCCCCGGAAAAGACGAAACGCCCCGGCGCAGGCGCCAGGGCGAAGCTCGACCGAACAAAGTCCGGGAGCCTTTCCACAGTCACCTGCGCAGGTCGTCCGCATTCAACGGATCCTTCGGTTGCCGTCCCCCTTACGGGTTTCAGCAACGACCAGCGGTCTTTGGCTTCTGCAGAAGAGTACGCGACAGGAGTCGCGCCGAGCAAATCCGTCCCGGCTCGGGCGGTCCGGAAGGTTTGAGCGACCCCTTTACGAGGCATTACCGGCGGCGCCCTGCTGCTGCTTGAGCAGCTCCTTGAACGCGACGGTCTCACCGGCCGGCGGCCGCTCGGCGGAGACCTTGGTCCCGTAGTCGCTGTAGAAGAACGTCATGTTGAGCTCGCCGGTCTTCATCTGCCCGCGCTCGCTCTTCTTCACCAGCAGGTCGTTCCCGTCGACCCAGATGTCGACCGTCTCCGTGGTGACCCCGGCATCGTTGAGCTGCTTCTTGAGCGCGGCCAGCTGGTCGGCGTCCAGCTTCGAGTTCTTGGCTGTCAGCTCGGCGACGTCGACCGTGCCGGAGTAGTGCGTGGTGGCGACACCGCGCACCTGCTCCTTGCCGACCTCCTTCACGTCGCCGGAGGCCAGCAGCGACTTCACTCCCTGGTCGGGAGTGGTGTTCTGCATCTGGTCCTTCATCGCCGCCCCGGCGGCGCCCCCGAGCTCCGCGAGGTCGTCGTAGGAGTAGCTGATCCAGCGCTTGCCGCCGGTCTGCTGAGCCAGGGCCGCGCCCATGTCCGCCGCGTACCCGTCCTTGAAGTAGCGGGCCTGCATCGTGCCGTTGCCGCCGGCCTTCTTCATGGTGTCGGCCATGGCGCCGCCGGTGTACGTGATCTCCATGGCGCCGGTGACCCCGTCGCTCCAGTCCAGCGCCCCGGACTGCTTCAGGGACCTGGTGCTGCCCATGACCATGGTGCCCTCGATCTTCGCCGAGTGCGCCGCGCCGGTCTTCTTCTGCACGTCGAGCAGCGCGGCGATCGCGTCGGTCTTCACCACGCCGCTGCCGCTGCTCCCGTCCTTGCCCTTGGCCTTGCTCGTCCCGCCGTCGTCCGAGCCGCCGCAGGCCCCCACCGACGTCAGCGCCGCCGCGACAGCCACGGCCACACCGACGCGCCGTACGGTACTGGTCCTCATGTCCGCTTCCACCCCTCGTTCGGCTCTCTGTGATCCGCACGCTAACGCACGGCTCCGACAGCCCCTGGTCCGTACATACGAGGACGGGCCCCGCACCTCGAAAGGTTGCGGGGCCCG
Organism: Streptomyces sp. NPDC050422; assembly: GCF_044458665.1. NCBI lineage: Bacteria > Bacillati > Actinomycetota > Actinomycetes > Kitasatosporales > Streptomycetaceae > Streptomyces > Streptomyces sp. NPDC050422. The sequence goes on from NZ_JBITIE010000017.1 coordinate 44,919, forward strand.
TCAATGTCACACGTGACACGGCGGTCGTACGAGCGCGGAGGCTCAGACGGAGGCCGGGTCCTCCTCGACGAGGAGGTTACGGGTGCGGTTGGAGTCCAGCGGGATGCCGGGGCCCATCGTGGTGGCCAGGGTGGCCTTCTTGATGTAGCGGCCCTTGGCGGCGGACGGCTTCAGACGGAGGATCTCGTCCAGCGCCGCTGCGTAGTTCTCCACCAGCTTGGTCTCGTCGAACGAGGTCTTGCCGATGATGAAGTGCAGGTTCGAGTGCTTGTCGACGCGGAACTCGATCTTGCCGCCCTTGATGTCGTTGACAGCCTTCACGACGTCGGGGGTGACGGTGCCGGTCTTCGGGTTCGGCATCAGACCACGCGGACCGAGCACGCGGCCGAGGCGGCCGACCTTGCCCATGAGGTCCGGGGTCGCGACGACGGCGTCGAAGTCCAGACGGCCCTTCGCCACCTCGTCGATGAGCTCGTCGGCGCCGACGATGTCGGCGCCCGCGGCTTCCGCGGCCGCAGCACGGTCACCGGTCGCGAAGACCAGGACCCGGGCGGTCTTGCCGGTGCCGTGCGGGAGGTTCACGGTGCCACGGACCATCTGGTCGGCCTTGCGCGGGTCTACACCCAGGGCAAAGGCGACCTCGACGGTGCTGTCGAACTTCGTGGAGGCGGTGTCCTTGGCGATACGGACGGCCTCGAGCGGGGCGTAGTTGCGCCCCGCGTCGATCTTGGCGTCCGCAGCGCGGAGGTTCTTGCTGCGCTTCACTTCTACTCCTGTGGTTTCAGAGTGTGGAGTCGTGGTGCGGACCAGCGCTTGGTCCTACCACTGAGGGGGTGGGGCTGAATCAGCCTTCGACCGTGATGCCCATGGAACGGGCGGTGCCGGCGATGATCTTCGACGCGGCGTCGAGGTCATTGGCGTTCAGGTCGGGGAGCTTCGTCGTGGCGATCTCGCGGACCTGCGCGGCCGTCAGCTTGGCAACCTTGGTCTTGTGAGGCTCGCCGGAGCCCTTGTCCACACCCGCGGCCTTGAGGATCAGCTTGGCGGCCGGCGGAGTCTTGGTGATGAAGGTGAAGGAACGGTCGTCGTAGACCGTGATCTCCACCGGCACGACCATGCCACGCTGCGACTCGGTCGCGGCGTTGTAGGCCTTGCAGAACTCCATGATGTTGACGCCGTGCTGGCCCAGTGCGGGGCCGACCGGCGGAGCCGGGTTGGCCGCACCGGCGTTGATCTGGAGCTTGATAAGCCCCGTGATCTTCTTCTTCTTGGGAGGCATGTGCTCTCTCCGGGTCCTAGTGAGAGTTTTCGCCGTCATCCGATCATCCGGATGCAGGCATACCGCACAACGATAACGGGTATAGCTGCGCGACCAAAAACCGAGCAGGTCAGACAGGCTGTGACAGCCGGTCTGACCTGCTCGGTAGGCATGTGTCCAGAAGCTGGCGGGAAGCGCTAGTTCTTCTGGATCTGGTCGAAGCTGAGCTCGACCGGGGTCTCGCGGCCGAAGATCTCGACGAGACCCTTGACCTTCTTCGAGTCGGCGTTGATCTCGTTGATCGTCGCCTGCAGGGTCGCGAACGGCCCGTCGGTGACGGTGACGGAGTCGCCGACCTCGAAGTCCAGCACCTGGACCTCGACCTTGCGGGACGGAGCCGGCTTGCCCTCGGCCTCGGCCGCCTCACGAGCGGCCTTCTCCTCGGCCTCCGGGGCGAGCATCTTGACAATCTCGTCCAGGGTCAGCGGGTACGGGTCGTAGGCGTTGCCCACGAAGCCGGTGACGCCGGGCGTGTTGCGGACGACGCCCCAGGACTCGTTCGTCAGGTCCATGCGCACCAGGACGTAACCCGGGAGCTTGTTCTGACGGACGTTCTTGCGCTCGCCGTTCTTGATCTGGACGATTTCCTCCTCAGGCACCTCGGCCTGATAGACGAACTCCTCCACGTTCAGCGAGACGGCGCGCTGCTCCAGGTTGGCCTTCACACGCTTCTCGTAACCGGCGTACGTGTGAATGACGTACCACTCGCCCGGGAGGGTGCGGAGCTCCTCGCGCAGGGCGGTGACGGCGTCGACGGGCTCGGCCGGCTCGGCCTCTTCCTCGTCGGCCTCGTCAGCGGCTTCCTCGGCCTCGGGGGCCTCGGCGCTCTCGTCCTCACCGGCTTCGGCCTCGGCGGGCTCCTCGGTGTGCACGGCGGCCTGCTCGGCGGGCTCGCCCGCGGCGGCGTCGGCAGCTTCAGCCTGGTCCGGCTCCACAGCGTCCGCCGCCTCGACGATGTCGAGCTCGTCCTCGGCGGACTCGAAGGCGCCCGCCGTCGGCTCGACGGCGTCGTTCAGGTTCGGGTCAGACACGGTGGCTGCTTCTTCCTGGATACAAATGGGTGGAACATGCGAAAGGGGCGCCCATGAGGCGCCCTCCGCGGGATCAGCCGAAGACGTACTTGATGACCCGCTGGAAACCGAAGTCAATCACGGTAACAAGACCAATCATGACGACTACGAACACAATCACCACTGAGGTGTATGTCGTCAGCTGGTTGCGAGTCGGCCAGACCACCTTGCGGAGCTCGGCGACGATCTGGCGGTAGAAGAGCGCGAGACGGCCCAGAGGGCCCTTCTTGCCGCGCTTGCCGCCCTTCCGGGTCTTCTTCTTCGACTCGGGGACTTCATCCTCGGCATCAGGCATGTCGATGGAGCCCACGGCGTCCGTCACGCTTCTCACCTGATTCCGGGTCATGGCCGTGCCGCGCCCGGTGAAGCCGCACGGCAGTGCATTGAAGTACGTACATGCGCACACATCCCGGCGAAGGAGTGTGTAGCAGGGCCGGAGGGACTTGAACCCCCAACCGCTGGTTTTGGAGACCAGTGCTCTACCAATTGAGCTACGACCCTTTGTGGTTTCCACCAACCTACCGCATGTCCCCGGATGCTTCGGGTGCAGGAACGGTGCGGCTGGTGAAGGCCAACGACAGGTGAGTGTACGTGCTCGGCGGCCCGGCGTCGAACAGATAGCTCCCGACCGTTCCTGTCCGATGCTGCCTGCTTGTCTGTCCGCATGCTGTCCGAGTGCTGTCCGGTCCCTGAAACCCCTGTGCCGACGGGGAATACGGTCTGGGAGCATGGGGAGCATGAGCGCTGCTACTTCTCCCTCCGAGCGCCGGGTCTCCGCCCGCATCGGTGCCATCTCCGAGTCCGCCACCCTCGCCGTCGACGCCAAGGCCAAGGCCCTCAAGGCCGCCGGCCGTCCGGTGATCGGTTTCGGTGCGGGCGAGCCCGACTTCCCGACCCCCGGCTACATCGTCGACGCCGCGGTCGAGGCCTGCCGCAACCCGAAGTACCACCGCTACACCCCCGCGGGCGGGCTCCCCGAGCTCAAGGCCGCCATCGCAGAGAAGACGCTGCGCGACTCCGGTTACGAGGTCGACGCCTCCCAGATCCTGGTGACCAACGGCGGCAAGCAGGCCATCTACGAGGCCTTCGCCGCGATCCTCGACCCGGGCGACGAGGTCATCGTCCCGGCGCCGTACTGGACCACCTACCCCGAGTCGATCCGCCTCGCCGGCGGTGTCCCGGTGGAGGTCGTCGCCGACGAGACCACCGGATACCGGGTCTCCGTGGAGCAGCTGGAGGCAGCGCGCACGGAGCGTACGAAGGTCGTCCTGTTCGTCTCCCCCTCGAACCCGACCGGTGCGGTCTACAGCGAGGCGGAGGCCGAGGCGATCGGCAAGTGGGCCGTCGAGCACGGCCTGTGGGTGCTGACCGACGAGATCTACGAGCACCTGGTCTACGGCGACGCGACGTTCACCTCGCTGCCGGCGATCGTGCCCGAGCTGCGCGACAAGTGCATCGTGGTCAACGGCGTCGCCAAGACGTACGCGATGACCGGCTGGCGCGTGGGGTGGATCGTCGGCCCCAAGGACGTGGTGAAGGCCGCGACCAACCTGCAGTCGCACGCCACCTCCAACGTCTCCAACGTCGCCCAGGTCGCCGCGCTGGCCGCCGTCTCCGGGAACCTGGACGCGGTCGCCGAGATGCGCACCGCCTTCGACCGGCGTCGGCAGACCATCGTGCGGATGCTCAACGAGATCGACGGCGTGCTGTGCCCGGTACCCGAGGGCGCGTTCTACGTGTACCCCTCGGTGAAGGACCTGCTCGGCAAGGAGATCCGCGGCAAGCGCCCGGCCACCTCGGTCGAGCTGGCGGCGCTGATCCTGGACGAGGCCGAGGTCGCGGTCGTTCCGGGCGAGGCCTTCGGCACGCCGGGCTACCTGCGCCTCTCCTACGCGCTGGGTGACGACGACCTCGTCGAGGGCGTCTCGCGGCTCCAGAAGCTGCTGGGCGAGGCGAAGGCGTAGTACCTCGCGTTCCTTCCGCTTTTCAGTGGCGACCCTCGGCTCCGGCCGGGGGTCGCTTCTTTGTTCGCTTGTTCGTTCGATGGGCAACTCGATGGGGAAAGCGGCTACCGCGACACCCCGTCCGTGCGGCAAGATCTTTGAATGGAGCGTGATGTACGGCTGTTGCCCAAGGCCCACCTGCACCTGCATTTCACCGGGTCGATGCGGCCCACGACGCTGCTCGAACTCGCCGACAAGTACGGCGTACGGCTGCCCGAGGCCCTGACCGGCGGCGAGCCCCCCAGTCTCCGCGCCACGGACGAGCGCGGCTGGTTCCGCTTCCAGCGGCTCTACGACATCGCCCGGTCCTGTCTGCGGACCGCCGACGACATCCAGCGGCTGGTGCGCGAGGCCGCCGAGGAGGACGTGGCGGACGGCTCCGGCTGGCTGGAGATCCAGGTCGACCCCACCTCGTACGCCCCCCTGCTCGGCGGGCTCATCCCGGCGATCGAGATCATCCTGGACGCCGTGGACAGCGCGTCGCGCGAGACCGGCCTGCCGATCCGGGTGGTGATCGCGGCGAACCGGATGAAGCATCCGCTGGACGCCAGGACGCTGGCACGGCTCGCGGTGCGGTACGCGGACCGGGGCGTGGTCGGGTTCGGGCTCTCCAACGACGAGCGGCGCGGCATGGCCCGCGATTTCGACCGGGCCTTCGCCATCGCCAGGGAGGGCGGCCTGCTGGCGGCCCCGCACGGCGGTGAACTGTCGGGCCCGTCCAGCGTCCGCGACTGCCTGGACGACCTCGACGCCTCGCGGGTCGGGCACGGGGTACGGGCGGCCGAGGATCCGCGGCTGCTGCGCAGGCTGGCGGAGCGCGGGGTGACCTGCGAGGTGTGCCCGGCGTCGAACGTGGCGCTCGGCGTCTACGAGAAGCCGTCCGACGTACCCCTGCGCACTCTGTTCGACGCCGGCGTGCCGATGGCACTCGGCGCGGACGACCCGCTGCTCTTCGGCTCCCGGCTGGCCGCGCAGTACGACCTCGTGCGGCGCCACCACGCGTTCACCGACGAGGAGCTGGCGGAGCTGGCGCGGCAGTCGGTACGGGGTTCGGCGGCGCCGGAAGCGGTACGGGCGGAGCTCCTGGCGGGCGTCGACGACTGGCTGGCCAAGCCTGCGGGCTGACCCGCCTCCGCGCGCGGCCTACCCCGTGAGCCCGCCCAGCAGCATCCGGGTGATCGAGGCGGCGAAGGCGTCGAGCGGCTGCGGAGGACCGCCGGTCTCCGTGGCGTCGTAGGCGAAGGCCCGCTGGGCGCAGGCCCCCATGAGCAGGGAGGCGGCCGCGTAGGTGTCGGCGTCGGCCCGTACCCGGCCCGCGGACTGTTCGGCGCGCAGATACGCGTCGACTCCGCGGATGGGAACGTGGGGGCCGACGCCCAGCTCGCGCATCGCCGCGTTGTGGCGCTCCTTGAGCCTGGGCTCGGCGTACAGGGACGCGGCGATCGGGAAGCTCTGCTCGTAGAAGAGGGCGGCCTCGCGGGCGATCTCGGTGAGGTTCCCCTCCAGCGTGCGCTCCCCCTCCCCCGGGTCGGTGATCAGCCGCTTCAGGACACCGCCGACCATGGGCAGCCGTTCCTTCAGCACCACGACGAAGAGCTCTTCCTTGCTCGGGAAGTGCTTGTAGAGCGCGGCCTCGGAGCAGCCCGCGGCCTTGGCGATCTCCTTGGTGGTGGCCCTGGCCAGTCCGATGGTGAGCATCAGCTGGTGGGCGGCGTCGATGATGCGGGCGCGGGCCGGCTTCTGCTCCATGTGCACTCCAACGAAGCTTGACGAGTGGGTGAGTACACACTCACTCTAGAGGTGAGTGAATACTTACCCACCCTAGGAGGGTGTGCCATGAAGCTCACAGTGTTCGGCGCGACAGGCGGCATCGGGCAGGAGATCGTCCGCCAGGCGGTGGCGGCGGGGCACGAGGTGACGGCGGTGGTCCGCGATCCCGCGCGGCTGCCGGTGCCGCTCTCCGGCCTCACGGTCCACACCGCGGCCCGTATCGACGATCCGGAGGCACTGCGCGAGTCGGTCGCGGGCCGCGACGCGGTGTTCTCCGGCCTGGGCGCGCGGGGCAGGAAGGCCGGCGGGATCGCCGAGCGGCTGACCCGCAGCGTCCTGACGGCCATGGAGGCGGAGGGGACGAGGCGGCTGCTCGTGGTGAGTGCGGCCCCGGTCGCCCCGGAGCCCGCGGACGACCCGCTGCTCGACCGGATGATGCTCGCGGCGATCGGCGCGATCCTGAAGGAGGTCTACGCGGACCTCACCGCCATGGAGGCGGCTCTGGCGGCCTCCGCGACGGACTGGACGTCGGTGCGTCCCCCGAAGCTCACGAACGGTCCGCTGACCGGCGTCTACCGGACGGTCATCGGCAGCAATCCGCGCAGCGGCCGGTCCATCTCCCGGGCCGATGTGGCGCACGCGATGCTGGCGCTGACCGACGATCCGGCGGCGGTGAAGCAGGGGGTGGGCGTGGCGTACTGAGGGCGGGCCCCGCACGAACCCCGCAAGCCCTGCCGGCCCTGCAAGTCCTTCATACCCCTCAAGTCCTGCACGCCCTACAGGCTCACGCCGACGGTCACCGGTTCGTTGACGAGCGTGACACCGAAGGCCGCGTGGACCCCGGCGACGACCTCGCGCGCCAGGGCCAGCAGGTCCTCGGTGCTCGCCGCGCCCCGGTTGGTGAGGGCGAGGGTGTGCTTGGTGGAGATGCGGGCCGGGCCGGAGCCGTATCCCTTGGTGAAACCGGCCCGGTCGATGAGCCAGGCCGCCGAGGTCTTGGTGCGTCCTTCGCCCGCGGGGAAGGCGGGGGGCGTGACGTCCGGTCCGAGGTGCTGGGACACCCGGGCGAGGAACGCCTCGAACTGGGCCGGGTCCAGGATCGGGTTGGTGAAGAAGGAGCCGGCCGACCAGGTGTCGTGGTCCTCGGGGTCGAGCACCATTCCCTTGCCGGCCCGGAGCCGGAGCACGGTTTCGCGGGCGGCCGCGGCGGGAACGCGCTCCCCCTCCTCGACACCCATGGCGCGTGCCGTTTCGGGGTACTTGAGGGGTGCGGACAGGCCGCCCGCCTCTTCCAGCCCGAAGCGGACACGCAACACCACGAACCGGTCGGGTTCGGCCTTGAAGCGACTGTGCCGGTATGCGAAGGCGCACTCGGAGTTCGGGATGGTGACGGTTTCCCGGGTGCGCCGGTCGTAGGCGACGACCTCCGTGATGGTGGACGACACCTCCTGCCCGTACGCCCCGACGTTCTGGATCGGGGTCGCCCCCGCCGAGCCGGGGATGCCGGCGAGGCATTCGAGGCCCGCGAATCCGGCCTCCACGCTACGGGTGACGGCGTCCGTCCAGACCTCTCCGGCGGCCAGTTCGAGCGTCGTCCCGTCCAGCACGAAGCCCTTGGTCGCGATGCGCAGGGCGGTGCCTTCGAAGCCCTTGTCGCCGATGACCAGGTTGCTGCCGCCGCCGATGATCAGGAGCGGGGTGCCGCTGTCGTCGGCCTCGCGCACGGCGTCGACCACGTCGGCATCGCTCGTCGCGGTGAGGAGGCGGGTGGCGGGGCCGCCGAGCCGGAAGGTGGTCAGGGGGGCGAGGGGCGCGTCGTGGAGTTCCTGCACGGGGACAAGACTACGGTCCGTGCCCCGCCTCCCGGGCGGGGGCACGGACCGTATCCGCGCGGCGGCACTCAGGCGGCCACGGAGACCCGCGTCTCCTCCTGCTCCTCCGCCTGCTCGGGCGTCCGGGCGGAACGGCCGGGGATCAGCAGGGCCACGAGGGCGGCGAGCGCCACCACGCCGGCACCGATCCAGACGGCCGGCACGGTCCCGGCCGCGAAGGCCTGCGCGGAGCCGAGCCCGCCCTGCGACGAGAAGACGGTGGCCAGCACGGCGACGCCGAGGGCTCCGCCGACCTCGCGCAGCGCGTTGTTGGCGCCGGAGGCGATGCCTTGTTCGGAGGGGCGGACGCTGGACATCACGAGGCTGGCGGCGGGTGCGAAGTACAGGGCCATACCGACGCCACCGACGATCAGGCCGGGGAGCTGGGCGGCGTAGGAGACGTCGGGGGCGAGAACCATGGCGAACAGGGCGAGGCCGACGGCCTGGAGCGCGAGGCCCGCCACGACGACCGGCCGGCCGCCGAACCGGTCGGCGAGCACACCGGCGACGGGGGCCACCAGCATCGGCATGCCGGTCCAGGGCAGCATGCGCAGGCCCGCCTCCGTGGGCGAGTAGCCCAGGGCGCCCTGGAGGAACTGGCTGAGCAGGAAGATCGAGCCGAACATCCCGAGGAACATCAGCAGACCGGCGATGTTGATCCCGAAGAACGCCCGGTTCCGGAAGAGCCGCATGGGCAGGATCGGGTTCTTGGCGCGGAAGCCGTAGTAGATGAACCCGCCGATCAGCGCGAAGCCGGCGATCAGCGCGGCGAGGACGGTGCCGCTGGTCCAGCCCTCGGCGTTGGCGTTGACCAGGCCGTAGACGATCCCGAAGAGCCCGCCGCTGACCAGCAGGGTGCCGGGTACGTCGAGCCGGGCGTCCGGCGCGTAGGACTCGGCCAGGCGCAGCCGGGCGAGCGGCAGCAGGAGCAGGCCTATGGGGACGTTCAGCCAGAAGATCCACTGCCAGGAGATGTGCTCGGTGAGGCTTCCGCCGATCAGCGGCCCGCTGGCCACCGCGAGTCCGGTCACGGCGCTGAAGACGCCCAGCGCGGCGCCTCGCCGGGCGGGCGGTACGGCGGCCGTGAGGAGGGTGAGCGTCAGCGGCATCATGATGGCCGCGCCGACGCCCTGGACCGCACGGAAGGTGATCAGTTCGTTGATCCCGGGCGAGAGGGCGGCCGCGGCGGAGGCGCCGGTGAAGACGGAGAGGCCGATGAGGAAGAGCCGGCGGCGGCCGAACCGGTCACCGAGGGACGCACCGAACATCAGCAGGACGGCGAAGGTGAGCGTGTACGCGTTCACGGTCCATTCGAGGTCCTCCAGCTCTCCCCCGAGGCTCGTGCGAATGGAGGGGAGTGCGGTCGTGACGACGAGGTTGTCGAGGGCCGCCATGAATCCGGCGATGCTGGTGATGACGAGGGCCCAGACCGCTGGTGAGCGGCCTGTCGTGTGCTGCTTCACTGCTTCCCCTCAGGGTTAGTAATTGATGACTAACTTTCTTGGGCAGAAAACCGGGCCGAGCCCGGGGCGCACCGTTCAGACGGCCGGTCCGGGTGGCTCGCAGAACTTGGACCAGATCCGGTGGCCCACCGGGAAGCCGAGCGACGTCAGCGTGTTGATGAGCATGCCGTACGCGAGGAAGTCGGTCGCCTCCTCGGCGTCACCGCCGACCGCGACAGTGAGCTCGTCGAACATCTGCAGCCAGCCCGCACGCACCGACTCGCCGAACTCGTGGTCCCCGGCGGCCTCCGCGGCCGCGACAGCCGCGTACATCTGCATCTGCATCAGCAGCCGGTCGGGGTCCTCGACGATCAGGCGCTGATACGCCCCGGCCATGGCACTCTGCGCCTCTTCGCCTTCGAGCCCCTCCGCGGCATCCGCGAAGACCCTGCGGGTGTCCGTCAGGCACCGCTCGGAGGCGGCGAGGAACATGGCCTGCTTATTGGGGAAGAGGCGGAAGAGGTAGGGCTGCGAGACGCCCACACGCCTGGCGATCACCTCGGTGGAGGTGGCGCTGTACCCGCCGCGGGCGAACTCGGTGATCGCCGCACGGATGACGCTCTCGCGCCGCTCTTCTGCGCTCATCCTTGCCATGGCAGAAAGTTAGTACTCAATCACTAACTTGGTCAAGCGGTGGACCCCCCGCCCACGCGTAAGGGGCGCGGCCCCATGGACCGCGCCCCTTACCCACACTCCTGACCGCGTCAGCCGAGCTGCACCACGGCGCGGGACATGCCCAGTACCTTCTTGCCGTCACTCATCGCCGTCAGGTCGACCCGCACCCGCTTGTCGTCCAGCAGGGCGGCCACCTTGCCGCTGACCTCGATCATCGCGCCCTTGTCGTCGTTGGGTACGACGACCGGCTTGGTGAACCGGACCCCGTACTCGACGACGGAACCCGGATCGCCGGCCCAGTCCGTGACCACACGGATCGCCTCGGCCATGGTGAACATGCCGTGGGCGATCACGTCCTCCAGCCCGACCTCGCGCGCGAACTTCTCGTTCCAGTGGATCGGGTTGAAGTCGCCCGAGGCGCCCGCGTACTGCACCAGCATCGCGCGGGTGACCGGGAAGGACTGCGGCGGCAGCTCCGTACCGACCTCGACCGAGTCGTAACTCACCTGCACCGTCATCACGCCTCCTCGGCGGCGCGCGCCACCAGCTTCGTCCACGCCGTCACGACATGCTCACCGGACTCGTCATGGACCTCGCCGCGGATGTCCACGATGTCGTTCCCGGCCATGGACTTGACCGCCTCGATCGTCGAGGTGACCGTCAGCCGGTCCCCCGCCCGCACCGGTCGCACGTAGGCGAACTTCTGGTCACCGTGCACCACCCGGCTGTAGTCCAGACCCAGCTGCGGGTCACGCACCACCTGCCCGGCGGCCTTGAAGGTGATCGAGAACACGAACGTCGGCGGCGCGATCACATCGCCGTGACCGAGCGCCCTGGCCGCTTCGGGGTCGACGTACGCGGGATTGGCGTCGCCCACCGCCTCGGCGAACTCTCGGATCTTCTCCCGGCCGACCTCGTACGCCGGGGTGGGCGGATAGGTCCGCCCCACGAAGGACTGGTCGAGCGCCATGAGCTCGCAACCTCCTGATGAAAGACGAAGGGGCCGGAGTAACGGCCCAGTACAACGACACGAGGCCGCCCCCAATGGGGACGGCCTCGTGTACGAGCCTGATTCAGCGCGTTTCGCGGTGCGCAGTGTGCGAGTTGCAGCGCGGGCAATGCTTCTTCATCTCAAGTCGGTCCGGGTTGTTACGCCGGTTCTTCTTGGTGATGTAGTTCCGCTCCTTGCACTCCACGCAGGCCAGCGTGATCTTCGGGCGGACGTCGGTGGCAGCCACGTGAGTGCTCCTTGGACGGACGGTGGACGGATGAACGCAAAAAAAAGAGTAGCCGATCGGAGGACCGACCCCACAATCGGCTACTGTTAGTAGCGGTGACCGGACTTGAACCGGTGACACAGCGATTATGAGCCGCTTGCTCTACCGACTGAGCTACACCGCTTTGATGACTGAGTCCCCCCGCCGAAGCGGGGTTCCCCGATCACCAGAGCCCCAATGCGGAATCGAACCGCAGACCTTCTCCTTACCATGGAGACGCTCTACCGACTGAGCTATTGGGGCGAGCGATGAAGACATTACACGGTCGGTCGCCGATCGCCCAAATCCGTTTCGAAGCCCCATCCCGAGCCCTTGATCAGCACCGCTCCGGGCTCCTGCCGGGCACCGCTCCGGGCCCTTGATCAGCGACTTGATCAGCCACTCGCCCACCCCCGGCCCCGCAGGTGGGCCCACGCCCCCACGCACCGCTGCACCGCGCCGGTACGACTATTCCGCGCCTCCTCGAACCGGGCCGGGCACACCCCTAGGCTCGTCTCACTCTGCGTGATCTTCTCCCCCTCCCAGGAGCCGCGATGCCCGACAGCCAGCCGCGGCAGCCGGACGACCACGCGGCCGGCGCCACCGCCGGCCCGGAGGGCGCCGCGCTGACTCTCTGCGGCGCCCGGCTCACCGACGGCCGCATCGTGGACGTACGTCTCGGCGGCAGCCGCATCGAGGCCGTCGGCACCGCCGGAAGCCTCGTCGCACCCGGCGTCCGCGTGGACCTGCGCGGCCACCTGCTGCTTCCCGCCCCCGCCGAACCGCACGCCCACGGCGACACCGCGCTCACCGCCGACGACGCCGGACCCGACACCCCGGGGCCCGCCTCGCAGCACCCCGACGACATCCAGCGGCGCGCCACCGAGGCCGCGTTGCTGCAACTCGGGCACGGCGCGACCGCCCTGCGCTCACACGTGCGGATCGGCGACATACAGGGCCTCGGCGCCCTCGAAGCCGTCCTGCAGGCCCGCCGCTCGCTGCGCGGGCTCACCGATCTCACCGCGGTCGCCGTCCCCCGGCTGCTCACCGGCGTCGCGGGCGCCGGCAACCTGGCCATGCTCCGCGACGCGCTGAAGATGGGAGCCGGTGCGGTCGGTGGCTGCCCCGACCTCGATCCGGATCCGGCGGGGTACACGGAGGCCGTCCTGGAGGTCGCCGCCGAGCACAGCTGCCCCGTCGACCTGCACACGGACAGTGACGATCCGGCCCGGCTGGCCCGGTTCGCGGTGATGGCGGGCGGAATGCGGCAAGGAGTCGCCATCGGCCCCTGCGCGGGTCTCTCCCGGCTTCCCGACGAGGCCGCCGCCCGGGCCGCCGACCAGCTCGCCGCAGCCGGTGTGACGGTCATCTGCCTCCCCCAGGGCGGCTGCTGCGGGGCCGAGCGCCGGGGTGTCGCCCCCGTACGGCTGCTGCGCGCGGCCGGAGTGCGGGTCGCGGCGGGCAGCGGGGCGCTGCGCGACCTCGACAACCCGGTGGGGCGCGGCGACCCGCTGGAAGCCGCCTTCCTGCTGGCGTCACAGAGCGGGCTGCGGCCCGAGCACGCCTACGAGGCCGTCTCCGCGGAGGCCAGGCGCGCCATGGGGCTGCCCGAGGTGCGGGTCGAGGCGGGCTTCCCCGCCGAACTGCTCGCGGTGCGCGGGGAGGGGCTGGCCGGGGTGCTGTCGCTGGCGTACAGCCGCGTCGTGGTGCACCGCGGCAGGGTGGTCGCCCGGACCAGTGCGGTGCGCGAGTACCGCGACTCCGAGACGGGCGGCTCGTTCGGACTGCCACGTCAGGGGCGACCGGATTCCGGGACAGGCGGCGGGCCTTGAGCGCGGCGGCGCTCCGCGGCGTACCGTCGACTTCATGCGCATTGTCATCGCAGGTGGACATGGTCAGATCGCGCTGCGGCTGGAGCGGCTGCTCGCTGCGCGCGGGGACGAGGCGGCGGGCATCATCCGCAACCCGCAGCAGAGCGAGGACCTCCGCGCCGTGGGCGCCGAACCCGTGGTCCTGGACCTCGAGTCGGCCACCGTGGAGGAGGCCGCCGAGGTGCTGAGCGGCGCCGACGCGGCGGTCTTCGCGGCCGGTGCCGGCCCCAACAGCGGTACGGATCGCAAGGACACGGTGGACCGGGGGGCAGCCGTGCTCTTCGCGGACGCGGCGGAACGGGCGGGGGTGCGGCGTTACATCGTGGTGTCGTCCATGGGCGCCGACCCGGACCACCCCGGCGACGAGGTGTTCGACGTCTACCTGCGGGCCAAGGGGGCGGCGGACGCGTACGTGCGCTCCCGGACGGCCCTCGACTGGACGATCCTGCGCCCCGGGATGCTGACCAACGACGCGGGCACCGGACAGGTCCTGCTCGCCGCGTCGACCGGGCGCGGCCCGGTGCCGCGCGACGATGTGGCGGCGGCGCTCCTGGAGTTGCTGGACACCCCGGCGACGGCGGGGCTGACGCTGGAACTGATCTCGGGCAATGTCCCGGTGTCGGTCGCGGTCAAGGACATCGCCGGGAACTGACCCCGGTTCCGCGTCACCGTCCGCCCCGCTCAGTCTCCGGTCGCGGGGCGGACGGTGATGCCGTGCCGCTCCAGCAGGGCGGCGGTGACCCCGTCGCCCTCCCGCAGTTCGCCGGCGAACGTACCGTCATAAACCGCCCCGCGCCCGCACGACGGGCTGCGGGCCATCAGCAGCGCCTCGGTGCAGCCCGCCCCTCGCGCGGCCTCCAGCGCTCGCCCGGCGCCGTCCACGAATGCCTCGGTCACATCGTGTCCGGTGTCGTCCACGACACGGGCCCGGCCGTCCAGCACGTCGTGCCCGTCGCCGCCGACGATCTCGGCGGGACGACGGGGCGTGGGCAGTCCCGCGGCGACCTCCGGACAGAAGGCGACGAGCCGCCGCCCGGCGAGGGCCGCGGCCATCTCCGCCGAGGCCTTGCCGCGCCCGTCGAACCGGCAGGGAACACCCCGCAGACACGCGCTGACCAGTACGGATTCCATGTTCACGCCCTTCTTCACAGGACAACATGACACAACAGAGAAGACCCCCGTCCGAAGGACGGGGGTCTTGCTATGTGGCGGCGCCAGGGTTCGAACCTGGGTAGGCGAAGCCGGCAGATTTACAGTCTGCTCCCTTTGGCCACTCGGGCACACCGCCAAGGGATGTTGCCCTGAGACCCCGCCTTGCGGCGGCGCTCTGTGGCAACGACGTAAACGATACCTGATGCCCGGGGGTGCTACGCCACTGGATTGACCAGCGGCCGGGACGGGCGTGGGCGGCAGACAGGCCCTTAGGCTTGGTCGGTCCGAGCACTTCCTTTCCAGCACCCCGATACAAGGAGCCACACGTCATGGCCGACTCCAGTTTCGACATCGTCTCGAAGGTCGAGCGGCAGGAGGTCGACAACGCCCTCAACCAGGCCGCGAAGGAGATCTCCCAGCGCTACGACTTCAAGGGCACCGGGGCGTCGATCTCCTGGTCCGGCGAGAAGATCCTGATGGAGGCGAGCGGCGAGGAGCGGGTCAAGGCGATCCTCGACATCTTCCAGTCCAAGCTGATCAAGCGCGGCATCTCGCTGAAGTCGCTGGACGCGGGCGAGCCGCAGTTGTCCGGCAAGGAGTACAAGCTGTTCTGCACGATCGAGGAAGGCATCTCCCAGGAGAACGCCAAGAAGGTCGCGAAGGTCATTCGTGACGAGGGCCCCAAGGGCGTCAAGGCTCAGGTCCAGGGCGACGAGCTGCGGGTCAGCTCCAAGAGCCGGGACGACCTGCAGGCCGTGCAGGCGCTGGTGAAGGGCCAGGACTTCGACTTCGACGTCCAGTTCGCGAACTACCGGTAGGACGCGGCGGTCCGGGCCCGGGCGGAATGTGCCGCTCCGCGCCCGGACTGCATGTCCGAATACCGCCGGTCGCGGCCGTTCGGGCGACGCAGACTGGTCCGTGGCAGCCGGTGATCCGGCGGGCCGACGGACGAGGAGAGGGACGAGCCATGACCATGTACGCGACGGTCGACAGCCCGCTGGGCGAGCTGCTGCTGGCCGGCGACGAGGCCGCGGGTCCTGCCGGTACCGCGGCGGGGATCGCGCTCCTCTCGCTCTCCCTGCCCGGCCAGAAGGGTGCGGCGGTCGTCCAGGACGGCTGGCTGCACGAGCCTGCGGCGTTCGCGGGGGTCGCCGTACAGCTGCGGGAGTACTTCGAGGGGCGCCGGACCCGCTTCGACCTCGTGTACGCCGACGGCCGGGGCACGGACTTCCAGCGCCGGGTCTGGGCCGCGCTGGACGGTGTTCCGTACGGCGAGACGGTGTCGTACGGGCAGATCGCCGAGCGGGTCGGTTCGCCGGGGGCGGGGGTCCGGGCCGTGGGGACGGCGATCGGGCGCAATCCGCTGCTCGTCGTGCGGCCGTGCCACCGGGTGATCGGTGCGGACGGGGCGCTGCGGGGTTACGCGGGCGGCCTGGAGCGCAAGGAGCAGCTTCTTGGGCTTGAGGGCGCCCTGGCGGTGGGCTGATGACCGGACTCTTCCCGAGGCCGCGGGCCGTGGTCGCACCGGGCGCCGTGCACGTACCCGAGTGGCTGACCGTCGAGCAGCAGCGGGAGTTGGTGGCGGCGTGCCGTGCGTGGGCGCGCGGGCCCGTTCCGCTGCGGCACACGGCGCTGCCGGGCGGCGGGGTGATGTCGGTGTCGACGGTGTGCCTGGGGTGGCACTGGCAGCCGTACCGGTACACGCGCACGGCGGACGACGTGAACGGTGCGCCGGTCGCCCCGTTCCCGGAGTGGCTCGCGGAGCTGGGGCGGGCTGCGGTGGCGGAGGCGTACGGGACGGAGAGTCCGGCGGGGACGTACGCGCCCGACGCCGCGCTGATCAACTTCTATGACGACGCCGCGCGGATGGGCATGCACCAGGACAAGGAGGAACGGTCCGGTGCCCCCGTCGTGTCGCTCAGCATCGGCGACACCTGCGTCTTCCGCTTCGGCAACGCGGAGAACCGGGGGCGGCCCTACACGGACGTGGAGTTGGCCTCCGGGGACCTGTTCGTCTTCGGCGGGCCGTCGCGTCACGCGTTCCACGGAGTGCCGCGGATCCGTCCCGGAACGGCGGGTCCCGGGACGGGGATGAGCGGAGGCCGGCTCAATCTGACGCTGCGCGAGACGGGGCTCGGCGCCCCGGGGCTCGGGGCGCGGGAGCGTCAGCGGCGTCCGCGGGAGTCCCCGAACAGCAGCCGGTAGCCGACCAGCAGGACGAGCGAACCGCCGACGGCCGAGACCCAGGTCGCCGGGTCGAAGAAGTCCTCGTTGTTGATCGTGCGGTCCAGGAAGCGTGTCGCTATCCAGCCGCCCAGGAAGGCGCCGACGATCCCGATGAGGGTGGTCCCCACGAGACCGCCGGGGTCGCGTCCCGGCAGCAGGATCTTGGCGATGACGCCTGCGACAAGTCCAAGAATGATCCAGCCAATAATGGTCATGCGTGCGAACCTACCCGTCACTCGGTCTTGGAATCCAAGACGTTCCTGCCGGTCGGGTGGTTGCGGAGCCCGGGCTGCCAACTGCTCTGAACTGCTGTGACCTGCCTGTGCTCCGCCCGCCGCACGGACCGCTACCAGCCGGCGAACTGCTCGTCCGTGCGCACGATCTCCTTGCCGAAGGGCATCAGCGAGACCGGGATCAGCTTGAAGTTCGCGATGCCCAGCGGGATGCCGATGATCGTGATGCACAGGGCGATGCCGGTGGTGATGTGACCGAGCGCCAGCCACCAGCCGGCGAGGACCAGCCAGAGCACGTTGCCCACGCAGGAGGGGCCACCCGCGTCCCGGCGGTCGACGACGCGGTAGCCGAAGGGCCACAGCGCGTAGACGCCGATACGGAAGGCCGCCAGGCCGAACGGGATGCCGATGATCGTGATGCACAGCAGGAGTCCCGCGAGGATGTAACCGAGGAACATCCAGAAGCCGCACAGGACCAGCCAAATGACGTTCAGAATTGTCTTCACGGGCGATGACCTGCCATCTGCTCGAGTCGGGCGATGCGCTCCGCCATGGGCGGGTGGGTCGAGAACATCTTGGACATGCCCTGCCCGGGGCGGAACGGGTTCGCGATCATCATGTGGCTCGCGGTCTCGATCCGGGGCTCGGGGGGCAGCGGAAGCTGTTTGGTGCCGGCGTCCAGCTTGCGCAGGGCGCTGGCCAGGGCCAGCGGGTCGCCGGTCAACTGGGCGCCCGAGGCGTCCGCCTCGTACTCCCGGGAGCGACTGACGGCCAGTTGGATCACGGACGCCGCCAGCGGGCCCAGGATCATGATCAACAGCATGCCGAGGATGCCGGGGCCGTCGTCGTCGTTGGAGCGGCCGATCGGGATCAGCCAGGCGAAGTTGACGAGGAACATGACGACGGAGGCGAGCGCTCCGGCGACGGACGAGATCAGGATGTCGCGGTTGTAGACGTGGCTGAGCTCGTGGCCGAGGACACCGCGCAGTTCCCGTTCGTCCAGGATCTGGAGGATGCCCTCGGTGCAGCAGACCGCGGCGTTGCGCGGGTTGCGGCCGGTCGCGAAGGCGTTGGGTGCCTGTGTCGGGGAGATGTAGAGGCGCGGCATGGGCTGGCGGGCCGCGGTGGAGAGTTCACGGACCATGCGGTAGAGCTGGGGCGCCTCGAACTCGCTCACCGGGCGGGCGCGCATGGCCCGCAGCGCCAGCTTGTCGCTGTTCCAGTACGCGTAGGCGTTGGTGCCGACGGCTACGAGGAGCGCGACGATCAGGCCCGTACGTCCGAAGAAGCTGCCGATGAGAATGATGAGTGCGGACAGGCCGCCGAGGAGTACGGCGGTTCTCAGCCCGTTGTGCCGGCGGTGCACGGTACGCCCTCCAAGTGGTGCAGCAGGGGAACCCTTGCTCGGTGGTGCTCCACTCCCCAGTGGAGCCTCCCGTACTGGTCAACGCCAGGCGGGGAAAGCTAGTTCCCTTGTGCTCACGGCCGCAGGCCCCGGCCCGCTCCGGGCGTTCGTGCCGGAGCGGGCCGTAGGCCGTACGGGTGGAGGGGTGCCGCCGGGTCAGCGCTGGACGGGGAGTTTCACGAGCGCCAGCGCCTCGGGGTCGGGCTCGACGTCACTGGTGCAGTGGCCGCAGCGGGAGGCGACGGCCGGGATCTCCGTGTAGCAGCGGGGGCAGTCGCGCAGGGCGGCCTTGATGTCGGCCTGCTCCTCTTCTTCCTTTGCCGTGAAGCGGTTCTGGACCTTGGCCATGGGCACGACGACGAGGAAGTAGAGCACCGCGGCGGTGATGAGGAAGGCGATGGCGGCGCTGACGAAGAGGCCGTAGGGGAACTTCACCCCGTCAACGCTGAACGTGGCCTTGCTGAAGTCGCCGGTTCCGCGGGTGAAGATGCCGATCAGCGGCACGATGAACGCGTTGCTGAACCCGGTGACGACCGCGGTGAAAGCGGCTCCGACGGCGAGGCCGATCGCCATCGAGATCACGTTTCCGCGAAGGATGAAGTCCTTGAACCCGTTCAGCACTGCTTTGGCTCCTCTGTTGTGATGTGAAGGTTGTATGCGCCGTGCGCGGGCATGACCTTGCCCTGTTCGGGCTGCCGGGAGCAAACCGATCTTGCGGTTGTGGGCAGAGGGCGTCAGAACAGGTTGACGTCGGCGAACCTGAGGACGGTCTGCGGGGCGCCCGACAGGGCGATGCCGGCGACGGCGGTGAGGACGATCGCGATCGTGAGCGGCACCGGGGTGCGGTGGCGGGTGACGGGCTGTTCCGTACCGTCCTCGGCGGGGCTGCGGAACAGGGCCGCGGTCCACTGGAGGTAGTAGTAGAGCGCGATCACGACGTTCACGGCCATCACGACGGCGAGCCAGCCCAGTCCGGCGTCGACGGCCGCGGAGAAGACCGTGACCTTGGCGAAGAGTCCGATGATGCCCGGCGGCAGTCCGGCCAGGCAGAGCAGGAAGAAGCCCATGGAGAGGGCTGCGAGCGGGCGGGTGGCGTACAGGCCGCGGTAGTCGGCGACGCGGTTGCCGGGGTGGGTGCGTGCGACCAGGGCGGCGACCGCGAACGCGCCGAGGTTCACGACGGCGTACATCAGGGCGTACGCGACGGTGGAGCCGATCTGGCGGTCCCCGGCGTACGCGGCGGCGGCGATCGGCACCAGGAGGTAGCCGGCCTGGGCGACGGACGACCAGGCGAGCAGGCGTACGGCGCTGCGGGCGCGGGTGGCGCTCTGGCGCAGCGCGGCGACGTTGCCGACCGTCATGGTGAGCGCGGCGAGGACGGCGAGGGCGGGGCCCCACACGTCCGCGTACGACGGGAACGCGACCACGGTGACGAGGATGAGGCCGGAGAAGCCGACCGCCTTGCCGACGACCGAGAGATAGGCGGCGATCGGCAGCGGGGCACCGACGTAGGTGTCGGGAACCCAGAAGTGGAAGGGCGCGGCGGCCGTCTTGAAGGCGAAGCCGACGAGCGTGAGGGCGACCCCCGCCTGAGCGAGGGTGGAGAGCTGACCGGGGACGTCGTCGAGGCGGTCGGCGATATCGGTGAGGTGGAGGGTGCCGGTCGCCGCGTACACGAAGCTGACGCCGAGGAGCATCACGGCGGTCGCGACGACGGAGGAGAGGAAGAACTTCAGCGCGGCCTCGGAGGAGCGCCGGTCGCCGCGCTTGATGCCGACGAGGGCGAAGGCGGGCAGCGAGGCGACTTCGAGGGCGACGACGAGGGTGGCGAGGTCGCGGGCGGCGGGCAGGAGTGCGGCGCCTGCGGCGGAGGACAGCAGCAGGAACCAGAATTCTCCGGCGGGCAGCTTGCGGGTGTCGCCGATGGAGAGCAGTGCGGTGAGCAGGGCGCCGCCGAGCACGAGGGCCTGGATGACCAGGGTGAAGTGGTCGGCGGTGTAGCTGCAGGCGCGGGTGCCGGTGGTGAGGCAGAAGGTGGAGCGGTCGCCTTCGTGGAGCGGAATGATGAGCGCGAGCGCGGCGACGAGTCCGGCTACGGCGCCGTAGCCGAGGAGCGGCTTGCGTGCCGCGGGGACGAAGAGGTCGGCGACCAGGACGACGAGGGCGACGGCCGCGACGGTGACCGGGGGCGCGATCGCGAGCCAGTCGACGGACTGGACGAGGCTGGTGACGCTGCCGTCGGCTGCTGACTGGACGAGGCTGGTGCCGCTCTCGGCCGTTGCCTGGACGAGGCTGGTGCCGCTCTCGGCCGTTGCCTGGACGAGTCGTGCTGCGCCGGGGGCGCTTTCGGCTGCCACGGTCACGACTTGCCTCCTGCGAGGAGCTTCTGCACGGCCGGGTCGGTGAGGCCGAGGAGGACGGCGGGCCACAGGCCGGCGAGGACGGTGAGGGCCGCGAGGGGGGTCCAGGCGGCGAATTCGTAGTTCTGGACGTCGGCGATCGGGTGCGGTTCCTCGCGCTTTGCGCCCATGCAGACGCGGCGGACGACGACGAGGAGGTACGCGGCGGTGAGCAGGGTGCCGAACGCGGCGATGGACATGAAGGTCAGGAAGGCGGCGCGGTTCAGCCCGTCCGCGGGGTCGAAGGCGCCGAACAGGGCGAGCATCTCGCCCCAGAATCCGGCGAGACCGGGCAGGCCGAGGGAGGCGACCGCCGCGAACGCGAGGAGGCCGCCGAGGCGGGGCGCGCGGCCGTAGAGCGCGGCGCCCGTTGCTCCGGCGAGGGTGTCGAGGTCGGCGGTGCCGTACCGGTCCTTGACCGCGCCGACCAGGAAGAACAGCAGGCCGGTGATGAGGCCGTGGGCGATGTTGGCGAAGAGCGCGCCGTTGACGCCGGTGGGGGTCATGCTCGCGATGCCGAGGAGCACGAAGCCCATGTGGCCGACGGACGAGTACGCGATCAGCCGCTTCAGGTCGCCCTTGGCGCCGGGCCGGGCGAGGGCCAGGCAGGCGAGCGATCCGTAGATGATGCCGGCGACCGCGAAGGCTGCGAGGTAGGGCGCGAAGGTGTGCATGCCGTCGGGGGCGATCGGGAGCAGGATCCGGACGAATCCGTATGTGCCCATCTTCAGCATGACGCCGGCGAGGAGGACCGAGCCGACCGTCGGGGCGGCGGTGTGGGCGTCGGGGAGCCAGCTGTGCAGCGGCCACATCGGGGTCTTGACCGCGAGGCCGATGCCGATCGCGAGAACGGCGATGACCTGCACGGACGAGGTGAGGCCCCGGCCGTTGTCAGTGGCGAGTGCCACCATGTCGAAGGTGCCGCTCTTCAGTCCGATGAGGAGCAGGCCCAGCAGCATGACGACCGAGCCGAGCAGTGTGTAGAGGATGAACTTCCAGGCGGCAGCCTGCTTCTGCGCACCGCCCCAGCGGGCGATGAGGAAGTACATCGGGATGAGCACCATCTCGAACGCCAGGAAGAACAGCAGCAGATCGAGGACGGCGAAGGTCGCGAGGGTGCCGGACTCCAGGACGAGGATCAGCGCGACGAAGGCCTTCGGGGAGGGGCCCGCGGGCAGCTTGAAGTAGCTGTAGAGCGCGCAGAGGAAGGTCAGCAGCGCGGTCAGTACGAGGAGGGGGAGCGAGATGCCGTCGGTGCCGAGATGGATGCGGACGTCGAGCGCCGGGATCCAGCTGATGTCGGTGGTGGCCTGCATCTTCGACGGGTGGTCGTGGTCGAAGCCCAGGGCCAGCACGATCGCGGCGATGAGGATCACGCCGGTGACGGTCACCCCGTGGCGGAGCACGGCCTGGTCCGGGTTCCTGCCCTTCAGCCCGGGCGGGGCCGGGAGCAGCGCGGCCACGGCCCCGAGGAGCGGGGCGACGACGATGAACGCCAGAAGGAACTGCATCACGGATGCGCTGATATCGATCACTGCTCACGACCCGGCGTTGACGTTGGCGAAGACGACGGCGGCGACCGCCAGGACCAGCGAACCGGCGAGCAGTGCGCTGAGGTAGGTCTGCACGTTGCCGGTCTGTGCCCGGCGGACGGCGGTGCCGAGCCAGCGTGCGCCGGTGGCGGAGCCGCGTACGTAGGTCTCGACGACCTCGCGGTCCAGGAAGCGGACGAGGCTCGCCGCGGCCTGGACGGGGCGGACGAACAGGGCCGCGTACAGGGCGTCCAGGTGGAAGCCGGTGGCGGCGTGGCGGTGGAGCGGGCCGAGCAGCAGGCGGCCGGGATCGGCCGGGTCGGGGGCGTCACCGGCGGTTCCGTAGGCGGCGGTGTGGCTCTCCATGGCCTCGACCTCGACGAGGGCGGGTTCCGCGTCGGGGTGGGCGACGACCGAACCCATGGGGGTGCGGGCGGCGAGCGCCGTGGTGTGGCGCCAGGCCCCGTAGGTGACGAGGCCGCCGACGAGTCCGACCCCGGTGGACAGTACGGCGGTGGTCAGCGACGGGGTGAGGCTGTGGCCGTCGAACCAGTCGGTGATCACGCCGACGGTCAGGCCGAAGGCCATGGTGGGGACGGCCAGTACCCACAGGACCGAGGTCATGGCGACGGGCTGCCTGCCGTGGTCGGGGGCCTCGGCGCCACGGCCGCGGAAGGCGAGGAGCCAGAGGCGGGTGGCGTACGCGGCGGTGAGCACGGCGGCCAGGAGCCCGGCGACCAGGATCGTCCAGCCGGCGGCGGCCGGGGCGACGTGCCGGTCACCGAGGGCGGTGTGCTCGGCGGCGACGAGGACGGCTTCCTTGGAGAAGAAGCCGGCGAACGGCGGGATGGCGGCCAGGGCGAGGAGGGCGACCGTCATCGTCCAGTAGGCGTCGGGGATGCGCTTGCTCAGGCCTCCCATGCGGGACATGGCGGCCAGTGAGTTGGTGCCGGCGGCGTGGATGACGACGCCCGCGGCAAGGAAGAGGACGGCCTTGAACGCACCGTGCGAGATGAGGTGGAAGACGGCGGCGCCGCGGTCCCCGACGGCCAGGGCGCCGGACATGTAGCCGAGCTGGCCGATGGTCGAGTACGCGAGGACGCGCTTGATGTCGTCCTGCGCGAGGGCGGCGAGCCCGGAGCCGATCATCGTGACGGCGGCCATCACGGCGAGGACGACGAGGGCGGCGCCGGATTCGGCGAAGACGGGCAGGAGCCGGGCCACGAAGTAGATGCCGGCGGCGACCATCGTCGCCGCGTGGATCAGCGCGGAGACGGGGGTGGGGCCGGCCATGGCGTCGGGCAGCCAGGTGTGCAGCGGGAACTGAGCGGACTTGCCCGCGACACCGGCGAGGAGGAGCAGCGCGATCAGGGTGGGGTGATCGAGGCCGCCGTGGGCGACGGAGCCGAGGATGCCGGTGATGCGGAAGGTGCCGGTGTCGGCGGCGAGGGCGAACAGGCCGATGAGGAAGGGGACGTCGCCGAGCTTGGTGACCAGGAAGGCCTTGAGGGAGGCGGCGCGTGCCTCGGGCGTCTCCCAGTAGTGGCCGACCAGGAAGTACGAGCAGATGCCCATGATCTCCCAGCCGACCAGGAGCACCATCAGGTCGCCGGAGTAGACGACGAGCAGCATCGCGGAGGTGAAGAGGGAGACGAGGGCCGCGTACGAGGGGTAGCGGGGGTCATCGCGCAGGTAGGCGGTCGAGTAGATCTGCACACAACTCGCGACGAGGGCGACCAGGACGGCGACGAGGACGGCGAAGCCGTCGAGGTGCAGCGCGAGGTCGATCGGGACCGAGCCGGTGGGGGTGAGCCGGGTCGCGGCGTCGATGGCCGGGCCGCCGCCCTGGCGTGCGGCGACGACGGCTGCGATGACGAGGGAGGCGAGAGAGGGCAGCACGGCGAGCGGCCGGACGAAGCCCGGTGCGCTGCGCCCGAGGAGAAGGCCGGCCGCCGCGCCCAGGAACGGGAGAAGGGGAACGAGGACGGCGAGGGTCGTGGTGGTCACGTGGTGGCCTCTGCCTTCTTTGCCTTCCCTGCCGAAGCAGTGGCCTGGTCTTCGGGGGCTTCGGCATCGCTCTCGTCGTCCGGGAGCTCTTCGGCGTCGTCGGTCTCGGCGGTGTCGCGGAGGCGGTCGATGTCGGAGCTGCCGCGGTTGCGGTACACGGCGAGGACGATCGCCAGGCCGATACCGATCTCCGCCGCCGCGATGGCGATGGTGAACAGGGTGAGGGCCTGGCCGGAATGCACGGCGTCGCGGAGCCAGACGTCGAACGCGACCATGTTGAGGTTGACGGCGTTGAGCATCAGCTCGACGGACATCAGGACGAGGATCGCGTTGCGGCGGGCGAGTACTCCGTAGAGCCCGGTGCAGAAGAGGAGGGCGGCGAGCACGGCGGGATAGGCGAGGTGCATCAGCTCTTGTCCTCTCGGCCCCTGCGGGACAGGACGATCGCGCCGACGAGGGCGGCGAGCAGCAGGACGGAGAGTGCTTCGAAGGGCAGTACCCAGTGCCGGAAGAGGAAGGATCCGGTGGCCTCGGTGGAGCCCTGGGCCGGCCCGTCCAGTTCGATCCAGGTGGTGCGGAAGGCGTCCACGACGACCCAGACGAGGGTGCCGGCTGCGGCGATGGCCACCGCGAGAGCAGCCCAGCGGTTCTCCGAGTCGGCGTCCGGCGAGCGGCCGATGGGGGCTCTGGTGAGCATCAGGCCGAACAGGAGGAGGACGACCACGGAACCGACGTAGATCAGTACCTGCACCCAGGCGATGAACTCCGCGGTGAGCAGGAGGTACTCGACGGCCAGGCCGCCAAGCGCCACGATCAGCCAGAGGGCGGCGTGCACCAGCTGCCTGGTCGTGACGGTGACGAGGGCGGCGCCGAGGGTGGCGATGCCGACGAGGACGAAGGCGATCTCGACCCCGGTCGGGGAGAGGAAGCCGGGGTGGCTCGTGGCAGCTGCGAGGGCGGGGGCGAGGGTGGGGGCGACTCCGGTGGGGGTCATCACTCCTGTCCCTCCTGAGCGGCTTTCCGCTCTGCGGTTGCCTGTTCAGCCGCTGCCTGTTCAGCCGCTTCCTGCTCCGCTGCTCTTTGTTCGTGCTGGGCGCGGAGTTTGTCCGCCGTCTTGCGGGCGGCGGCGATCTCCTTCGGTTCCTCCGCGGCCGGATCGAGGGCCGGCGGCTCCGGAACCGTCCACATCCAGTCACGCAGCTTGTCGCGCTCATGGGTGAGTTCGAGGATGTCCGTCTCCGCGTACTCGAACTCCGGCGACCAGAACAGCGCGTCGAACGGACACACCTCGATGCAGATGCCGCAGTACATGCAGAGCGAGAAGTCGATCGCGAACCGGTCCAGCACGTTGCGGCTGCGCTCGCGGCCACCGGGGACCGCTGCGGGCACGGTCTCCTTGTGGGAGTCGATGTAGATGCACCAGTCCGGGCACTCGCGTGCGCAGAGCATGCAGACCGTGCAGTTCTCCTCGAACAGCGCGATGACGCCCCGGGAGCGGGGCGGGAGTTCGGGCTGCGTGTCCGGGTACTGGGCGGTGACGGTCTTCTTCGTCATCGTCCGCAGGGTGACGGCGAGGCCCTTGGCCAGACCTGAGCCGGGGATCGGGGGCACTAGTTGATCGCCACCTTCACGATGCCGGTGAGCGCGATCTGCGCGAGAGCGAGGGGGATGAGGAGGGTCCAGGCGAGCTTCTGGAGCTGGTCCTCGCGCAGCCGCGGATAGCTCACGCGCAGCCAGATGACGACGAAGGCGAGGAGGCCGGTCTTCAGGAGCGTCCAGACCCAGCCGAGTCCGTCGGCACCGAGCGGGCCGTGCCAGCCGCCGAGGAAGAGGACGGTCGTCAGACCGCACAGCACGACGATGCCCGCGTACTCGGCGAGCAGGAAGAGCGCGAAGCGGAGGCCGGTGTACTCGGTGTACGCGCCGAAGATGATCTCCGAGTCGGCGACCGGCATGTCGAAGGGCGGGCGCTGGAGTTCGGCGAGTCCGGCCACGAAGAAGACCAGGGCACCGACGATCTGCCAGGGCAGCCACCACCACTCGAAGGCGTCGAGGATGCCGGGGAGCGAGACGGTGCCGGCGGCCATCGCCACGGAGGCGGCGGCGAGCAGCATCGGGAGCTCGTACGCGAGCAGTTGCGCGGCGGTACGGAGGCCGCCGAGCAGCGAGAACTTGTTGGCGGACGCCCAGCCGGCCATGAGCGAGCCGAGCACGCCGATGCCCATCACGGCGAGCACGAAGAAGATGCCCGCGTCGACGACCTGGCCGACCGCGCCCTCGCCGGGGCCGATCGGGATCGCGACGAGAACAAGGAGGTACGGAAGCAGCGCGACGGCGGGCGCGAGCTGGAAGACCCGGCGGTCGGCCTCGGCCGGGACGATGTCTTCCTTCTGCGCGAACTTCACGCCGTCAGCGACGAGCTGGGCCCAGCCGTGGAAGCCGCCGGCGTACATGGGGCCGAGGCGGCCCTGCATGTGGGCCATAACCTTGTGTTCGGCCTGCCCCACGATGAGGGGGACGACCATGAACACGGCGAAGACGATGATGAGGCGGAGGGCGACGTCCAGTACGTCGTTCACTCGGGGTCGCCTCCGGTCGGGGTGTTGGGGGGCTGGGGGGACTGAGGGTGCTCGGGGTGCTCGGGGTGCCCTGCGCGTTGTTCAGCGGGTTGCTCGGGAGTCGGCTCGGGAGTCGGCTCGGGAGTCGGCTCGGGAGTCGGCTCGGGAGTCGGCTCGGGAGTCGGCTCGGGAGTCGGCTCGGAGGTCGGCTCGGAGGGGGTGCCGCTGCGCGGGGCTTCTCCCCTGCCCGCCCCTTCCCGAACCGGGGGCTCCGCCCCCGGGCCCCCGCTCCTCAATCGCCGGAGGGGCTTGGGTTCACCGGGTTCACCGGAGCCGTGGGAATCAACGGGTTCGCCGGACGGCTCGTCGAACGCCGGGCGGGCGTCGTGCCACGGGGCGTCGGAGGCGGGGGCCGACGCCGCATCCGGGGCCGGACCTGCATCCGGGGCCGCGACCGCGCCCGGGGCCGACGCCGCATCCGGGGCCGCGCCCGGGACCGCATCCGGGCCCTCCTCCGCGGTCGCCGGTGTCTGCTGGCTCGCCGAGCCCTGTGATGCGCTGCGGGTACGGCGCGGGGGCTCCGTCCGGGGCGCCGGGTCCGTGGCCGGGGTGGCCGGGTCCGTGGCCGGGGTGGCCGGGTCCGTGGCCGGGGTGGCCGGGTCCGTGGCCGGGGTGGCCGGGTCCGTGGCCGGGGTGGCGTCGCTCGCGGTGCGGGTGCGGCGGGGTGGGCGGTCGCCTGCGGGGCGGGTCGCGCGGGCCGGGCGGGCGGGGGCCGGCGGGAGCTGGCCCTTCAGGGGGCCCCATTCGTTCGGGTCGGGGACGCCGGGCGGCAGCATCGTGCGGCGCTTCGGGCCGCCGTGCTCCGACTCGCCCGGCTCCTTGGCTCCCGGCCAGGCCTTCGCCACGCGGGCCGCCAGCACGAAGTCCTTGCGCAAGGGGTGGCCCTCGAAGCCCTCGGGCAGCAGCAGCGGGACCAGGTGCGGGTGGCCGTCGAAGCCGATCCCGAACATCTCGTGGGTCTCGCGCTCGTGCCAGGCGGCTCCGGCGTACACACCGATCGCGGTGGGCAGCACGGCCGCCTCGTGCGGAACCGTCGTACGGACGAGCAGTCGGCGAACGCTGCCGCCCGCGGCCGGTAGCGCGGCGACATGGGCGCAGACGTGGAAACCGGTGCCCGGTTCGTCCACGGCGCTCAGCCAGTCGAAGTAGGTGCAGCCCAGCCGGTCGCGCGCCGTTTCGAGGGCGCCGATCCAGGAGGCGGGAGGCACGTCGACGGTCAGCAGTTGGTGCGCCTGCTCCGCCGTGGCGTCCTCTCCGAAGATCTCGGTGACCGCGTCCGGCAGCCGGTCGTACGTCTCGGCTCCTTCTGCGGCGGTCACTTCCCCTCCTCCTTCGAGGAGTCGGGCACGGGCGGAGCAGCGATCAGGCCGCTGCGGAGCGCGGTGGTGGACGGCCGGCTGCCGCCGCCCGTCGCGTAGCGCTCGCCCAGGGACTCGCGTGCGATCTTCTCCTGGAGCTTGAGAATGCCCTGGAGCAGGGCCTCCGGCCGCGGCGGGCAGCCGGGTACGTAGACGTCGACCGGGATGATCTGGTCGACGCCCTTCGTCACGGAGTACGAGTCCCAGTACGGGCCGCCGCAGTTGGAGCAGGCACCGAAGGAGATGACGTACTTGGGCTCGGGCATCTGCTCGTACAGCCGCTTCACCGCGGGTGCCATCTTGTCCGTCACCGTGCCGGAGACGATCATGAGGTCGGCCTGGCGGGGGCCCGGGGCGAAGGGGATCACGCCGAGCCGGATGAAGTCGTGGCGCGCCATGGAGGCGGCGATGAACTCGATGGCGCAGCAGGCGAGTCCGAAGTTGAAGACCCAGAGGCTGTAGCGGCGGCCCCAGTTGAGGACCACCTTCATCGGTTCGGGCGCGAGCCGGGAGAGCACGCCCAGGCGCTTCGGCTCCGGGAGGAACGTGGGTACCGGGGCGGGTTCGGCACCCGGCTCGGAGGGCGACGGGCTCGTCACGTCCATTCGAGGACGCCCTTCTTCCATGCGTAGAGCAGTCCCACGGCCAGGAAACCGAGGAAGATGAACATTTCCACCAGCGTCGTCGCGCCGTATCCGGGTGCTGCGAAGACCGTTGCCCACGGGAACAGGAAGATCGAGTCGACGGCGAAGATCACGTACAGGAAGGCGTAGACGTAGTAGCGGACCTGGGTGTGGGCCCAGCCCTCCCCCACGGGGTCCACGCCGCATTCGTACGTGAGGAGTTTCTCCGGCGTCGGCACCACGGGGCGCAGCAGCCGGCCGGCCCCGAACGCGACGGCGACGAACAGCACGCCGATCACCGCGAGCAGTCCGACCACCGAGTAGCTGTGGAAGTAGTCCGACGCGAGAACGGTCGATCCCGGCAGGTCTGTCACGTCCGTCACGTCCGGCAGTTGCGCCACGTCCGTCACGTCCGCCCCCTCGCTCCCTCAGAACCCGTTCGACGATCTGTACGCACGGGAGTCTAGGCCCTGTAAAGGGACGGTAAGCAGTTGCGTCGGGCAACTGGTAGGGATATCCCTACTTCGCCCCCACCCACGAGCCCCATGGCGTCCGGGGGCCGGGCCCGGCAGGCTGGTCGTATGACCATGAGCCCCCAGGTACCCGACCACGACGGGCCCCCTCCTGTCCGCTTCGCCTTCGACCGGTGGACGTGGAAGGAGATCGCGCATCTCCTCGCCAATCTTCCGATGGCGATCGCCGGATTCGTCTACACCGTGCTGATGGTCTCCATCGGTGTGGGGCTGGCGGTCACAGTGATCGGTCTGCCGTTGCTGGCGTTGGGGCTTCAGGGCGCCCGGCTGCTGGGACGGGGCGAGCGGGGCCGGGCGCGGGGGCTGCTCGGCGTGCGGATCGAGGAGCCGAGCCCGATGGCCCGGGTCCGCCGGGAGGAGGGGTTCTTCGCCTGGCTGTGGTCGAGCCTGAAGGATCCGGTCGGCTGGCGCGCGGTGCTGTACGGCTTCATACGGCTGCCGTGGGGCGTCGTCACCTTCACGGTGACGCTCGTGAGCCTCTTCGTCCTGTGGCCGGTACTCCCCTATACCGCACGGTTGCTGACCAACGCCGACCGCGCGATGGTCCGCGGGCTGCTCTCCCCCTCCGACGAGCTGGAACGCCGGATCGCCGAGCTGGAGTCGGACCGCGGTGTCGTCGTGGACACGGCCGCCGCGGACCTGCGCCGCATCGAGCGGGATCTGCACGACGGGGCGCAGGCCCGGCTCGTGGCCCTCGCCATGGGTCTGGGGCTGGCCAAGGAGAAGCTGACGGATGATCCGGAGGCCGCGGCCAGGATGGTCGACGAGGCCCATGGCGAGGTGAAGGTCGCCCTCCAGGAGCTGCGTGACCTCGCCCGCGGCATCCACCCCGCCGTCCTCACCGACCGCGGCCTCGACGCCGCGCTCTCCGCCATCGCCTCCCGCTGCACCGTCCCCGTCACGGTGGGGGTGGATCTGCCGGGGCGGCCGGCGCAGGCCATCGAGGGCATCGCCTACTTCACCGTCTCCGAGCTCCTGCAGAACGTCAGCAAGCACAGCGGGGCGCGTTCCGCGTCCGTCGACGTGTGGCGTTCGGCGGACCGGCTGCTGATCCAGGTCGCCGACGACGGGCGGGGCGGGGCCTCGATGGACGGCGGTACGGGAATGGCGGGGCTCGCCGAGCGGCTGGGCGCCGTCGACGGACTCTTCGTCCTCGACTCCCCCGCCGGCGGGCCGACCACCGTCACCGCGGAGCTGCCCTGGCGCGACCGGGAGAGCGAGAAGAGCGCCGCCGGCGCCCGTACGGCCTGACACCGGCCGCAGGCACAGGCGATGCAAGGGCTCGGGCCCAGGCACGGCCCGGGTGGGGTGCGGGCTGGGAAAGAAAGGGGTGGGGTGGGGAAAACCCCCGGTCGAAGAGGGATACCGCCCTCATGGTGCGCGCGCGTACGGTCCAGCACTCTTGAACCAGGCACAACGGGACACAGCACAGCACCCCGACCCGCCCCCGCACTCGCACTCGCACTCGCACTCGCACCCGCACCCGCACCCGCACTCGCACCCGCACCCGCACCACATACAGCGCGCAGCACCCGCAGCACCACGCAGCAGCTGATCCGCAGACGAGACGTAGACATAGACGTACACAGAAGAAACGGACGGAACCCCCATGGCCACGGCATACGGACCGGACACACGGGACCCCCAGCGGTCGGGCAGCGGTCCGGGGAGCAGCCTCGCGACGAAGCGCGTCCTGCCGGCCGTCCTGAGGGCCCCCTTCGAGGCCAGGACCTGGCGCGAGTTCGCCTACCTGCTGCTGAGCCTGCCGATCAGCATCGTCCTGTTCTGCTTCGCGATCACCATGACCTCGCTCAGCGCCGGGCTGCTCATCACCTTCCTGGGGATCCCCGTGCTGGCCGCCGGGCTTGCCATGTGCCGCGGCTTCGGCGCGCTGGAGCGGGCCAGGGCGCGTGGCTTGCTGAAGCTGGACGTGGCCGATCCCGAGCCGGTACGGGGCCGGACCGGCGGCCTGATGTCCTGGGTCGGGGCGGTCCTGAAGAGCGGGGTGTCCTGGCGGCACCTGCTCTACTCGCTGCTGCACTTCCCGTGGGCGGTCTTCGCGTTCAGCGTCTCGCTGACCCTGTGGGCGTGGGGCTGGGCGGCGCTGACGTACCCGCTGTACTCCTGGATCTTCCCCACCTACACGGGGATCGACGGGGTGCAGCTGTACGGCGACGGAACGCACAACGTCTACCTCGACTCGTCCGCCGAGCTCGCCCTGACCAGCGCCGCCGGCCTCGTGATCGTCCTGGGCACGGCGTGGGTCATCCGTGGTCTGGCCGCGGTGGACCGGCTGATGGTGGCCGGACTGCTGGGCCCGTCGCGGCTGGCGACGCGCGTCACCGAGCTGGAGTCGGACCGCGGTGTCGTCGTGGACACGGCCGCCGCCGACCTGCGCCGCATCGAGCGGGACCTCCACGACGGGGCACAGGCCCGGCTCGTCGCCCTCGCCATGGATCTGGGGCTGGCCAAGGAGAAGCTGACGGCCGACCCCGACGCCGCGGCCAAGATGGTCGACGAGGCCCACGGCGAGGTGAAGGTCGCCCTCCAGGAGCTGCGTGACCTCGCCCGCGGCATCCACCCCGCCGTCCTCACCGACCGCGGCCTGGACGCCGCGCTCTCCGCCATCGCGTCCCGCTGCACCGTCCCCGTCACGGTCGAGGTCGACCTGTCGTCCCGCCCCGCGCAGGCCATCGAGGGCATCGCCTACTTCACCGTCTCCGAGCTCCTGCAGAACGTCAGCAAGCACGCCCACGCCACCCGCGCCTCGGTCGACGTGTGGCGTTCGGCGGACCGGCTGATGCTCCAGGTCACCGACAACGGGCGCGGCGGGGCCGACCTGACGTCGGGCAGCGGTCTGGCCGGCCTGACCGAGCGGCTGGACGCGGTGGACGGAATCCTCGTCGTCGAGTCCCCCGTGGGCGGCCCGACGAAGGTCACGGCCGAGCTGCCCTGGCGCGGCTGACCCCTCCCGTACCCGGTCGCCGGGCGGACCCGCACCCCGGGTCCGCCCGGCGACCGGCGTTCAGGACCGGCCCGCCGGAACCGCCCCCGGAACCGGCCCGCCACGACGCAACCCTGCGAAGGCTCGCGACGTCACTGCCGATACTGGGATGCTGGACGGCATACGGGTGGACCAGCGAACAAGCGAACAGTGGGGGAATCAGCGTCGTGGTGGAGGACAGGGTGCGTGTGGTCATCGCCGAGGATTCGGTACTGCTCCGGGAAGGACTCACCCGGCTGCTGACTGATCTCGGGCATGACGTCGTGGCCGGGGTCGGTGACGGGGAGGCGCTGATCAAGACGGTGGGCGACCTCGCCGGGCAGGACGCGCTGCCCGATGTGGTGGTCGCCGATGTACGGATGCCGCCGACGCACACCGACGAGGGCGTGCGGGCCGCGGTGCGGCTGCGCAAGGACTATCCGGGGATCGGGGTGCTGGTCCTTTCGCAGTACGTCGAGGAGCAGTACGCCACCGAGTTGCTGGCCGGGTCCAGCCGGGGTGTGGGGTATCTGCTGAAGGACCGGGTCGCGGAGGTCCGGGAGTTCGTCGACGCGGTGGTCCGGGTGGCCCAGGGCGGCACGGCGCTGGATCCCGAGGTCGTGGCGCAGCTGCTGGGCCGGAGCCGTAAGCAGGACGTCCTGGCCGGGCTGACGCCGCGTGAGCGCGAGGTGCTCGGTCTGATGGCGGAGGGGCGGACGAACTCGGCGGTGGCCAAGCAGCTCGTGGTGAGCGACGGCGCGGTGGAGAAGCACGTCAGCAACATCTTCCTGAAACTGGGGCTGTCCCCAAGCGTCGGCGATCACCGGCGTGTCCTGGCCGTGCTGACCTATCTGAACTCCTGAGCCTCCGACCGGCCGACCTGCCGACCTGCAAGCGCCTCCCGGCCATCCGAGCTCCCGAACTCCTGATGCGGCACCGCGATATCTGACATCCTGTCAGATATCTTTGGAGGCACTCGTAGTACCGCCCCGACCAGGCAACCGGCAACTCGCTCCACGCGGACTCCACCAAAGGTCCGACGAGGAACCACGCGGCTGATGAATCATGACGGAACAGCGCCGAGAAGCGTCTCAAAACGCCGTCCACCATGTGATCGGCCAGAGGAAGGCGACCCTTACAGACGTAGGGTGGGGCTGGGGACCGCCGGCGGGCCGGATGGTTCCGAGCCGCCGCGCCGAGGGAGGTCCAGTAAGTGACCAGCCAGGTCAGTAGCCCAGCCGAACAGGCCGATGAGGCCGATGAGGCCGATGAGGCACTCGTAGGGGGACAGCGTGCCCCCCAGTCCGCAACAGCAGGCACCGGCGAGAAAGAGATCCGCCGCCTGGACCGGGTGATCATCCGCTTCGCGGGTGACTCCGGAGACGGCATGCAGCTCACGGGTGACCGGTTCACCTCGGAGACCGCGTCCTTCGGGAACGACCTCTCCACGCTGCCGAACTTCCCCGCCGAGATCCGTGCCCCCGCAGGAACCCTGCCGGGTGTGTCCTCGTTCCAGCTCCACTTCGCCGACCACGACATCCTGACCCCGGGCGACGCGCCGAACGTCCTGGTGGCGATGAACCCGGCCGCGCTCAGGGCCAATATCGCCGATGTGCCGCGTGGCGCCGACATCATCGTCAACACCGACGAGTTCACCAAGCGGCCGATGGCGAAGGTGGGGTACGAGACCAGCCCGCTGGAGGACGGCTCGCTGGAGGCGTACCACGTCCACCCGGTGCCGCTGACCACGCTCACCATCGAGGCCCTGAAGGAGTTCGGGCTCTCCCGCAAGGAGGCCGAGCGCTCCAAGAACATGTTCGCGCTGGGCCTGCTGTCGTGGATGTACCACCGGCCCACCGAGAACACCGAGAAGTTCCTGCGGACCAAGTTCGCCAAGAAGCCGCAGATCGCCGAGGCGAACGTGGCGGCGTTCCGGGCCGGGTGGAACTTCGGGGAGACCACGGAGGACTTCGCGGTCAGCTACGAGGTGGCCCCCGCGTCGCAGGCCTTCCCCACCGGCACGTACCGCAACATCTCGGGGAACCTGGCGCTGTCCTACGGTCTGATCGCCGCGGGCCGGCAGGCGGACCTGCCGCTGTACCTGGGCTCGTACCCGATCACGCCGGCCTCGGACATCCTGCACGAACTGTCCAAGCACAAGAACTTCGGCGTCCGCACCTTCCAGGCCGAGGACGAGATCGCCGGGATCGGCGCCGCGCTCGGCGCCGCCTTCGGCGGCAGCCTCGCGGTCACGACCACCTCCGGCCCGGGTGTGGCGCTCAAGTCCGAGACGATCGGCCTGGCCGTATCCCTCGAACTCCCGCTGCTCATCGTCGACATCCAGCGCGGCGGCCCGTCCACCGGGCTGCCGACCAAGACGGAGCAGGCCGACCTGCTCCAGGCGATGTACGGGCGCAACGGCGAGGCCCCGGTGCCGATCGTGGCCCCGAGGACCCCGGCGGACTGCTTCGACGCGGCGCTGGACGCCGCCCGGATCGCCCTGACCTACCGCACCCCGGTCTTCCTGCTCTCCGACGGCTACCTGGCCAACGGCTCCGAGCCCTGGCGCGTCCCGGAGGTCGACCAGCTCCCGGACCTGCGCGTCCAGTTCGCCGGCGGCCCGAACCACGAACTGGCCGACGGCACCGAGGTCTTCTGGCCCTACAAGCGCGACCCGCAGACCCTGGCCCGCCCCTGGGCCGTCCCGGGCACGCCCGGTCTCGAACACCGCATCGGCGGCATCGAGAAGCAGGACGGCACCGGGAACATCTCGTACGACCCCGCCAACCACGACTTCATGGTCCGCACCCGCCAGGCCAAGATCGACGGCATCGAGGTCCCGGACCTGGAGGTCGACGACCCGGCGGGGGCGAAGACCCTGGTGCTCGGCTGGGGATCGACGTACGGCCCCATCACCGCGGCCGTCCGGCGGCTGCGCGCCGCCGGGCAGCCGATCGCGCAGGCCCATCTGCGCCACCTCAATCCGTTCCCGCGGAATCTCGGCGAGGTGCTGAAGCGTTATGACAAGGTGGTCGTCCCCGAGATGAACCTCGGGCAGCTGGCCACGCTCATCCGGGCCAAGTACCTGGTGGACGCGCACAGTTACAACCAGGTCAACGGCATGCCGTTCAAGGCCGAGCAGCTTGCGACGGCCCTCCAGGAGGCCATCGATGCCTGAGACCAACGAACTCCTTCAGCTGGTGCCGAAGACCGAGGCCAAGCAGTCCATGAAGGACTTCAAGTCCGACCAGGAAGTGCGCTGGTGCCCCGGCTGCGGCGACTACGCGGTCCTCGCCGCCGTGCAGGGCTTCATGCCCGAGCTCGGACTGGCGAAGGAGAACATCGTCTTCGTCTCCGGCATCGGCTGCTCGTCCCGTTTCCCGTACTACATGAACACCTACGGGATGCACTCGATCCACGGCCGCGCCCCGGCCATCGCCACCGGGCTCGCCTCCTCCCGGCGGGACCTGTCCGTCTGGGTGGTCACCGGCGACGGCGACGCGCTGTCCATCGGCGGCAACCACCTCATCCACGCGCTGCGCCGCAACGTGAACCTGAAGATCCTGCTGTTCAACAACCGGATCTACGGGCTGACCAAGGGGCAGTACTCCCCCACCTCCGAGGTCGGCAAGATCACCAAGTCGACGCCGATGGGTTCGCTCGACGCGCCCTTCAACCCGGTGTCCCTCGCCATCGGCGCGGAGGCCTCGTTCGTCGCCCGTACCGTCGACTCCGACCGCAAGCACCTCACGAGCGTGCTGCGCGCGGCGGCCGACCACCCCGGTACGGCGCTGGTGGAGATCTACCAGAACTGCAACATCTTCAACGACGGCGCGTTCGAGGTCCTGAAGGACAAGGACCAGGCCCAGGAGGCGGTGATCCGCCTGGAGCACGGGCAGCCGATCCTCTTCGGCACGGACGACTCCAAGGGGGTCGTACGGGACTCGCTGACGGGTGATCTGAAGGTGGTCGCCGTCACCGAGGAGAACCGGTCGCAGATCCTCGTCCACGACGCGCACGCCGCGTCCCCGACCACCGCCTTCGCACTCAGCAGGCTGGCCGACCCGGACACCCTGCACCACACCCCGATCGGGGTGCTGCGCAACGTCGAACGGCCGGTCTACGACACCCTCATGGCCGACCAGCTCGACACCGCCGTCGAACAGCACGGCAAGGGCGACCTGGCCGCGCTGCTCGCGGGCAACGACAACTGGACCGTGGCCGGCTAGGGCCTTTCGTTCGGATCAGGCATGATCCGAACGAGAGGCCCTGGGGACCTGCCCCGCCCGTCACACGGATCGACGCGTCGACGCGGCTCCCGGAGTGATCCCGGGGGCCGCGTCGTGTTGCCGAACGGGCTGTCTTCCGGGACGTCCGGCGATTGCGGACCGGGACTCGCCCGGCGGCCGCGCACGATGGGGCCATGACTCTGGACCGTCCGGCGTACCGCATCAAGAGACGGCTGCTCGGCAAGCCGTTGACCACTGAGCACATCAGCGACGAGAAGCTGGACAACCGGACGGCGCTCGGGGTGCTCGCCTCCGACTGCATCAGCTCGTCCGCGTACGGCTCCGAGGAGATGCTCCGGGTCCTCGTGCCCGTCGTCGGCGCCGCCGCCTTCACGCTACTCATGCCGGTCACGTTCGCGATCCTGCTGGTCCTCCTGCTGCTGACGCTCTGTTACAGCGATGTGGTGACGATCTACACCCGGGCCGGGGGGTCGTACGTCGTGGCCCGGGAGAACTTCGGGCCGAACGTCGCGCAGATCGCCGCCGTGGCACTGCTCGTCGACTACATCGTGACCGTCGCCGTGCAGGTGTCGGCCGGTACGAACGCCCTCATCTCGCTCGCCCATCTGGCCGGGGGCGGCTTCACCGGGCTGGACCATCTCCAGCTCCCGGTCTCCGTCGCCGTGATCGTGATCCTCGCGTACGGGAATCTGCGCGGGGTCCGTGAGGCGGGCCGGCTCTTCGCGCTGCCCGCCTATCTGTTCATGGCCGCCCTCGGCCTGGTCCTGTTCGTCTCCGCGCTGCGTGGGCTCACCGGCGGCCTGCCGCACGCCGATCTGCACGCGCCCGGTGTCGTGCCGCTCGGCACCCCGGGCGACGGCTGGCTCTACGGCGCCTCGCTCTTCATCGTGCTGCGCTCGTTCGCCAACGGCGGCTCGTCCCTCACCGGGCTCGAGGCGATCTCCAACGGCATCTCCGCGTTCCGCGAGCCCCAGGGCCGCAACGCCCGTCGCACGCTCCTCACCATGAGCGTGATCCTCGGTTTCCTCGTGCTCGGCGTCTCCACGCTGGCGCACTTCACCCACGCCGTCCCGTACACGGACGGCACCCCGACCGTCATCGCGCAGGAGGCCCACCTGGCCTTCGGGACCGGCACCCTCGGCACCGCCGGGCTGGTCTTCGTACAGCTGGCGACCGCACTGGTCCTCTACACCGGTGCCAACACCCCGTTCACGGGCTTCCCCCACCTCGCGAGCTTCGTCGCCGAGGACCGGTTCCTGCCGCGGGTGCTGACCCGGCGCGGCCACCGCCTCGCGTTCTCCAACGGCATCATCGCGCTGACCGTCGTCTCACTGGCGCTGCTGCTGGTGACCGGCGCCAGCGTGGACAAGCTGGTGGCGCTGTACGCGATCGGCGTGTTCACCGCCTTCACCATGGCGGGGGCCGGGCTGGCCGTCTACCACCTGCGGCGCCGGGAGCCGTACCGCAGGCCGAAGATCGTGCTCAACGGGCTCGCCGCGGTCACCTCGGCCGCCGTCGTGCTGATCTTCGCGGTCACCAAGTTCACCGAGGGTGCCTGGCTGGTCGTGGTGATCTTCCCGCTGGGGGTGTGGGCGCTGACGCGGATCAACCGCGAGTACCGCCGCGAGGCCGCCGTGCTCCAGGGCATCCAGGCCCCGGGCGCCGACCGGGTGGCCTTCCGCCACCATCTGGTCATGGTCCTCGTCGAGGCACTCGACCTGGCCACGCTGAAGGCCCTGCGCTACGCCCATGAGCTGCGCCCCGACGAGATCCGGGCGGTGCACTTCGCGATCGACGAGGCGTACGCCGGTCGGCTGGCCGCCCGTTGGGGGGCGACGGCCGCCACCTCCGTGGCCCTGGAGCTGGTGAACTGCCCGGACCGTCGGCTGCGCCACGCGATGAAGGAGCTCGCGTACCGGACCACGGAGGACGGGGAGACCTGGCTGACGGTCCTGGTGCCCCGGCGTACGTACAGCAACGCACTCGGCAAGATGCTGCACCGGGGCACGGGCGAGAAGATGGCGAAATCGCTGACACAACTGCCGCACGTGGTGGTGACGATCCTGCCGTTCGACGTCTCGCGGGAGCTGCGCGCGCTGGAGGAGCGGCACCGGCACCGGCCGGCCTGACGGCCGAACGCACCACCGCTCAGGCGGAGGCCCGGCCCTCCTTGCGCGCGTCGTACGTCACGCGCGCCGCGTCCACCGCGTCCAGGCTCCGTTCCGACCAGCGCGCCAGAGCCCACACCTGCTCCGCCGCCTCCCGGCCCAGGTCGGTGAGCGTGTAGTCGACCCGCGGCGGGATCACCGGCTTGGCGTCCCGGTCCACGAAGCCGTCGCGCTCCAGGGTCTGGAGGGTCTGCGCCAGCATCTTCTCGCTGACGCCGCCGACCTCGCGGCGCAGTTCGCTGAAGCGGAACGAGCGCTCCAGCAGGGCCGCGAGCACCAGGACACCCCAGCGGCTGGTGACGTGTTCGAGGACCAGCCGGGAGGGGCACATCGGCTCCCGCACATCGGGGCGCCCATCGGTGCGCGCATCCGGGCGCCCATCGGGCCTCGCCGCGAGCCGCTCACCGAGCCGCGCGTCGGGCCGTCGCTCCATGTTGCTTACGCTCATGTCGGTACCTTACTTCAAAGTGGGTACTTTCGCTTGGTTAGTGCCACCCTTAAGGTGAGTATCAGAACGCCTGAACAGGAACATAAGCACCCGAAGAGGAGAAACACCCCATGAGCATCGTCGTCAC
The DNA here is from genome assembly GCF_044458665.1 of Streptomyces sp. NPDC050422. Taxonomy (NCBI): domain Bacteria; kingdom Bacillati; phylum Actinomycetota; class Actinomycetes; order Kitasatosporales; family Streptomycetaceae; genus Streptomyces; species Streptomyces sp. NPDC050422. The sequence goes on from NZ_JBITIE010000017.1 coordinate 84,257, forward strand.
CGGAGCCACCGGAGAGCTCGGCCGCCTCGTCGTCGAGCAGCTGCTGACCACCGTCCCCGCGAGCGGGATCGCCGCCGTCGTCCGCGACAAGGAGAAGGCCGCCGGCCTCGCCGCCCGCGGCGTCGAGCTCCGCATCGCCGACTACAGCCGCCCCGAGACGCTGACCGACGCCTTCCGGACCGGTGACCGCGTGCTGCTCATCTCCGGCAACGAGGTCGGCAGCCGCGTCGCGCAGCACACCGCGGTCATCGACGCGGCCAAGGCGGCGGGCGTGGCGCAGCTCGCGTACACCGGCGTCCTGGGCGGCCCCGACGCGGACTTCGCGCTGGCCGACGAGCACAAGGTGACCGAGCAGCTGATCCTCGACTCCGGCCTGCCGTACACGTTCCTGCGCAACGGCTGGTACACGGAGAACTACACCGCGAACCTGGCCCCCGTCCTGGCCCACGGCGCCGTCGTGGCCAACGCGGGCGAGGGCAGGGTCGCCTCGGCCACCCGCGCCGACTACGCGGCCGCGGCCGCGGCCGTCCTGACCGGCGAGGGCCACCTCGGCAAGGCCTACGAGCTGAGCGGGGACGTCGCCTGGTCGCTCACGGAGTACGCGGCCGAGGTCGCCAAGGCTTCCGGCAAGGAGATCGCGTACAAGAACGTCCCGGGCGCCGCGCACCAGGAGATCCTGGTCGGGGCCGGCCTGCCCGAGGGCTTCGCGGCGATCCTCGTCGGCGTGGACGAGGGCATCCGGCGCGGGCTGCTGGCCCACACCGGCGGTGACCTGGCCCGGCTGATCGGCCGCCCGACGACGCCGCTCGCCGAGACCGTCGCGGCGGCGGTCGCCGCCCAGTAGGCGGCGTACGGCAGGAAGCACCCACGGGACCCCGGGCCCGGTGTCATGACCGTCTGGCGATACGGCAATGACACCGGACCCCGTCGGCGCTACCTTCGTCAGGTTGACGGAGTCGTCGACGGACACCTGCCAGGAGGGGCCCGTGAAGGGTAAGAACGAACAGCGGGCCGGACTCCTGTCCGGCGTCACGGCCTACGGCCTGTGGGGTGTCGTCCCGCTCTTCTGGCCCCTGCTGAAGCCGTCCGGCGCGGTCGAGATCCTCGCCCACCGCATGGTCTGGTCCCTCGGCGTCGTCGGCATCGCGCTGCTCGTCCTGCGCCGCTGGGCCTGGATCGGCGCGCTGCTGCGGCAGCCGAGGAAGCTGGGGCTGATCACCGTCGCCGCGGCCGTGATCACCGTCAACTGGGGCCTGTACATCTGGTCCGTGAACAACGGACATGTCGTCGAGGCGTCCCTCGGCTACTTCATCAATCCGCTGGTCACCATCGCCATGGGCGTCCTGCTCCTCGGCGAACGGCTGCGCCCGGCACAGTGGGTGGCGGTCGGTACGGGCGTCGCGGCGGTGCTCGTGCTGGCGATCGGCTACGGGCAGCCGCCGTGGATCTCGCTGACCCTGGCCTTCTCGTTCGCGACGTACGGGCTGGTGAAGAAGAAGGTCAACATGGGCGGCCTGGAGTCGCTCACCGCCGAGACCGCGGTGCTGTTCGTGCCCGCGCTCGGCTATCTGGTGTGGCTGGGCGCGCAGGGCGATTCGACCTTCCTCTCCGGGGGCGCCGGCCATGCCGCACTGCTCGCGGCGACCGGCCTGGTGACCGCCGTCCCGCTGGTCCTGTTCGGGGCGGCCGCGATCCGGGTGCCGCTCTCCACGCTCGGCCTGTTGCAGTACCTGGCGCCGGTCTTCCAGTTCATCCTCGGGATCGTCTACTTCCACGAGGCGATGCCGCCGGAGCGCTGGGCGGGCTTCGCGCTGGTCTGGCTGGCCCTCACGCTACTGACCTGGGATGCGCTGCGGACGTCACGGCGTACGCGGGCGCAGGCACAGGCCGCACGGCTGGCCGCGGCGAAGCAGGCCACCCCGGCCGAGGCGGAGACGCCTGCCACCCCGCGACTCATTACCTAGTTGCTTTTTTAACTTAGTTGCGTTTCCCTTGGTGTCCACGGCCTCGCGCCCGCGCCCGCACCCGAGGAGTACGCATGCCCACATCCCCGACCACCGTGCTGATCGTCGGCTCCGGACCGACCGGACTGACCCTGGCCATCGATCTCGCCCGGCGGGCCGTCGACGTGGCGATCATCGACAAGGCCCCGCAGTTCCCGCGCAGTTCACGGGCCAAGGGGCCCAACTCGCGCTCACTGGAGGTCCTGGAGGACCTCGGAGTCGCCGAGGAGGCACTGGCCGCCGGGGCCGCGCCGCTGCCCATGCGCAAGTACCGGGGCGGGGTGGCGATCGCCGACGCCGCCCCCTTCGCGGACGTGCACCCGACACCGGACTCCCCTTACGCCCGGCCCCGGATGATCGCCCAGTGGCGACTGGAGGAGGTCCTGCGGGACCGGCTCCAGACGTACGGCGTACGGGTCGGGCTCGGCCGCGAACTCGTGGGCCTGGCGCAGGGCGACATGTCCGTGACCGCCACGCTCGCCGACGGCGGCGAGATCGAGGCGCGGTACGTCGTCGGCTGCGACGGCGGCCACAGCGCGGTGCGCAAACTGCTCGGCATCCCGTTCGAGGGGAAGACGGACGAGACGCAGATGATGGTCTGCGGCGACGTCGAGGCCGAGGGGCCGGACCGCGGCTTCTGGCACCAGTGGTTCGACGAGGACGGCGCCGTGATGCTCTGCCCGATCCCCGGCACCCGGTCGGGCTGGTGGTTCCAGGCCGGTCCCGAGACGGACGCCTCGGGCGCCCCCGTACCGCCGTCGCTGGAGAGCTTCCAGCGGCTGTTCGCCAAGCACACGGGGCTGCCGGGCGACCTGCTGTCGCAGGCCGCCCTGCTCTCCACCTACCGGGTCAACGAGCGCATGGTGGACCGCTACCGGGTGGGCCGGGTGTTCCTGGCGGGCGACGCCGCGCATGTGCACTCGATCGCGGGCGGGCTGGGCATGAACACCGGCATCCAGGACGCGTACAACCTCGGCTGGAAGCTCGCCCGGGTCGCCTCCGGGCAGGCGGATCCGGCCCTGCTCGACACGTACGAGGAGGAGCGACTGCCCGTCGCGGCCGACGTCCTGAACCTCAGCGCGGAACGGCTGCGGGCCACGCTGGAGGCGATCAAGGAGCCGGGCGGCGGCCTGGACACGGCGGTGGCTCCGCGCACCAACGGCCTGGGCGACGGCTACCGCTGGAGCTCACTGGCCCGCCTCGGCGCCACACCCCGGCTGCGGGCGGGCGACCGCGCCCCGGACGCGCCCTGCCGCGATGTGGCCACCGGCGCCCCCCGCCGGCTGTTCGAGGCCTTCGCCGGGCCGCACTTCACCCTGCTCGGCTTCGGCGCGGGCACGGCAGCCGCGCTGCGGGAGGCGTCGGCGGCGCATGAGGGCGAACTGCTGGCGTACGGAGTGGACGCGGGCGGCACGCACGGCTTGGCCGACGACGACGGCCACGCCCGCTCGGCGTACGGCATCGCGCCCGGCGAGGACGTCCTGGTCCTGATCCGCCCGGACAACCACGTCGGACTGATCGCCCCCGCCACGGACGTGCGGGCGGTCGCGCAGTACCTGAGCGCTGCGGCATTGGAGCGAGCTTGAACTCGTTACGGCGGGTCACCACCCGCTGACGCACAGTTTATATTCTCCTCACACTTATGACCCGACCCCTGCGCACCTCCGGGACGTCACGCACGCTCCTGCGCACCGCGACCACCACCGCCGCCCTTTCCGCCCTGACGCTCCTCGCCTGCGGAATCGCTCCCACCGCGGGCGCGGACGACACCGTGCAGACCGTCCACCCGTCGGGCCTCGGCCCGACGGGCCCCTGGTTCCGGCTCCAGGAGACGACCCCCGACCGGGACCCCGGCATCCAGGAGGTCTCCCCCAAGCCCGACCCGGTCCACCTGAACGGCAGCCTGCGCCTGGCCATCGGCCCCGGCGAGCAGGCCCAGGCCGCCCACTACTTCAACGCGACCTGGACGCCCGAGCCCATGCAGCCGCTGCTGGACGCGGGCATCTCGTACTGGGCGTACACCTCCACCGAGGGCTCCAGCGTCACCAACATCGGCGCCAACCTGCAACTCCCGGCCTCCTGCGGCGGATTCACCACCCTGTCGTTCGAACCCGGCAGCAACACGGACGTGCAGGGCGAGGCACTGAAGCCGGACACCTGGCAGCAGTACCGGTTCACCGGCGACTCGGTGATGCGGACCTCGCGCGCCGTGGCCGGCATCCCGGCGGGCGGGGACGCCCCGCTGTCGCACTTCATCGCGGAGTGCGAGGGCGCGTACGGGGTGATCGCCAACATCGGCCGGCTCGGCGACGCCGTGAACGGGAGGCTCAACACCTACGTCGACAACATCACCGCCAAGGGCACCACCTGGGACTTCGCCGTCACCGGCCGCGCGACGGCCGCGCTCACCGTGCCCGAGGAGATCGAGGCGGGGGACGGCCCCCGCCCGGCCGACGCCTCCTACACCGACCCGGCCGACGGACCGCAGTACCCCGGCATCGGCACGCACCTGACGCTCAAGGGACCTGCCGGACTCCAGGCGAACCAGCTGACCGTCATGTCCGAAGGCTCCGAAGTCCCCCTGACCCAGGGGACGGACGGCACGCTCACCGGCGAACTGCGGACCAACCTCCGGGCCGGCGGCACGCTGGAGCCCGGCGGAAAGGCCGGCGCCGCCTTCACCCTCGCCGCCGCCGAGGGCGCGCCCACGGGCACACTCGACGTGACGACCGAACTGACCGTCGTCATCGCCGGTGTCGACGGGCCGCAGCGCACCGGCGTCAGCGCGACGGACCGCACGCGGATCACCGCACAGGACGTGGAGCCCAGCCCGTCACCCAGCCCCACGCATCCCCACCACCCCAAGCCGACCCCGCCCGGACACGGAAACGGGAACGGCCCCGGGAACGGCCACTGGGGCGGTGGCCACGGTAACGGTCACGGCAACGGCCCGATGCCCGACGGTCCGGTCGACGCGGGCGACGGTTCCACGGCCCTGACCGGCAGCGGATCGACCGGCCTCGCCGGTATGGGTCTGGCGGCCGGGCTGCTGGCGGCGGCGAGCGCCGCTCTCGGCGGGCTCCGCACCCTCCGGCGCCGACGCGGTTGAGCGCGCGCACCCCGCGGGAACGGCCGTCACGGCGGCCGTTCCCGCGCCTGATCGCGGCGGCCGGGCTGATCCCGGCCGCCGCGGCGGCACTCGTCCTGCTCCTGGGCTCCCCCGTGACGGAGCCCGGCACCCCCGCCGCCCCCCGGTCCGGCGCCGCGTCCACGACGACGGCCCCCCTGCCCGCCTCCCGCCCCCTCCGCGTCGGCATTCCCGCCCTCCACGTCAGCGCTCCCCTGGTGGACCTGACCCTGGACAGCCGGGGCAAGCTCGGCGTGCCCGACCCGGCGGAACGCAATCTGGCCGGCTGGTACCGGGACGGGGTGACCCCTGGCTCCCCCGGCAACGCGATCGTGGTCGCCCACGTCGACACCCCCACCGGCCCGGCCGCCTTCGCCGGACTGGACACGCTGCGCCCCGGCGCGACGGTCGACGTGCGCCGGGCGGACCGGACGGTCGCGACCTTCCGCATCTACGCGATCGAGGAGTTCGAGAAGAGCGACTTCCCGAGCACCCGCGTCTACGGCCGGACGAAGGACGCCCAACTCCGCCTGCTCACCTGCGGCGGCGCCTACGACGCGGCTGCGGGCGGCTACCAGTCGAACGTGGTGGCTTTCGCCCGCCTGGTGTCGATCCGGCCTCCGGAACCCACCGTTCCGAGCGAGAACGTCCTTCACGACTCCTGAGTGCGGTCGGCCCGGAGCCGGGAGGAACGCGAACCGTGCCGAACGCCCCGAAGCCCCCTCGTGCGGTGCACGAGGGGGCCACACGCCGTCAGAGCCGGCAAAGAGGCGTACGTACGGATCAGAAGAAGACCCCGCACCGCAGGGACACGTTGGCGTACGGCGTCGCCTCGCCGGTGCGGACCACCATCCCGGCTCCGGCCGTGCGGGCCTTCAACTCCTCGTAGCTGACGTATTCCAGTCCGGGCAGCCGGTCGGCGGGCAGCCGGTCCGTGCCGGGGGCCGCCGTGCGGACCTCGTGAAGGAGGGGACCCCTGCCCGGAAGGCCAGGTCGACCATGCGCGGGCCGGGCGGGATCGGCATGCCCGCGTCACAGACAAGTACCTCGTCGCCGTGGCCGAGTTCGGCCGGCGCCCCTGCGAGGTGCCGGTCAGATCGTGATGCGTGCGCTCAGATGAGCGAGCGTGGTGTACGGGGCCCTGCCACCCGCCCACGCGGGCTCCCCGACCCGTGCGGGACCGGTGGGTGGCCGGGAGCGGTGAGCCGAGGGCCGGGAGCCCCGCACAAGTGGTCGATGGCCTCGTGGCAGACCGGGCGGGCCATGGCGCCGGCGACACGGTGACGGCGCGGACGCCGCCCGAGCCCGCGCGCTCGGCCTCGATCCGGCGCGGGCGGGCCACCACGCCGCGGAAGGGCTAGGCAGTGACCGCTCGGGGTGATCGCGCTCGGAGCGAGAAGAGGATCGGGAGATAGGTGTCACCGAACGGGAACCGACGAGTGCCGTCGGGCCCCTGGGGCAGGATGCGGCGTCCGGGGATCTCGGCCTCGGTGTGCTCGACGAGCCGGTCGACGATCATTCCGGACCCGGCCGCAGCTGTCACGATCTCGCCCACCGAGTGCGGGTACTCGACCACCTCCTGCGCGGCCATCGGATGGTCCGGGTCCGCATAGGTGTCCGTGACGACCTCCCGCTGGGGCTCTCCTCCGCCGTAGGGCCAGTCGGCCACGAGCGGCTCGTAGCTGGCCAGGGTCTGGTAGGCGGGATGCAGGTCGACCAGCACCAGCCTCCCACCCGGCCGCAGCGCCATCGCCGCACCGCGCATCCACGCGTCGAGGTCCCCGATCCAGCACAGCACTCCGTAGGTGGCGATCACCAGATCGAACCTGCCCGCCAGGCCGGACGGCAGGTTCTGCGTGTCCGCCTCGATGAACTCGGCTTTCAGCCCCGCGAGTTCGGCCAGCTCCCGCGCCCGGGCGACCGCCGTCGACGAAAAATCGACCCCGGTGACCGTGGCACCCAGACGAGCCCAGTTGAGCGTGTCCATACCGAAGTGGCACTGCAGATGCAGCACATCCCGTCCGGTCACATCGCCGGCGAGCTCCCGCTCGATCCCATAGAGCGTCTGCCGGCCCGCCAGGAACGAATCAACGTCGTAGAGAAGGTCGTTGGGAGTCGTGCCATGCGTACGGGCCCGGGCGTCCCACAGGGCACGGTTCACGCTGAGCGCGTCGCCGGGAGAGTTGCCGTCGGGAGAGTGTCCGTTCATCTCCGCAGTGTGGCAGGCCGCTTCGGATTCACCGCCGGATGCCCGGCACCGCTCTCCGCGTCCAGGCCCGCGAGCAGACGCAGCCCGTCCTCGGCCGGGCTGCCCGGGGGCGCCGACAGCACCAGCAACTCCCTCCCGCCCTCGCCGGGCAGCGCGAAGTTCTCCTGGTGCAGTTCCAGCAGCCCGACCAGCGGGTGCTGGAACGCCTTGCGGCCATGGGTGCGGGCTCGCACATCCGCACGCGCCCAGAGCCGGCGGAATCGCTCGCTGCCCATCGCCAACTCACCGATGAGGGAAGCGAGCCGGGGATCGTCGGGATACGTACCGGCGGCCAGCCGCAGGTGCCCGACCGCGTCGAGGGTGCAGGTCTCCCAGTCCGCGTAGAAACCGCGCTCGGCCTCCTCCAGGAAGAGGTGCCGGGCGGTGTTCAGACCCGGCATCGGCCGACCGTAGAGAAGCCCGGCGAGGCGGTTCCCGGCAAGGACGTCCAGCCGGTGGTCCATGATCATCGCGGGTGCGTCGACGACCAGATCGAGGACGCGCAGCACCTCCGGCCGGACCCGCCCGCCCGGCGCCTTCGCGCGGCGGCGGCACTGCCGGGCGAGCCGGTGGAGGTGCTCGCACTCGGTCTCGTCGAGGCCGAGGACGCGGGCGAGCGCGTCGAGGACCTGGGCGGACGGCTGGGTCGCGCGGCCCTGCTCCAGGCGTACGTAGTAGTCGACGCTGACCCCGGACAGGTGGGCGACCTCCTCGCGGCGCAGCCCTTCGACTCTGCGACGGCTGTCGGTCGGGATGCCGACGGCCGCCGGATCGACCCGGGAACGCCGGGTCCGCAGAAAGCCCGCGAGATCGTCCATGCCCTCCAGTATGGCCACAGTGCTGCCCCGCGAAGGTGGCCCTGCCAATACCAGGAAGTCCGGTCCTACGGAAGACGCGCCCCTGAACGCCGGGCGCCGGAACGCCTTGAATCGAAGGCACCCGACCTTCCCGAAGGAGTTCCCATGAAGACCCTGATCGTCCACGCCCACCCGGAGCCGCAGTCGCTGAACAGTTCACTGAAGGACCTCGCGGTGACCACCCTGGAGGCCGCCGGGCACGAGGTACGGGTGAGCGATCTGTACGCGATGAACTGGAAGGCGGTCGTGGACGCCTCGGACTACGGCCCCGATGCCTCGAACCCCCTGAGCGTCGGCCGGGACTCGGGGAGGGCCTTCGACGCCGGGACACTCACCCACGACGTCCGCGCCGAGCAGGAGAAGCTGCTGTGGGCGGACACGATCATCTTCCAGTTCCCGCTGTGGTGGTACTCGATGCCCGCGATCCTCAAGGGATGGGTGGACCGGGTCTTCACCTTCCACTTCGCGTACGGCGTCGGCGAACACAGCGACATCAAGTACGGCGAGCGCTACGGCGAGGGCACCCTCGCGGGCCGCAGGGCCCTGCTGTCGGTGACGGTCGGCGGCATGGAGCCGCACTACTCGGCTCGCGGGATCAACGGCCCCATCGACGACCTGCTGTTCCCGATCCAGCACGGCATCCTCTACTACCCGGGCATCGAGGTACTGCCGCCGTTCGTCCTCTACGGCACCGACCGGATGAGCGGCGAGGACTTCCCGGACGCGGCCAAGGCGTGGGAACAGCGCCTGCTGACCCTGGAATCGACCGACCCCATCGCGTTCCGGCGCCAGAACTTCGGCGACTACGAGATCCCGTCCCTGCACCTGAAGGACGGCCTGGAGCCGCAGGGCCACACGGGCTTCGGACTCCACGTGCGCGGCTGAACACCGACCGGGAGCAGCCGTACGGACACGAGCCTCACGGCTGCGCCCCGTGCTCCGCCGCCCGGTGCCGCGCCCGCAGCACCCGGCAGTCGGTCTCCCGGCTCGCGTCCCGCTCCCGCTTGGCGACGGCTTCGGCGAGGTCGATCTCCTGACACTCGTGGCAGGCGACGGGGCGGGCGTCCTCCTGACTGCTCACGCCACCTCACCTCGGCTCCTGGCGTTCTCCCGCGCGGTCCTGGCGGCGAGGCGCTCGGCGGGCGTGGCCGGGCGGACGCGCTCAGGGGACGCCTCCCACTCGGAGCCGCCCCTGGCCGGACGGAGCATCCAGTAGGGGCCGGCGACTCCGCGGAACTCCCCCACGCGATCGCGGTCACCACGGCTGGCGTCCACGACGAGCGTGCCGGGGGGCGGGGGCTGCGGGGATTCCTGTGCGGCCGGCGGACCGCTCTCTTCGGACACGATCATTCCTCTCCGTAGTCATTCCACTACCAAGCGGATCGAGCGTGGCCTAGAGTCGGGGTGTCTTCAACTTGCGTCAGCCGCACGGAGAGTTGGGCGGAAACTGTTGAACCGCAAAGAGCTGAACCCCGAAAGTTCTCCGGCCGCAGCCTTCGGGGAGCGTCTTCGCCGGTTACGGGACGAGCGCGGCTGGACCCAGGACGAACTGGCAGAGCGTACGGGGTACTCCGGGACTCATATCTCCGCCGTCGAAACTGGGCGCCGGTCCCCAACTCCCCGCTTTTCGCATAGCGTCGACAAGGCGTTCGGAACCGGCGATCAGTTCGAGCGTCAGGGTCGGGCCGCGCGCCACACGGCCTTGCTGGAAGGGTTCCCGGAGTACGTAGGTCATGAGGCCCGAGCGGCGGAGATCCGGCTCTACGAGGTGGGCGTCATGCCCGGTCTGCTCCAGACCCCGGAGTACGCGGCAGCCCTCGCCGAGAGCGCCGTAAAGCGCGGGGCGATCACGCCCGACCAGGCAACTGAGCGAGTGGACCTCGTCGCCCAGCGACAAGCGTCACTGGTCCGCACGCCCACGCCCTTGGTACTGGTCGTGCTCGACGAGAGCTGCATCCGCCGCCCCATCGGCGATCCCGCCGCCATGGACGCACAGTTGGCGCGCCTGCTCGAGTTCGCCGAACTGCCCACCACGGTGCTGCAGATCGCCCCGTTCGCCATGGGCGTCCGCCGCCCGTTCGACCTGCCGCTCTACATGCTGACGCTCCCGGACCGCTCGCTCATGTCGTACGCCGAGTCGACCCAACAGGGCCATCTGGAACGGGAAAGCACGTTCGTACTGCCGCTGCTTACGGCCTACCATCAGCTACAGGCCGAGGCGCTCTCCCAGTCGGCATCCGTGGCCATGATCGAGCAGTTGCGAAAGGGCACCCCGTGACGACCGAATCCCCGCACTGGTACACCTCCTCGTACAGCAACAACGGCGGCGCCTGCGTCGAGGTCGCCACCAACCTCGTCGCCCCGCGCGGCATCGTCCCCGTACGCGACTCCAAGAACCCGGCCGGCCCTGTCCTGACGCTCCCCGCCGGGGCCTTCGCCTCCTTCGTGGCGGGCGTCAAGCGCGGCGACCTCGACACCGTCTGACCTCCCGGCGGGACCTGGACCGCGGCTCAACCGGCCCACCTGGCCCAGCGGGTCCTCGCGCTGGTGCTGCGACCGGGATGGTTCACCGTGGTCGGGAGACGGCTCACGGGACGAGCGCGGTCCGCGAGGCGACTGGTATTACTGGTGCATGCAGGAAGAGCAGGAAGAGACCGCGCGGTCCGCGATCGACACGTTCATCTCCGCGTTCAACGCCTCGGACGACAGCTATGTGACTGCGCTGCTCTCCCAGGCCCTGACCTCGGACGTGGTCTTCTGGGGACCGTTGGGCCGCAGTGAGGGGATCGAGGCGGTCGAGCGGTTCGTGCTGGACATCCGGCGCCACCCCGCGGGCACCGGCACGATGGTGCGCTGTTCGGCGGTGGACGTGCCGGACGAGTGGGCCCGGTACCAGTGGGTGTTCACCACGCCGGACGGAGGCCCCCGCCTGGCGGGAACGGACGTCGTCCATCTGCGGCGGAGCCTCATCGATCAGGTCATCGTCTTCGCGGGGGAGATCGAGCCGTTCGTCTCCTGAGTCGTTCTCCTCTGGCACCGTCCTTCTCCTGAACCGGCCCCGTTCGGGGCTCCGGGTCTGCCCAGCCGAGATCATCTTCACAACGCTTCGGTCGTCCGCGCTCGGCCACGAGCGGGCCGATGATGCGCTGTGGCTGTGTAAGTTCGCGGTTGGTCAGGCTGCGGTGTTGCGGGGGCGTCCGGCAGGCCAGGACGATCTCGTTGAACCGGTGGATCACATCGCGCACGGTGTCCTCGTCGGCCGCCACCAGCCGGGCGATCACCGGCACCCGATTCCCGCCGGCCGAGGCCGGCAGCATCGTCGCGCGCCGATAGCGCACCGAGTTGGTGCTGCCCCGGCGCACGATCCGCTGCAGCCGCTGCCCCTCCTGGTCGGTCAGTCTGCGCACACGGACAGGCTCGGCCACCGCGCCTCCAGCGGTCGGATCGGACGTCACCGCACATCCAGCCGCCACGACGACCAACCCAGCGAACCTATGCGGGCACAGCACTAGCGGGCCGCGCAGGCAGGGAAGTCGATCCGGCCGAGCTCTGCCTCGGGCCAATCCGCCCCTGCGTAGGAGTCGACCTCCTCGCCGCTCACGGAGATCCCGCTGTCACGCTGACGACCGACATGGCGGACAGCCACGCCGTCCCCGCTCGACTGGAGGACCTGGAGCTCAGCGCGGCCGTCGTGGTCGGTGTCGGTGACCCACACCCCGAACACGAACGCCGGGCTACCCATGCGGATGGTGCCGGTCCGGTGACTGGTCAGGTCGCCGGCGAGAGGCCCGTAGTGCACCTCGTGCGCCAGCATGCTGTCCCGCGGGCTGTCGCCGGCGTCGCCCTGACTGGAGAAGAGCGCCAGATCGAGGTACCCGTCACCGTCGAAGTCGCCGAAGGCTCCCCGCGTCGCCATGTCCTCCTTCGGCGCACCTCGCAGCTTCTGCCAGAACCCGCGGGCATCGCCCACACTGACAGTGGTGCGGTGATCGCCTCCCCGGAAGACCACCGAGCCGGCACCTTCGCCCTTCTGGTAGAGAATCTCGTCCAGGTGCCCATCCGCGTCCACGTCGGCGCGCAGGGTGGTGCCGTCGACGGCGCATATGGCCATGGGCGCATGGTCGCCCGGCTGCGGCCCGGTGCCCAGGAGCGGCCATAAGCCTCCGGCGATCACGGCGAGACCGGCTGCGGCAGCCGTGGCGAACCGACGCTGACGCGAGCGCCGCCGATGCTGCTGCCGCAGCCGCATCGACGAGATCTCCTCCCTGAGCGAGATTTTCCTTAGAACATCAGACGGAGGCATGGCGGCACTCTAGGTCGTGCCCGGATTCCCCCGCCTCTGCTCCGGCGCCCGGCACGCAGCCGGTACGTTTCCTCCCACTACGGACCCAAATCCTCCGGACCTCCTCCCCATACCGAACCATCGCCGCAGGTCAGGGCCGTACAGCGGGAATCGGAGATCCCTAGGCTTGACCCATGCCCATCCCGCCCGCATATGCCCTCGTCGCCACGGACCTGGACGGCACCCTGTTGCGCCGCGACGACTCCGTGAGCCCCCGCACCCGCGCCGCGCTCGGCCTCGCCGCAGCCGCCGGAGCCCGGCACCTCGTGGTGACCGGCCGGCCGGTGCCTGGAGTGCGGGAACTGCTCGCGGCCATGGACTACCGGGGGCTCGCGGTCTGCGGTCAGGGCACGCAGCTGTACGACGCCGGGGCGGGGCACATCGTCCACACGGTCACCCTTGACCGGGAGTTGGCCGACGCGGCGCTCGGCAAGATCGAGGCACAGGTCGGCCAGGTCTTCGCGGCGGTGGACCAGGACGGGCCCGACGGCCAGACCCTGATCGAGCCCGGCTACCGGATGCCGCACCCCGCGCTGCCGGCCCAGCGTGCCCAACACCGGGACGAGTTGTGGGCCGCCCCGGTCATCAAAGCGCTGATCCGTCACCCGGATCTGGGCGACGACGCCCTGGCAGCCGCCGCCCACGCAGCAGTAGGCGACCTCGCCACCGTGACCCTTTCCGGGCCGGGGACCGTCGAGCTTCAGCCGTACGGGGTCGACAAGGGCGCCGGAATCGCGGCGGCCGCCGAGCACCTGGGCCTGGACCCGATGACCGCGATCGCCTTCGGGGACATGCCCAACGACCTGCCGATGTTCCGCAGTTGCGGATACGGCGTGGCGATGGCCAACGCCCACCCGCTCCTGCGCGCCGCCGCGGACGAGGTGACGCTGTCCCATGAGGAGGACGGGGTCGCGGTGGTCCTGGAACGCATCTTCGGCCGCTCGCCGAAGAATTGAGAGGCCGCTTCCGTCTGGTTGCCCGCCTGCTCGTAGGCGTACGACTCCTGCCAGGTGGCAGCGTTGACGTGCGTGACGCGGCCGGTGACCTCGACCGGAAGACCGGCCGCGTCACAGCGGATGCGGGTGGTCGCGCCCAGCGGATCCGTGACGGCGAGGAGCGCACCCTAACCCCGTTTGCTCGCAGGGGTTTTCCAGGCATGGCTGTGCTCAAGCACGCGGAGCAGCCGCGCAAACGGCCCGCCCGTCAGCTCTCCGCAGCCCCCATCGACCGCAGCACGTGCTCGACCAGGGCCCCCACCGTCTCCGCGTCCTGCATCGGCTTGCGCAGGACGTGGCGGTAGTAGACCGGTCCGTAGAGCATCTCCACCGCCAGCCGCAGATCGGCGCCCGGCGGGATCTGGCCCTGTTCCTGGGCGGCGCGCAGTCGGTCGACCGCCGCCTCGAAGCGGGGCTCGATCAGTTGGGTGCGGACCGTTTCGGCCAGCGCGTCGTCGTGGTGGAGCTCGGAGAGTATTCCGGCGTACGCGGGGCCGAAGGGCGGGATGGAGAGCACTCTGACCGCGCCCGTCACATGGGTGCGCAGGTCCGTGGCGATGTCGCCGGTGTCGGAGAACGGTGTCGCGGTGACCAGTGTCTCCGTGAACGCCTCCAGCAGCACCGCACTCTTTGACGGCCACCAGCGATAGATCGTCTTCTTGCTGACACCGGCCCGGGCCGCGATGGCCTCGACCGTGACGCGGCCGTACCCCTTCTCCGTACAGAGGTCGAGGGCGGCCTCCAGCGTCGCCCTGCGTGAGCTCTCGCTCCGGCGCAGCGAACTCGGCGATGTGATCATTCGGTGAGCATAGGTCTGTTCGAGCCAATCCTTGTTGACAGTCCGTCGCCAGAAGTCGAACAATGCTCAAGCGGGAAACGGAACGTACCGTGTCGGCTCGTTCCTTACCTTTCGCACCGTTCGTGCCGTTCGTGCCGCGACGAGCCGATCGGGGGACGGCTCGCCGGCCGACGGTACGGGTGCCGGAGCCGCTCCCGTCAGGCCGTGATGTCCTTCGCCGTGAACCGGGCCCAGGCGGCCGAGCCGAACACCGCCGCGTACAGCGCCTGCAGCTCCAGGTTCTTCAGCACCTCGTCCCAGTAGAACGGCTCGCGCAGCAGGTCCGAGAAGGACAGCCAGTAGTGCGGGAAGAGATACGGGTGGACCCCGCTCAGCTGCGGAATGGTGTCCACGATCTGTACGGTGATCAGCACGCCGACCGTCGCCGCCATCGCCGCGATCCCACTGTTGGTGAGGGTCGAAACGAAGAGCCCGAGCGCCGCGAAGCCGATCAGTGACGCCGCGACCGCCACGGCGACGAGTCCCGCGCGGAGCATCCCCTCGCCGAAGCCGATCCGGGTGCCGGAGATCGTCGTGACGTCGCCGACGGGGAAGAGCAGGGCGCCCACGGCCAGCGCGGACGCCGCCACGACGAGGGTCGCGATCAGGCAGAAGGCCAGGGTGGATGCGTACTTGGCGAGCAGCAGCCGGGTGCGGCCGGCCGGTGCGACCAGGAGATAGCGCAGGGTTCCCGCGTTGGCCTCGCCCGCGACCGAGTCCCCCGCGATGACGCCCACCGCCATCGGGAGGAAGACCGGGAGGGTCGCGGCGAGGGAGGCGAAGACCAGGAAGAGGCCGTTGTTGGTGACCTGGGAGAGGAACGCGGGCCCTCCACCGCCACCGCCGGGGCCGGTCGGCGAGCCGTCGGCCGTCTCGATGCGGACCGCGATCCCGATCAGTACGGGGACGGCGGCCAGCACGCCGAGCAGGGCGAGGGTGCGCCATCGGCGCAGGGTGGTGGTCAGTTCGGAGCGCAGGATGCCGAGCGTCCACAGCGGGTTGCGCCGGTCCGCGGTGGCCCCGGCCGGTGCGAGTTCAGCCTGCGACATCGAATCCCTCTCCGGTGAGTGCGACGAACGCGTCCTCCAGTGAGGCCCGTTCGACGCCGAAGGACCGGACCCGGATGCCGCCGTGGACCAGGGCGGCGTTCAGGTCGGCGAGTTCGACGGTGCCGGCCGGGGCGTCGGCCCGCACCCGGTCGCCGTCGAGGGTGATGCCGGTGATGCCGTGCTCCTTCAGGATGCGGGCTGCGTCGGCCGGGTCGGGCGTGGTGACGGCGAGCCGGCCGAGGGTGCCCGCGGCGAGGTCGGCGACGGGCCCCTGGGTGATCAGCCGGCCGCGGGCCATGACCGCCGCGTGGGTGCAGACCTGCTCGATCTCGTCGAGGAGGTGGGAGGAGAGGAAGACCGTGGTGCCCTCGGCGGCCAGTTCCCGGACGAGGGCGCGGATCTCCCGCATGCCCTGGGGGTCCAGGCCGTTGGTCGGCTCGTCGAGGACGAGGAGCCGGCGGGGCCGGAGCAGGGCGGCGGCGAGGCCGAGCCGCTGCTTCATGCCGAGCGAGTAGGCCCGGGCCTTCTTGCCCGCCGCGGCGGCGAGGCCGACCCGCTCCAGGGCGTCGCCGACGCGGGCGCTCCGGGTGCGCGGATCGGCGGTGGGGTCGGCGCAGTCGTAGCGCACGAGGTTGTCCCGGCCGCTCAGGAACCCGTACAGCGCGGGGCCCTCGATCAGCGCCCCGACGTGCGGGAGCACCGTGCGGGCCGAGCCCGGCATGGGGCGGCCCAGGACGCTCGCCGTGCCGGACGTCGGGTCGATCAGGCCCATCAGCATCCGGATCGTGGTGGTCTTCCCGGAGCCGTTGGGCCCGAGGAAGCCGAAGACGCTGCCGCCGGGGACCGTGAGGTCGAGCCCGTCCACGGCTAGCTGACCGCCCCGGTAGCGCTTGGTGAGACCCTGCGTCTCGATCACGGGCGCGGTGTCGGCCCCTGTCATGTGTGCTCCCCAGATCGCGTCCGCCCCGCCCTGCCGTACGGAGGCTACGGCGGGACGGGGCGGAACCGTTGCGCGAGACGGCGTACGACGTGGTGTCAGCCGGCGTTGTTCGCCGCGTTCACCAGCGCGTCCTTGGTGACCGCGCCGACGTACACCCGGCCGTCGTCCGTCATCAGAGCGTTGACCAGGCGGGTCTTGAAGACCGTGCCCGAGCCGAACTTTCCGGTGACCTTGTCGCCGACGGAGTCCAGGAAGCCCTGGGCCTCGGCCGGCAGGTCGCCGGACTCCTTCGACGGGAGGGCCGCCCCGCCGGGGGTCTTGATCTCGGCGATGCTGTTCCAGCCCTTGCCGATCACGTTCATGCCGTTCGCGCCATGCATGCCGTCCATGCCGCTCATGCCCTCGAACGCGCTCAGGTCGCCCTTCGCCTTCTCGGCGGCCTTCCCGGCCTCGGCCTTCGCGTGGCCCTCCGCCTCGTCCGCCTCGGTCACCTTCGCGCCCTTGGGCGGGGTGAAGGAGAACGAGGAGGCGTCGGGCTTCTTGAAGTCGACCGAGGTGAACCCGGCGTCGATCGCCGCCTTGCCACCGCTGCTGGGCTGCAGGGTGAACTTGAGCGGCGTGCCGTTCTCCGCGTCCACCGCGACCGTGATCGAGCCGATCGTGGAGCCGCTCTGCTCGGGCTTGATGACCAGGCGGTACGCGTCGCGCCCGGCGACCTGCGCGGTGCCGCCGACCGTGACGGACGTGGTGCCGTCGGCGGCCTTCAGCGCCTGCTCGGCCAGGGCCTTCGGGGTGGTGGGTACGCCGTCGGGGGCGGCCTGCTCCTTGCCCCTTCCGGCCTTGCCCTGTCCGCCGTTGTCCTTGGCGTGGTAGACCGCGTTCGACTTGCTGTCGTACGCCCAGACCTGGTCCCCGTTGTGGATCAGGCTGTACTCGGACGCCTTGTCCAGGATGGACACCCGCTGCTTGTCGGGGCCGTCGGCGGCCACCCGGAGCGTGTGCGTGCCGGAGGCCAGTTCCGTGAGCTTCGTCTGCGGGTCGGCGCTCGCCGAGCCCTTGTCGCCCGCGCCCTCCGGGATGAAGGAGCCGGCCAGCCCGCCCAGCGACGGGATGCCGAGGTCGGTGCTGATCTTCACCGTGCCGGAGAGCTGCTGCGTGTCCGAGGCGGCGATCTTCTCGATGAGTTCCTGCGCGGTGATCTTCGGCAGATCGGGATCGCCCGAGCTGGCGAGCGCCGGGACCAGCCCGATCGTCGCGGCCGCCACTCCCGCCACCGCGACCGGGACGATGTAGCGCACCGCCTTCCGGCGGCCCGCGACGGCGCCCGTGGTGCCGGGCGCTGCCGTGCCGTTGGTGCCTGCGCTGTCGTTCGGTGCCATGTGTGCCCTACCTCCGTGGTCGGCGGCTTCCGTCCGGATGCACTCGTCCACTCCGTGCCGCCATTCTCACCCGTTTTGGTCAGGAGTGGTTGTTCTCCATCTGACCAAATCGGGCGGCTCCAGGCGTCAGCCCGCGGGAGCAACTCCGCGTACCTCTCCGGGATGACACCGAGGGGGCGTTCCTCCGCCGTCCCGTAGGGGTCGGTGGAGACGGACACTCAGCCCGCGCGGTGCACCACGGCGTCGCACATCTCTTCGAGGGCGTCCTTCGCGTAGCACGAGGGCAGCGGCCTCAGGGTGGCCCGCGCCTCTTGGGCGTAACGGACCGTGTCGCGTCGTGCCTGGTCGAGCGCGGGGTGGGCGCGCAGCCGGCGCAGCGCGTCGTCGAGCCTGCCGGGCTCGTTCAGATCGCCGTCCAGCAGCTCGACGAGCTCCAGGTCGTCCGGCTTGCCGTCGGCCGCGGCCTGCGCCCTCAGGTGGAGGACGGGCAGGGTCGGGATGCCCTCGAGGAGGTCGGTGCCGGGGGTCTTGCCGGACTCGTGGGAGTCGGACGCGATGTCGAGGACGTCGTCGGCGAGCTGGAAGGCGACGCCGAGGCGCTCCCCGTACTGGGTGAGGATGTCGGTCGCCGACTCGTCGGCACCGGACATCATCGCGCCGAAGCGGCAGGCCACGGCGATCAGCGAGCCGGTCTTGCCGCGCATCACGTCGAGGTAGTGCTCGACCGGGTCGCGCCCGTCGCGCGGGCCGGCGGTCTCCAGGATCTGGCCGGTGACCAGGCGCTCGAACGCCTCGGCCTGGATGCGGACGGCCTCGGGTCCGAGGTCCGCCAGGATGTGCGACGCGCGCGCGAAGAGAAAGTCACCGGTCAGCACGGCGACCGAGTTGCCCCAGCGGGAATTGGCGCTGTCGACGCCGCGCCGCACGTCGGCCTCGTCCATCACGTCGTCGTGGTACAGCGTCGCGAGGTGCGTCAGCTCGACGACCACGGCGGCGGGCACCACGCCCGGGGCGTCGGCGTCACCGAACTGGGCGGCGAGCATCGCCAGCAGGGGACGGAACCGTTTGCCGCCCGCGCGCACCAGGTGCTGCGCGGCCTCCGTGATGAAGGGCACCTCGCTCTTGGTGGCATCGAGCAGCCCCGACTCGACAGCAGCCAAACCGGCCTGGACACCGGCCTCAAGAGCCTGGTCCCGCACGCTCAGTCCGAACGGCCCGACGACGGTCACGAGGGGATCTCCTGTCTGCTGACGATCACACGGAATGTCGATGTGTCGCTGTCCTCACTCAAGTCAGCGTATCCGGTCCCCTTTGGATCACCGTGGGCGCCTTCCCGCCACCGCCGGTATGTTCGGGATCAGCTCATACGATCAGGAGTTGTCCCTTTGTCCCACACCGCCACCGACACCGAACCGACCCAGCCGCCACCGGGCGACGACCATGCCTTCTTCGGCCAGCCACGGGGTCTGATGACCCTGTCCGGCCTGGAGGTCTGGGAGCGGTTCTCGTTCCTCGGCATGCAGGCGATCCTGGTCCTCTACTTCGCCGACACTGTCGGACACGGCGGCATGGGGATGGAGGCCGGCACCGCCGCCTCCGTCTCCGCCGCGTACGGCACGCTCGTCTACCTGGTCTCCGTGGCCGGCGGCTGGCTGGCCGACCGGATCCTCGGCTCGTACCGCGCCGTCCTGTACGGCGGCATCCTCATCGCCATCGGCCACTACGCCATGGCTGTGCCCACCGACGCCATGACCTGGGTCGGGCTCGGTCTGATCAGTGCCGGAACGGGCCTGCTCAAGCCCAATGTCGCCACCATGGTCGGCAAGCTCTACCGCACCGACGACGAGCGCCGCGACGCCGGCTTCGCCCTCTACTACATGGGCATCAACATCGGCGCGTTCCTCGGCCCGCTGGTCACCGGCTGGCTCGGTGACCACGCGAGCTGGCACTGGGGCTTCTCGGCCGCCGCCTTCGGTATGACGCTCGGCCTGATCCAGTACGTACTGGGCCGCCGTCACCTGGCCGGGCGTAAGAAGACCGCCGAATTCGCGCTGGCCCCCGGGCCCATGCGCCGGGCGGTGCGGCTCATCGTCATCGGTGTCGTCGTGGTCGCCGCAGTCGCCACCGCACTGGCCCTGGCGGGCTGGCTGACGATGGACCGCTTCGTCGACCTGCTCACCCTCGTCTCCGTGATCGCACCGGTCGTGTACTTCGCGGTGATGTTCAGGAGCCCCCGGGTCACCGCGGAGGAACGCGGCAGGCTGCGCCCGTACGTGGTGCTGTTCCTGGCCTCCGTCGTCTTCAACTTCATCCTCTTCCAGGCGTACTCGACGATGATCCTGCTGGCGTCGACCAACGCCCGCGCCGAGATCTTCGGCTTCCACTTCCCGGCGAGCTGGTACGCCTCCGCGCTCGGCGCCTTCGAGGTGGCACTGGCCCCGGTGGTGGCGGCCGTGTGGGCGAAGATGGGCCCGCGCCAGCCGCACGCGTCCAACAAGATCGCGATCGGGGTGATCCTCGGCGGGCTCTCGTTCCTGCTGATGGTCCTGCCCACCTCCGGGCATTCCGGCGACACCTACAAGATGGCCGCCTGGTGGATCGTCGGCTCGTACCTGCTGCTCGGGCTTGGCGACATCCTGCTGGAGACCTCCGGCATGTCCGCGACCACGAAGCTCGCCCCGAAGGCGTTCGCCAGCCAGACGATGGCCCTCTGGTTCCTCTCCCTGGCCCTCGCCAACGGCATCCAGGCACAGATCGTGAAGCTGTACGGCGAGGTCTCCAACCCCGCCTACTTCGGTGTCAATGGCGCCATCGCGGTGGCGGCCGGTGTGGCCGTCATCGCCGCCGCACCCTGGCTCAGGCGCACCATGCACCCCGTCCACTGAGGTATCCCCCCATGCACATCCAGACCTCCTTCCCGTACGAGACGACCCGCGAGGACCTCTACATCCCGCTGCCGGACGGCACCCAGCTGTACGCCCGGATCTGGCGGCCGGTCACCGACGAACCCGTACCCGCGCTGCTGGAGTACCTGCCCTACCGGCTGAGCGACTGGACCGCGCCGCGCGACTGGCAGCGCCACCCCTGGTACGCGGGCCACGGCTACGCCTCGGTCCGGGTCGACGTGCGCGGGCACGGCAACAGCGAGGGGATGCCGGGCGACGAGTACGACGCGACGGAGCTCGCGGACGGGGTCGCCGTCATCCACTGGCTGGCGCGGCAGGAGTGGTGCTCGGGCCGGGTCGGCATGTTCGGCATCTCGTGGGGCGGCTTCAACTCGCTCCAGATCGCCGCGCTCGCCCCCGAGCCGCTGAAGGCGATCGTCACCGTGTGCTCGGCCGACGACCGCTACGACAACGACGTCCACTACATGGGCGGATCGGTCCTCGCCGTGGACATGCACGCCTGGGCGGCGACCATGCTGGCCTTCGTCTGCCGTCCGCCGGACCCGGCGGACGTCGGCGACGACTGGCGGACCATGTGGCTGAACCGGCTCGAAGCCGTCGACCCCTTCATCCACACCTGGCTGGCGCACCAGACCCGCGACGACTACTGGAAGCACGGCAGCGTCTGTGAGGACTACTCCGCGATCACAGCGAACGTCCTCGCGGTCGGCGGCTGGCACGACCCGTACCGCGACACCGTGCTCCGGCTCGTCGAGCACCTGGACCCGGCGAAGGTCCGCGGGCTGATCGGGCCCTGGTCGCACCAGTACCCCGACCGCGGACTGCCGCCGGGGCCCGGCATCGGGTTCCTCCAGGAGACGCTGCGCTGGTGGGACCAGCATCTGAAGGACAAGGACACCGGCGTCATGGCGGAGCCGCTGCTGAGGTCCTGGATCAGCGAGTCGCACCGGCCCGCGACGGTGTACGAGACGCTGCCCGGCCGCTGGGTCGGGGACACCGCCTGGCCCTCGGAGAACGTCGCCCCGGTCGCGTACGCACTCCAGGGCGGGCCGCAGATCGTCGACTCGCCGCAGCAGACCGGGGTGGACGCCGGGCGGTTCTTCCCGTTCGGCAACGACGCCGACCTGCCGCCCGACCAGCGTGACGAGGACGCCAAGTCGGTGTGCTTCGAATTCCCCGTCGAGGGCGCCCCGATCGAGATCCTCGGCCGCCCCCGGGTCCGGCTGCGGATCCGGATGGACGTACCGCGTGGCCAGGCGATCGCCCGGCTCTGCGACGTCGCCCCCGACGGCTCCTCCACCCTCGTCACCCGCGGCGTCCTCAACCTCGCCGCCCGGGGCGGGCGGGACCGTACCGAGGACTGGCCGGTCGGGGAGACCGAGGACGTCACGTTCGACCTGAACGGCATCGGGCACACCTTCCCGCCCGGCCACCGGATCAGGCTCGCCGTCTCCTCCTCGTACTGGCCGTGGATCTGGCCCCAGGCCGGGTCCAAGGGCTTCACCCTGGACGCCGACGGCAGCTTCGTCGAACTCCCGGTGCGCCGGCACACCGAGGACCCCTCGATCCGCTTCGAGGAGCCCGAGCAGTCGGAGCCGCTCGGCGTCGTCTTCCCCGTCACGCTCGACGAGCAGCGCCCCGAGCGGCTGGTGGTCCGCGATGTCGCCAAGGGCGAGTGGCGGATGGAGGTCGACCCGCGTTACGGCGGCACGCGCGTCTACCCGGACGGTCTGGAGTTCACCGAGGACGCGGTGGAGACGTACACGATCCAGGAGAGCGACCCGCTGTCCGCGCGCACCCGCTCCGACTGGACGGTCCGGCTGCACCGGCCGGAGATGGCCTGGGACGTGCGGGTCGAGACGCGCTCGGAGATCTCCGCCGACGCGGACGACTTCATCACCTCCAACGAGGTGGTCTGCAAGGAGGGCGGCGAGGTCGTCTTCCACCGGACCTGGGAGAAGCGCATCCCGCGCACGGCGGGCTGAACGCAACCGCCGTATCCCCGCGTACCTCCCCGTACTGCGGGGATACGGCGGAACTTTCCGGGCATTGAGGATGGTTGGGACACTGCCGCTGGGGGATGTCCCCGACGTAACGTGTCCCTCACAGCGACCTGGAAAGCGAGGCAGCAACAGATGCCCGAGCAGAGCAGCCCGCTCGACGTGGCCGAGGGCGATCCCTTCGGCCCGCACCACCTTCCGTACGGTGTCTTCTCGACACCCGACCGGCCCGACGAGCGGCGCGTCGGCGTCCGCATCGGCGGACACGTACTGGACGCCGGGGCGGCGGCGCTCGCCCTGGGCTCGCCGTACGCCCAACTGCTGGCCCAGCCCGATCTGATGGCCCTGCTCGCGGCCGGCCGCACCGCCTGGAGCGATGTGCGCCGCGCGCTGACCGCCTGGGTGACGGTGCCGGCCCACCGCGCGGACATCGAGCCGCTGCTGCACCCGGTGGACTCCGTGACGCTCCACCTGCCCTACCGGGTGGCGGACTACGTGGACTTCTACGCCAGCGAGCACCACGCCACCAACGTCGGCCGGATCTTCCGGCCGGACGGTGACGCGCTCACCCCCAACTGGAAGCACCTGCCGATCGGTTACCACGGCAGGGCGGGCACGGTCGTGGTCTCCGGTACGGACGTGGTGCGCCCGTCGGGGCAGCGCAAGGCCCCCGCCGACCCGGCCCCCGTCTTCGGTCCGTCCGTCAAGCTCGACATCGAGGCCGAGGTCGGATTCGTCGTCGGCGTCGGCTCCGAGCAGGGCCGGCCGGTGCCGCTGGCCGACTTCCGCGAGCACGTCTTCGGGCTGTCCCTGCTCAACGACTGGTCGGCGCGGGACATCCAGGCCTGGGAGTACGTCCCGCTGGGCCCCTTCCTCGGCAAGTCCTTCGCGACGTCCGTCTCGGCGTGGGTGACCCCGCTGGAGGCCCTGGACGCGGCCCGGACCGCCCCGCCCGCCCGCGACCTCCCCCTGCTGCCCTACCTCGACGACGCGGACGAGGAGGAGCCCGGCGGCTTCGACCTGCGGCTCGCCGTCGCGATCAACGGCCAGGTCGTCTCGGAGCCGCCGTTCTCCACCATGTACTGGACGGCGGCGCAGCAGCTGGCGCAGATGACGGTCAACGGCGCCTCCCTGCGCAGCGGTGACCTGTACGGCTCCGGCACCATCAGCGGCGCCGAACCGGCCCAGCGGGGCTCCCTGCTGGAACTCACCTGGAACGGGCGCGACCCGCTCGAACTCCCGGAGGGCAAGCGGACGTTCCTGGAGGACGGCGACACGGTGACCATCACGGCCTGGGCCCCGGGGCCCGACGGCACCCGGGTCGGTCTCGGCGAGGTCACCGGACGGATCGTGCCCGCGGCGTGACCCCGGCGCGGCCCGGACCGACGCCGCCCGCGGACCGCTGCCCCGACCACCGCTGCCGGCGCGGTACCGCCACCGGCCGGCGGTACGGCAGGGCTACGCTCGGCCGGCGGTACGGCAGAGCTACGCGGGTTCGGTCCGGGAGCGGTTCGCGGGGCTTCACGACGGGGACCGGCGCGGCGTGACGCCGGGGACCGGCGCGGCGTGACGCCGGGGACCGGCGCGGCGTGACGCCGGGGCGGGGCGCGGGGCGGCGCTGCGGGGCGCGGGGCGACGGTGCGGGGCGCGGGGCGACGGTGCGGGGCGCGGGGCGCGGGGCGACGGTGCGGGGGTGGTCAACGGCGCGTGACTCGTTCACACGTTTGGGCAAGCCGGAGCCGGTTCCTTGCGGATACGCTGGGTGAACCCGCCAGACTCCGGCACATGGGAGCACTGATGAGCGTCGATCCCGAGGCCCCCGAGCCGCGGTGGGCGGTCCCGCCCGTGGGCGGCTGGACCGCCGATGACCTGGACACGCTTCCCCATCTGCCTCCGCATACGGAGCTGATCGACGGGAGCCTGGTTTTCGTGAGTCCGCAGACCGTATTCCATGAGCGCGCGATCGACTACCTCAAGTGGCAGTTGCAGTCGGTTGCGCCGTTCGATCTGGAGGTCTTCCGGGAATTCACCATCGACGTCGACTTCCAGAACCGGCCCGAACCCGATGTGGTCGTCGTGCGCGCCGACGCGGTCGAGAGTCTGCGGCAGACCCGGTTCCCCGCGAGCAGCGTGCTGCTCGCGATCGAGGTCGTGTCCGACGAGTCCATTACCCGTGACCGGGAGACCAAGCCCGTGAAGTACGCGCGGGCGAAGATCCCGCACTACTGGCGGGTGGAGAACCAGGACGGCCGCGCGGTCGTCTACGTCTTCGAGCTGGAGCCGGCGACGGGGGCGTACACCTCGACCGGAATTTTCCACGATCGGATGAAGGTGTCCGCGCCCTTCGCCATCGACCTCGACCTCACCGCCATCGTCTCGCGGCGCCGGGCGGCGGACCCGCAGTAGATCCGCCGCACCCGGGCGCCTCGTCTCACTCGTACTCCGGCGGCTCCTCGTCCCAGCCGAACTCCGGATCGGCGGCCGGGGCAGCCTGCTCCCGGACCGAGGCGGCCAGGACCGGGGCCGCCGGGGCCGGGGCCGCCGGGGCCGGGGCCGGGGCCGCCGGGGCCGGGGCCGGGGCCGCCTGGGCGGGGGCGGCCGGGGGTGCTTCCGCGGGTTCCGCAGGGTCCGCGGGTTCCGAGGCGCCCGGAAGCCCCGCCAGCACCTCCAGCACCCCTTCCCCGTACGTCGCCAGCTTCTTCTCGCCCAGGCCGCTGATCCCGCCCAGCTCGCCGAGCGACGACGGACGCAGGGTCGCGATCTCGCGCAGCGTCGCGTCGTGGAAGATCACATACGCGGGCAGGCCCAGCTCCTTGGCCTGGGCGCCGCGCCAGGCGCGCAGTGCCTCGAAGAGCGGGAGGGCCTCCGCCGGGAGCTCGGCTGCGGCTGCCGAGGACTTCGCCTTCCGCTCGCCCTTCGACGAGGAGGAGCGGGAGGCCGGCTTCCCGGCCTCCTTGCGCAGCAGCACCTCGCGCTCCCGGCCGAGAACGGCTCCGCTCTCCTCCGTGAGCACCAGCGTGCCGTACTCACCCTCGACGGCGATCAGGCCCTGGGCCAGCAGCTGGCGGACCACGCCCCGCCATTCCGCCTCGGCCAGCTCCTCGCCGATGCCGAACACCGAGAGCTGGTCGTGGTCGAACTGGATGACCTTCGCGCTCTTGCGGCCGAGCAGGATGTCGATGATCTGGCCGGCGCCGAACTTCTGCCCGCGCTCCCGCTTCAGCCGGACCACCGTGGACAGCAGTTTCTGGGAGACCACCGTGCCGTCCCAGGTCTCGGGCGGGGCCAGGCAGGTGTCGCAGTTGCCGCAGGAAGCCGTGGTGGGGTCCTGGCCGAAGTACTTCAGCAGCTGGGCCCGGCGGCACTGCACGGTCTCGCACAGCGCCAGCATCGAGTCCAGGTGCGCGGCGGCCCGGCGGCGGAACGCCTCGTCGCCCTCGCCGCCCTGGATGAGCTTGCGCTGCTGGACGACGTCCTGGAGTCCGTACGCCATCCAGGCCGTCGACGGGGCTCCGTCACGGCCGGCCCGGCCGGTCTCCTGGTAGTAGCCCTCGACCGACTTCGGCAGGTCGAGGTGGGCGACGAAGCGCACGTCCGGCTTGTCGATGCCCATGCCGAAGGCGATCGTCGCGACGACGACGAGACCCTCCTCGCGCAGGAAGCGGGACTGGTGGGTCGCGCGGGTGCCGGCGTCCAGACCCGCGTGGTACGGGACGGCCTCGATACCGTTGCGGCAGAGGTACTCGGCGGTCTTCTCCGTGGAGTTGCGCGAGAGGCAGTAGACGATGCCCGCGTCCCCCTCGTGCTCCTCCTTGAGGAAGGACAGCAGCTGCTTCTTCGGGTCGGCCTTGGGCACGATGCGGTACTGGATGTTGGGACGGTCGAAGCCGGCCACGAAGTGCTTGGCGTCGGGCATGCCCAGGCGCTGGGTGATCTCCCGGTGCGTGGCCTCGGTCGCCGTCGCCGTCAGCGCGATGCGCGGTACGTCGGGCCAGCGCTCGCCCAGCACGGACAGGGCCAGGTAGTCGGGGCGGAAGTCGTGGCCCCACTGGGCGACGCAGTGCGCCTCGTCGATCGCGAAGACGGAGATCTCGCCGCGGGAGAGCAGGCCGAGCGTGGAGTCCAGGCGCAGGCGCTCGGGCGCCAGGTACAGGAGATCCAGCTCACCGGCGACGAACTGGGCCTCCATCGAGCGGCGCTCGTCGAAGTCCTGCGTGGAGTTGATGAAACCGGCCCGCACGCCGAGCGCGCGCAGCGCGTCCACCTGGTCCTGCATCAGGGCGATCAGGGGCGAGATGACGATGCCCGTGCCCCGTCTGACCAGGGACGGGATCTGGTAGCAGAGGGACTTGCCGCCACCGGTCGGCATGAGCACGACCGCGTCGCCACCCGCCACCACGTGGTCGACGACCGCTTCCTGCTCGCCGCGGAACGTCTCGTACCCGAAAACCCGGTGGAGCGTCTGCTGCGCATCGCTCTCGGTCACGCCCGTGGCCACGTCTGTTACGCCTGTCATGCCCGTCCCACCCATTGCTCTGTCCCCCGACATCCGTCCCGTTCTGTCCCTGTGCTCTCCCCTGCCACGATAGGCGCCGCGTACGACAACGCCGGACGGGCTTGACTTCCAAGCCCGTCCGGCGCTGTCCCAGCGGTGGTGCGTTCCGGCTACCTCACGAACACTCCGGCCTGGCTCGCCAGGTCCAGGAAGTACTGCGGGGCCAGGCCCAGCACCAGGGTGACCGCGACTCCGACCGCGATCGTGGTCATCGTCAGCGGGGACGGGACGGCGACCGTGGGGCCGTCCGCCTTCGGCTCGCTGAAGAACATCAGCACGATGACCCGGATGTAGAAGAAGGCGGCGATCGCCGATGAGATCACACCGACGACGACCAGTCCGCCCGCACCGCCCTCGGCCGCGGCCTTGAACACCGCGAACTTCCCGGAGAAGCCCGAGGTGAGCGGGATACCGGCGAACGCCAGCAGGAACACCGCGAAGACCGCGGCGACCAGCGGGGAGCGCCGGCCGAGCCCGGCCCACTTCGACAGGTGCGTCGCCTCGCCGCCCGCGTCACGCACCAGGGTGACGACGGCGAAGGCGCCGACCGTCACGAAGGAGTACGTGGCCAGGTAGAAGAGCACCGAGGAGATGCCCTGCGGGGTGGCCGCGATGACACCGGCGAGGATGAATCCGGCGTGTGCGATCGAGGAGTAGGCCAGCAGCCGCTTGATGTCGGTCTGGGTGATGGCGACGACCGCGCCACCCACCATCGTGACGATCGCGATGCCCCACATGACCGGGCGCAGGTCCCAGGTGAGGCCCGGCAGCACCACGTACAGCAGGCGCAGCAGCGCACCGAACGCGGCGACCTTCGTGGCCGCGGCCATGAAGCCGGTGACCGGGGTGGGAGCGCCCTGGTAGACGTCCGGGGTCCACATGTGGAACGGGACGGCGCCGACCTTGAAGAGCAGACCGGCCAGGATCATCGCGCCGCCGATCAGCAGCAGCGCGTCGTTGCCCATGGTGTCGGCGAGCGCCGGGTCGATCTGCTGGATCGAGCCGTCGACGACGGTGGCGATCTGGGCGTACGAGACGGAGCCCGCGTACCCGTAGAGCAGGGCGATCCCGAAGAGCAGGAACGCCGAGGAGAAGGCACCGAGCAGGAAGTACTTCACCGCTGCCTCCTGCGACATCAGCCGCTTGCGACGGGCGACGGCGCACAGGAGGTAGAGCGGGAGCGAGAAGACCTCCAGGGCCACGAAGAGCGTCAGCAGGTCGTTGGCCGCCGGGAAGACCAGCATGCCGGCCACCGCGAAGAGGAGCAGCGGGAAGACCTCGGTGGTGGTGAACCCGGCCTTGACCGCGGCCTTCTCGCTGTCGCTGCCGGGGACCGACGCGGCCTGCGCGGCGAACGAGTCGACCCTGCTGCCATGCGACTCGGGGTCAAGCCGCCGCTCGGCGAAGGTGAAGACGGCGACCAGCGACGTCAGCAGGATGACGCCCTGAAGGAACAGGGCGGGCCCGTCGACGGCGATGGCGCCCATCGCGGCGATGTGTGCCTTTGTCGTACCGTATCCGTCGGCCGCCAGGCCGACCACCGCGGCGAACGCCGCGACCAGGGCGACGACGGTCAGGAGAACTTGCGTGTAGTAGCGGGCCCGGCGCGGCACGAAGGCCTCGACGAGCACGCCCAGGACGGCGACTCCGATCACGATCAGGACCGGCGTCAGCTGGGTGTACTCGATGACCGGGGCCTTGAACTTCTCGTCCGGGGCGGCCGATGTCACCCCGCCCGCCATTGTCCACAGGCTGTGGACAGCTGTTGCGCTCACTTGGCGGCCTCCACCTCGGGCTGGGGGTCCTTCTTCTGTACGTCCGACATGGTGTGCTGCACCGCCGGGTTGACGATCTCCGTCAGCGGCTTCGGGTAGACGCCCAGGAAGATCAGCAGAGCGATCAGCGGGACGACCACCACCAGCTCACGGACCTTGAGGTCCGCCATGCCCTGGACCTCGGCCTTGACCGGTCCCGTCATCGTCCGCTGGTAGAGGACGAGGACGTAGATCGCGGCGAGCACGATCCCGGTGGTGGCGATGATGCCGACCGCCGGATATGCGGCGAACGCGCCGACCAGGACCAGGAACTCACTGACGAACGGGGCGAGCCCCGGCAGCGACAGCGTGGCCAGGCCGCCGATCAGGAAGGTGCCGGCCAGGACCGGCGCCACCTTCTGCACTCCGCCGTAGTCGGCGATGAGCCGCGAACCGCGCCGGGTGATCAGGAAGCCCGCCACCAGCATCAGCGCGGCCGTCGAGATGCCGTGGTTGATCATGTACAGCGTCGCACCCGACTGGCCCTGGCTGGTCATCGCGAAGATGCCCAGGACGATGAAGCCGAAGTGCGAGATGGACGCGTACGCGATCAGCCGCTTGATGTCGCGCTGGCCGACGGCGAGCAGCGCCCCGTAGATGATGCTGATCAGCGCCAGGACCAGGATCACCGGCGTGGCCCACTTGCTGGCCTCCGGGAAGAGCTGGAGGCAGAAGCGCAGCATCGCGAAGGTGCCGACCTTGTCGACGACCGCGGTGAGCAGCACGGCGACCGGGGAGGTCGCCTCGCCCATGGCGTTGGGCAGCCAGGTGTGCAGCGGCCACAGCGGGGCCTTCACCGCGAAGGCGAAGAAGAACCCGAGGAAGAGCCAGCGCTCGGTGCTGGTCGCCATGGTGAACGAGCCGTTGGCCCGGGCCTCGGCGATCTCGGAGAGCGAGAACGTCCCCGCCACCACGTAGAGCCCGATCACCGCGGCCAGCATGATGAGGCCGCCGACCAGGTTGTAGAGGAGGAACTTGACTGCTGCGTACGAGCGTTGGGCTGCCGCGTTCTCGTCTGTCCCGGAGTGTGCCCGGTCCCCGAAGCCGCCGATGAGGAAGTACATCGGGATGAGCATGGCTTCGAACAGGATGTAGAAGAGGAAGACGTCGGTGGCCACGAACGACAGGACCACCATCGCTTCGACCATCAGGATCAGGGCGAAGAAGCCCTGAGTGGGGCGCCAGCGCGAGGAGTTCGTCTCCAGGGGGTCGGCGTCGTGCCAGCCGGCCAGGATGACGAAGGGGATCAGCAGGGCGGTGAGCGCCATGAGCGACACACCGATGCCGTCCACCCCCAGCTCGTACCGCACACCGAAGTCCGCGATCCAGGCGTGCGATTCGGTGAGCTGGAAGCGGCTGCCGCCCGGCTCGAAGCGGGCGAGCGCGATGCCCGCCAGGACGAGAGTGGCCAGCGAGAACACCAGCGCCAGCCATTTGGCGGCGGTGCGCCGTGCTGCCGGGACGGCGGCGGTGGCGATCGCGCCGATCGCCGGGAGCGCCGCCGTCGCTGTCAGGAGAGGAAAGGACATGTGATCAGACCGCCCTCATCAGCAGGGTCGCGGCGATGAGAACCGCCGCACCGCCGAACATCGAGACCGCGTAGGAGCGGGCGTAGCCGTTCTGCAGTTTGCGCAGCCGGCCCGAAAGCCCGCCCATGGAGGCGGCCGTGCCGTTGACGACGCCGTCGACCAGGGAGTGGTCGACGTAGACCAGGGAGCGGGTGAGGTGCTCGCCGCCGCGGACCAGGACCACGTGGTTGAAGTCGTCCTGGAGGAGATCGCGGCGGGCCGCCCGGGTAAGCAGCGAGCCGCGCGGGGCGACCGCGGGCACCGGCCGGCGTCCGTACATCGCCCAGGCGACGGCGACACCGATGACGAGCACCACCATGGTGGCGGCCGTGACGGTGGCCGCGCTGACCGGGGCGTCCCCGTGGTCGTGACCGGTGACGGGCTCCAGCCAGTGCAGGAAGCGGTCGCCGATGGAGAAGAACCCTCCGGCGAAGACCGAGCCGAACGCCAGGACGATCATGGGGATGGTCATCGACTTCGGGGACTCGTGCGGATGCGGCTCGTGGCCCTCCGCGTCGGGCTGCCAGCGCTTCTCACCGAAGAACGTCATCAGCATCACCCGCGTCATGTAGAACGCGGTGATCGCGGCGCCCAGCAGGGTCACGGCCCCGAGGATCCAGCCCTCGGTGCCGCCCTTGGCGAAGGCCGCCTCGATGATCTTGTCCTTGGAGAAGAAGCCGGACAGGCCGGGGAAGCCGATGATCGCGAGGTAGCCGAGGCCGAAGGTGACGAAGGTGACCGGCATGTACTTCCGCAGGCCGCCGTACCTCCTCATGTCCACCTCGTCGTTCATACCGTGCATGACCGAACCGGCGCCGAGGAAGAGCCCGGCCTTGAAGAAGCCGTGCGTGACCAGGTGCATGATCGCGAAGACGTAGCCGATCGGGCCGAGCCCGGCGGCCAGGATCATGTAGCCGATCTGCGACATCGTCGACCCGGCGAGGGCCTTCTTGATGTCGTCCTTCGCGCAACCGACGATCGCACCGAAGAGCAGCGTGACCGCTCCGACGACCACGACGACCAGTTGCGCGTCGGGCGCACCGTTGAAGATCGCGCCGGAGCGGACGATCAGATAGACGCCCGCGGTGACCATGGTGGCGGCGTGGATCAGGGCCGAGACCGGGGTCGGGCCCTCCATCGCGTCACCGAGCCAGGACTGCAGCGGCACCTGGGCGGACTTGCCGCAGGCCGCGAGCAGCAGCATCAGGCCGATGGCCGTCAGCTTGCCCTCGCTCGTCTGACCGCCTTCGGCGGCCTCCAGGACGGGGGCGAAGGCGAAGGTGCCGAACGTGGTGAACATCAGCATGATCGCGATCGACAGGCCCATGTCACCGACCCGGTTGACCAGGAACGCCTTCTTCGCGGCGGTGGCCGCGCTGGGCTTGTGCTGCCAGAAGCCGATGAGCAGGTACGACGCCAGACCGACGCCCTCCCACCCGACGTACAGCAGCAGGTAGTTGTCGGCGATGACCAGGATCAGCATCGCCGCGAGGAACAGGTTCAGATAGCCGAAGAAGCGGCGCCGGCGCTCGTCGTGCTCCATGTAGCCGATCGAGTAGATGTGGATCAGCGTGCCCACACCGGTGATCAGCAGGACGAAGGTCATCGACAACTGGTCGAGCTGGAAGGCCACATCGGCCTGGAAACCCTCGACCGGAATCCAGCTGAACAGCATCTGGTGCAGCGCACGGTCGTCGGCGCCCTTGCCCAGCATGTCGGCGAAGAGCACCACGGCGACGACGAAGGAGGCGGCGGCGAGCAGCGTGCCGAGCCAGTGGCCCACGCGGTCAAGGCGTCGGCCGCCGCAGAGCAGCACCGCCGCTCCGAGCAGGGGCGCCGCGACAAGCAGCGCAATCAGGTTCTCCACGGTACAAGCGCCCCTCTACAGCTTCATCAGGCTGGCGTCGTCGACCGAGGCCGAGTGGCGGGAACGGAACAGCGACACGATGATCGCGAGCCCGACCACGACCTCCGCGGCGGCGACGACCATCGTGAAGAAGGCGATGATCTGGCCGTCGAGATTGCCGTGCATCCGGGAGAAGGTGACGAACGCGAGGTTGCAGGCGTTGAGCATCAGCTCCACGCACATGAACACCACGATCGCGTTCCGCCTGATCAGCACCCCGGCCGCGCCGATGGTGAACAGCAGAGCGGCGAGATAGAGGTAGTTGACCGGATTCACTTGGCGACCTCCTCTTCTTCTGCGGTGTCCCGGCCGAGCCGCTCACCGGAGCGCTGCTCCAGTGCCTTGAGGCCGGCCAGCGACTCGTTGGACACGTCGCGCATCTGGCCGCGCTTGCGCAGCGTCTGCATGACGGTGAGTTCGGACGGCGTGCCGTCCGGGAGCAGTCCGGCGACGTTCACGGCGTTGTGCCGGGCGTAGACGCCGGGTGCCGGGAGCGGCGGCAGGTGGTTGCTGCGCACGCGGCCCTCGGACATCTCCCGCTGGGTCCTGGCCCGTTCGGTGCGCTCGCGGTGCGTGAGCACCATCGCGCCGACCGTGGCGGTGATCAGCAGCGCGCCGGTGATCTCGAAGGCGAAGACGTACTTGGTGAAGATGAGGCTGGCGAGCCCCTCCACGTTTCCGCCGTGCTCGGCGTTGGCCGTGCCCAGCCCGTTGAAGCTGTTCAGCGAGGCGTTGCCGATTCCGGCGATCAGGAGGACGCCGAAGCCGAGCCCGCATCCTGCGGCCAGCCAGCGCTGGCCCTTCAGGGTCTCCTTCAGCGAGTCCGCCGCCGTGACACCGACGAGCATGACCACGAAGAGGAACAGCATCATGATCGCGCCGGTGTAGACGACGACCTGGACGATGCCGAGGAAGTAGGCACCGTTGGCGAGGTAGAACACCGCCAGGATGATCATGGTCCCGGCGAGGCTCAGCGCACTGTGCACCGCCCTCTTCATCAGCACGGTGGACAGGGCGCCGATCACGGCGACCGTGCCGAGCACCCAGAACTGGAAGGCCTCGCCGGTCGATGCCTGGGAGGCCGCTGCGGCCAGGCCGGTCATGCGTCCACCTCCTGCGTCGAGCCGTTGCTCTCGCTGTGTCCGTCGTCGGGCTTCTCGCCCTTGGAGACGGCGAGCTGGCGTTCCGTACCGGGGGCGGCCTCGGTCACCAGGCCCCGGTAGTAGTCCTGTTCGTCCGTGCCGGGGAAGATCGCGTGCGGGCTTTCGACCATGCCTTCCTCCAGGCCCGCGAGCAGCTCGTCCTTGGTGTAGATGAGGCTCTCGCGGGTGGTGTTGGCGAGCTCGAACTCGTTGGTCATCGTCAGCGCCCGGGTCGGGCAGGCCTCGATGCACAGTCCGCAGAGGATGCAGCGCGCGTAGTTGATCTGGTAGACGCGGCCGTAGCGCTCCCCCGGGGAGTAGCGCTCCTCGTCGGTGTTGTCCGCGCCCTCGACGTAGATCGCGTCCGCCGGGCAGGCCCAGGCGCACAGCTCGCAGCCGATGCACTTCTCCAGGCCGTCCGGGTGGCGGTTGAGCTGGTGCCGGCCGTGGAAGCGCGGCGCCGTCACCTTCGGCGTCTCCGGATACTGCTCGGTCAGCCGCTTCTTGAACATGGCCTTGAAGGTCACGCCGAAG
This sequence comes from Streptomyces sp. NPDC050422, assembly GCF_044458665.1. Taxonomy (NCBI): domain Bacteria; kingdom Bacillati; phylum Actinomycetota; class Actinomycetes; order Kitasatosporales; family Streptomycetaceae; genus Streptomyces; species Streptomyces sp. NPDC050422. The sequence continues at coordinate 118,460 of NZ_JBITIE010000017.1, forward strand.
CCGGCCACCGGATTCTGGAACTTGTCCTCCGAGGACTGCGGGGACTGCGCGGACCCGCCGACCCCCGAGCCCCCCGTGGACGCTGTCGACCCCGTCGGCCCGGTGGCCTTCGGCAGCCTCTCTGACCCCCGCGACTCAGGCAGTTCAGACATGGTCGGCCTCCTTTCCGTCACTCGGATTTCCGTCACTCTGAGTATCCATGCCGCCACTGACAACGAGCTCGCGCTCACGACGCGGCGTGCGCCGCGGCACGGGTGGCAGGGTCTGTCCGGGCAGCGGCGGCACCGGGAATCCGCCCGCCATCGGGTCGAACTCCGGCTCCGGTTCCGCCCGGTCCGCCGCTTCCCGGCCCTTCTTGTCGCGGAAGATGTCCACGACGAAGGAGATCAGCAGGACCGCGATCACGGCCCCGGCCACGTAGAGCAGGATCTTCGAGAAGTCGTAGCCCTCGTTGCGCAGCGCCCGCACGGTCGCGACCATCATCAGCCAGACGACCGAGACCGGGATCAGGACCTTCCAGCCCAGCTTCATCAGCTGGTCGTACCGGACGCGGGGCAGCGTGCCGCGCAGCCAGATGAAGAAGAACAGCAGCAGCTGGACCTTGATGACGAACCAGAGCATCGGCCACCAGCCGTGGTTCGCGCCCTCCCAGAAGGTGCTGATCGGCCACGGGGCCCGCCAGCCGCCCAGGAACAGGGTCACGGAGACCGCGGAGACGGTCACCATGTTGACGTACTCGGCGAGCATGAACATCGCGAACTTGATCGACGAGTACTCGGTGTTGAAGCCGCCGACGAGGTCGCCCTCGGACTCCGGCATGTCGAACGGTGCGCGGTTGGTCTCACCGACCATCGTGATGATGTAGATGATGAAGGAGACCGGCAGCAGGATGATGAACCAGCGGTCCTCCTGCGCCTCCACGATCTTCGAGGTCGACATCGACCCGGAGTAGAGGAAGACCGAGGCGAAGGCGGCGCCCATCGCGATCTCGTACGAGATCATCTGCGCGCAGGAGCGGAGCCCGCCGAGCAGCGGGTACGTCGATCCGGAGGACCAGCCCGCCAGCACGATGCCGTAGATCCCGACCGAGGCGACCGCGAGGATGTAGAGCATCGCGATCGGCAGGTCGGTCAGCTGCATCGCCGTACGGTGCCCGAAGATCGAGACCTCGTTGCCGGACGGGCCGAACGGGATGACCGCGATCGCCATGAACGCGGGGATCGCCGCGATGATCGGGGCGAGGACGTAGACGACCTTGTCCGCCCGCTTGACGATGACGTCTTCCTTCAGCATCAGCTTGATGCCGTCGGCCAGCGACTGGAGCATGCCCCAGGGGCCGTGCCGGTTGGGGCCGATGCGCAGCTGCATCCAGGCGACGACCTTGCGCTCCCACACGATGGAGAAGAGCACGGTCACCATCAGGAACGCGAAGCAGAAGACCGCCTTGACGACGACGAGCCACCAGGGGTCGTTGCCGAACATCGACAGGTCCTCGGCGGCGAGCACGGCGCCGTGCGGAGCCGCGGCCAGTTGAGCGAAGGCACTCACGCCCCCACCTCCGGTGTGACGTCGGAAATGCCGGGTGCGGCGGGACCGATCCGGACCGGACCGCCGGGCTGGACGCCGGTGTCGCCCGGGACACCGCGCCCGACGGAGTTCAGCGGAACCCAGACCACCCGGTCCGGCATCTCGGTGACCTGAAGCGGCAGTTGTACGCTGCCCGCCGGGCCGGAGACGGCCAGCAGATCGCCGTCCTTGACGCCGGTCTCGGCGGCGGTGGCCGCGGAGAGCCGGGCGACCGCGGCGTGCCGCGTCCCGGCCAGCGCCGTATCGCCCTCCTGGAGCCGGCCCAGGTCGAGCAGCATCCGGTGGCCCGCGAGGATCGCCTCGCCGTCGGCGGGCCGGGGCAGCGGCTGCGCCGAGGCGCGCGGGTCGTCCGCGTGCGTGCCCTGCCACCCGCCGAGCCGGTCCAGCTCACGGCGTACGGACTTCAGGTCCGGCAGCGCGAGGTGGACGTCCAGCGCGTCGGCCAGCATGTGGAGCACCCGGGCATCGCCCGGCGCCAGGTTCCGCGTCATCTGCTCGGGCTTCAGCGCGGCCTCGAACATCCGCGCCCTGCCCTCCCAGTTGAGGAAGGTGCCGGACTTCTCGGCGACCGCGGCCACCGGGAACACCACGTCGGCGCGGTCGGTGACCTCGCTGGGCCGGAGCTCCAGCGAGACCAGGAAACCGACCCGGTCCAGAGCCTCCAGGGCCCGGGCGGGATCGGGCAGGTCGTCGGCCTCGACTCCGGCGACGAGCAGCGCGCCCAGCTCGCCCGAGGCCGCGGCCTCGACGATCTGGCCGGTGTCGCGGCCGAATCGGGACGGGAGTTCGGCGACGCCCCACACGGCCGCCACCTCGTCCCGGGCCCGCGGGTCGGTGGCCGGGCGGCCGCCGGGCAGCAGCGACGGGAGCGCGCCCGCCTCCACCGCACCGCGCTCGCCGGCCCGGCGCGGGATCCACACCAGGGCGGCTCCGGTCGCGGTCGCCGCCCGTACCGCGGCGGTCAGCCCGCCCGGCACACCGGCCAGTCGCTCACCCACCACGATCAGAGCGCCCGCACCCCGCAGCGCCTCGGCCGCGACGGCACCGTCGCCGTCCAGGCCGACCCCGCCCGCGATGGCGTCCAGCCACTCCGTCTCGGTCCCGGGGGCGGCGGGCAGCAGCGTGCCGCCCGCCTTCGTGAGGCCGCGGGTGGCGTGCGAGGCGACGGCGAAGGTGCGCTGCCCGTGCTTGCGGTTCGCCTTGCGCAGCCGCAGGAAGACACCGGGCGCCTCCTCCTCGGACTCGAACCCGACCAGCAGCACGCTCGGGGCCTTCTCCAGCGAGGTGTACGTGACACCGCTGCCGTCCAGGTCGCGTCCGCGTCCGGCGACGCGAGCAGCCAGGAAGGTGGCCTCCTCGTCGCTGTGCACCCGGGCCCGGAAGTCGATGTCGTTGGTGTCCAGGGCGACCCGGGCGAACTTGCTGTACGCGTACGCGTCCTCGACGGTCAGCCGGCCGCCCGTGAGGACGCCGGTCCTGCCTCGGGCGGCGGAGAGACCGGCGGCCGCGGCGGCCAGCGCCTCGGGCCAGCTCGCCGGTTCCAGCTCGCCCGCTTCGCTCCGGACCAGCGGAGTGGTGAGCCGGTCGCGCTGCTGCGCGTAGCGGAAGCCGAAGCGGCCCTTGTCGCAGAGCCACTCCTCGTTGACCTCGGGGTCGTTGGAGGCGAGGCGCCGCATGACCTTGCCGCGCCGGTGGTCGGTGCGGGTGGCGCAGCCGCCGGCGCAGTGCTCGCACACCGAGGGCGTCGACACCAGGTCGAAGGGACGGGAGCGGAACCGGTACGCCGCCGAGGTCAGCGCGCCGACCGGGCAGATCTGGATGGTGTTGCCGGAGAAGTACGACTCGAACGGGTCGCCCTCGCCGGTGCCGACCTGCTGGAGTGCGCCGCGCTCGATCAGCTCGATCATCGGGTCGCCCGCCACCTGGTTGGAGAACCGGGTGCAGCGCGCGCAGAGCACGCACCGCTCACGGTCCAGCAGCACCTGGGTGGAGATCGGGACGGGCTTCTCGTACGTCCGCTTCTTCCCGTCGAAGCGGGAGGTCGGATCGCCGTGCGACATCGCCTGGTTCTGCAGCGGGCACTCGCCACCCTTGTCGCAGACCGGACAGTCCAGCGGGTGGTTGATGAGCAGCAGCTCCATCACACCGCGCTGCGCCTTGTCGGCGACCGGCGAGGTGATCTGCGACTTGACGACCATGCCGTCGGTGCAGGTGATGGTGCAGGACGCCATCGGCTTGCGCTGGCCCTCGACCTCGACGATGCACTGCCGGCAGGCGCCGGCCGGGTCGAGGAGGGGGTGGTCGCAGAAGCGCGGGATCTCGATGCCGAGGAGTTCGGCGGCGCGGATGACCAGGGTGCCCTTGGGCACGCTGATCGAGATGCCGTCGATGGTCAGCGTGACCAGGTCCTCGGGCGGGAGCGCCGCCTCGCCGCCCCCGGAGGGCGCACTCGTGGTGACTGTCATGCGTTCACCCCCTGGGATGCGTTCTTGTCGTCGGCCCAGACGGTCGACCTGGCGGGATCGAAGGGGCAGCCCTTGCCCGTGATGTGCTGCTCGTACTCGTCGCGGAAGTACTTCAGCGACGAGAAGATCGGCGAGGCGGCGCCGTCGCCGAGGGCGCAGAAGGACTTGCCGTTGATGTTGTCGGCGATGTCGTTCAGCTTGTCCAGGTCGGCCATCTGTCCGTTGCCCGCCTCGATGTCGCGGAGCAACTGGACGAGCCAGTACGTGCCTTCACGGCATGGCGTGCACTTGCCGCAGGACTCGTGGGCGTAGAACTCGGTCCAGCGGGTGACGGCCCTGACGACACAGGTGGTCTCGTCGAAGCACTGGAGCGCCTTGGTGCCGAGCATGGATCCGGCGGCGCCGACACCCTCGTAGTCGAGGGGCACGTCGAGGTGCTCCTCGGTGAACATGGGGGTGGAGGAGCCGCCGGGCGTCCAGAACTTCAGCCGGTGGCCGGGGCGGATCCCGCCGCTCATGTCGAGGAGCTGGCGCAGCGTGATGCCGAGCGGGGCCTCGTACTGGCCGGGGCCCGCGACGTGACCGCTGAGCGAGTACAGCGTGAAACCCGGGGACTTCTCGCTGCCCATGGACTTGAACCAGTCCTTGCCCTTGTTCAGGATCGCGGGAACCGAGGCGATGGACTCGACGTTGTTCACCACAGTGGGGCAGGCGTACAGACCGGCGACCGCGGGGAAGGGCGGGCGCAGCCGGGGCTGGCCGCGGCGTCCTTCGAGCGAGTCGAGCAGCGCGGTCTCCTCCCCGCAGATGTACGCACCGGCACCCGCGTGCACGGTGAGTTCCAGATCGAGTCCGGAGCCCATGATGTTCGTACCGAGATAGCCCGCCTCGTACGCCTCGCGTACGGCCTCGTGCAACCGCCGCAGTACGGGGACGACTTCGCCGCGCAGGTAGATGAAGGCGTGCGAGGAGCGGATCGCGTAGCAGGCGATCACGATGCCTTCGATCAGGCTGTGCGGGTTGGCGAAGAGGAGCGGGATGTCCTTGCAGGTCCCGGGCTCCGACTCGTCGGCGTTGACCACCAGGTAGTGCGGCTTGCCGTCGCCCTGCGGGATGAACTGCCACTTCATCCCGGTGGGGAAGCCTGCGCCGCCCCGGCCGCGCAGACCGGAGTCCTTGACGTACGCGATGAGGTCGTCCGGGGACATGGCCAGGGCCTTGCGCAGCCCCTCGTACCCCTCGTGGCGGCGGTAGGTCTCCAGGGTCCAGGATTCCGGCTGGTCCCAGAAGGCGGACAGGACCGGTGCGAGAAGCTTCTCGGGACTGGTCCCGTTCTTGTCGATTTCGGCGGCCAACGTCATCACTCCCCCTCCTCGGCGGCGGGACCGGCCGGGTGGTCCGGGTCGGATGCCGAGGTCTGCTGTGGCGCGTCATGGGAGCTGAGGTGTTCGGCGCCCTTCTGCGGTTCGTCGCGCGGGGCTTCGCCGCGCGGGCCCACCACGCGGGGCTGCGGACCGGCCTCGCCCTTGGCGAGCTTCAGCCCGGTGAGCGAGGCGGGGCCGGCGCCTCCGGACGCCGCGACGGCGCCGGGGCGCTCGTCGGGGAAGCCGGCCAGGATCCGGGCGGTTTCCTTGTACGAGCACAGCGGAGCGCCGCGGGTCGGCTCGACGGTGCGTCCGGCGATGAGGTCGTCGACGAGCTGCGTCGCGCTCTCGGGCGTCTGGTTGTCGAAGAACTCCCAGTTGATCATCACGACGGGCGCGAAGTCGCAGGCCGCGTTGCACTCGATGTGTTCGAGGGTGACCTTGCCGTCCTCGGTCGTCTCGTCGTTGCCGACGCCGAGGTGCTCCTTGAGCCGGTCGAAGATGGCGTCGCCGCCCATCACCGCACAGAGCGTGTTGGTGCAGACGCCGACCTGGTAGTCGCCGCCGGCCCTGCGCCGGTACATCGTGTAGAAGGTGGCGACCGCGGTGACCTCGGCGGTGGTGAGGCCGAGCACGTCGGCGCAGAACGCCATGCCCGTACGCGAGACGTACCCCTCCTCGGACTGCACGAGGTGCAGCAGCGGCAGCAGCGCGGAGCGGCTGCCGGGGTAGCGGGCGATCACCTCCTTCGCATCCGCTTCGAGCCTGGCGCGCACCTCGGCCGGGTAGGCGGGGGCGGGGAGCTGCGGCATCCCCAGACTGACTTCCTGACGTGCTTCGGTCACCGGTCGACGCCTCCCATCACGGGGTCGATGGATGCGACGGCGACGATGACGTCGGCGACCTGGCCGCCCTCGCACATCGCTGCCATGGCCTGGAGATTGGTGAAGGACGGGTCGCGGAAGTGGACCCGGTAGGGCCGCGTGCCGCCGTCCGAGACGACGTGCACGCCGAGTTCGCCCTTGGGCGACTCGACGGCGGTGTACGCCTGCCCGGCCGGGACCCGGAAGCCCTCGGTCACCAGCTTGAAGTGGTGGATCAGGGCCTCCATGGAGGTGCCCATGATCTTCTTGATGTGGTCGAGCGAGTTGCCGAGTCCGTCCGGTCCGAGCGCGAGCTGCGCGGGCCAGGCGATCTTCTTGTCGGCGACCATGACCGGTCCCGGCGCGAGCCGGTCGATGCACTGCTCGATGATCCGCAGCGACTGGCGCATCTCTTCCAGGCGGATGAGGAAGCGTCCGTAGGAGTCGCAGCTGTCCGCGGTGGGGACGTCGAACTCGTAGTTCTCGTACCCGCAGTAGGGATCGGTCTTTCGCAGGTCGTGCGGGAGTCCGGCGGAGCGCAGGACCGGGCCGGTGGCGCCGAGCGCCATGCAGCCGGTGAGGTCGAGGTAGCCGACGTCCTGCATGCGGGCCTTGAAGATGGGGTTGCCGGTGGCGAGCTTGTCGTATTCCGGCAGGTTCTTCTTCATGGTCTTCACGAACTCGCGCAGCTGGTCGACCGCGCCCGGGGGCAGGTCCTGGGCGAGTCCGCCGGGGCGGACGAACGCGTGGTTCATCCGCAGGCCGGTGATCAGCTCGAAGAGATCGAGAACGAGTTCACGATCGCGGAAGCCGTAGATCATGATCGTCGTGGCGCCGAGCTCCATGCCGCCGGTGGCGATGCACACCAGGTGCGAGGAGATGCGGTTGAGCTCCATCAGCAGCACGCGCAGGACGGTGGCCCGGTCGGGGATCTGGTCCTCGATGCCAAGGAGCTTCTCCACCCCCAGGCAGTACGCCGTCTCGTTGAAGAACGGTGTCAGGTAGTCCATGCGCGTGACGAACGTGGTGCCCTGCGTCCAGTTCCGGAATTCGAGGTTCTTCTCGATGCCGGTGTGGAGGTAGCCGATGCCGCAGCGGGCCTCGGTGACGGTCTCGCCGTCGATCTCCAGGATCAGCCGGAGCACTCCGTGCGTGGACGGGTGCTGGGGGCCCATGTTGACGATGATGCGCTCGTCGTCGGACTTGGCCGCCGACTCGACGACCTCGTCCCAGTCGCCGCCGGTGACTGTATATACAGTCCCCTCGGTCGTGGCCCTGGGCGTTGCGTGGGGAGTGGTCATCAGGAGTACGACCTCCGCTGGTCCGGAGCCGGGATCTGGGCGCCCTTGTACTCGACGGGAATGCCGCCGAGCGGGTAGTCCTTGCGCTGCGGGAAGCCCTGCCAGTCGTCCGGCATCATGATCCGGGTGAGGGCGGGATGCCCGTCGAAGACGAGCCCGAAGAAGTCGTAGGTCTCGCGCTCGTGCCAGTCGTTGGTCGGGTAGACCGCGACGAGGGACGGGATGTGCGGATCGCTGTCCGGCGCGGACACCTCCAGCCGGATGAGCCGGCCGTGGGTGAGGGACCGCAGGTGGTAGACGGCGTGCAGCTCACGCCCCTTGTCACCGGGGAAGTGGACGCCGCTCACCCCCGTACAGAGCTCGAAGCGCAGTGCCGGGTCGTCGCGCAGGGTCCTGGCGACGGTGGGCAGGTGCTCGCGTGCGATGTGGAAGGTGAGCTCGCCGCGGTCGACGACCGTCTTCTCGATGGCGTTGTCCGGAAGCAGTCCCTGTTCCTCCAGGGCCCCTTCGAGTTCGTCGGCCACCTCGTCGAACCAGCCGCCGTACGGACGCGAGGTGGCGCCCGGCAGGGCGATCGTGCGGACGAGCCCGCCGTAGCCGGAGGTGTCGCCGCCGTTGTTCGCGCCGAACATGCCCTTGCGTACGCCGATGACCTCGCCGTGCTCGTCGCGCGGGGCGGGGACGCCGTTGCCGTTCTGCTCCTGGTCGCTCATCGCAGCAGCCCCTTCATCTCGATCAGGGGCAGTGCGTTGAGCGCCGCTTCCTCCGCCTCGCGGGCGGCCTCCTCCGCGTTGACCCCGAGCTTGGAGCCCTGGATCTTCTGGTGGAGCTTGAGGATCGCGTCGATCAGCATCTCGGGCCGCGGCGGGCAGCCCGGCAAATAGATATCAACCGGGACAATATGATCAACACCTTGAACAATGGCGTAATTGTTGAACATTCCGCCCGATGACGCGCAAACCCCCATGGAGATGACCCACTTGGGGTTCGGCATCTGGTCGTAGACCTGCCGCAGGACGGGCGCCATCTTCTGACTGACCCGCCCCGCCACGATCATCAGGTCCGCCTGCCGCGGCGATCCGCGGAAGACCTCCATGCCGAACCGGGCCAGGTCGTAGCGCCCGGCCCCGGTCGTCATCATCTCGATGGCGCAGCAGGCGAGGCCGAAGGTGGCCGGGAAGACGGAGGACTTCCGTACCCAGCCGGCGGCCTGCTCGACAGTGGTCAGCACGAAGCCGCTGGGCAGCTTCTCTTCGAGTCCCATATGTGCCCCTCAGCCCCTCAGTCCCATTCCAGGCCGCCGCGACGCCATACATACGCGTAGGCGACGAAGACGGTGAGCACGAAGAGCAGCATCTCGACGAGCCCGAAGATCCCGAGGGCGTCGAAGGTGACCGCCCAGGGATAGAGGAAGACGATCTCGATGTCGAAGACGATGAAGAGCATCGCCGTCAGGTAGTACTTGATGGGAAAACGGCCGCCTCCGGCTGGAGTCGGGGTGGGTTCGATACCGCACTCGTACGCTTCGAGCTTCGCCCGGTTGTACCGCTTGGGGCCGATTAGCGTGGCACTGACCACGGAGAAGATCGCAAACCCCGCCCCGAGGGCGCCGAGCACGAGGATGGGCGCGTAGGCATTCACGCTCCTCGCTCCTTCCAGTCGTCCTTGACCGTTGGACCGCATCGGGCGACCTGGCTCGCCACCTCACCAAGATCGTGCACATGTGAGGCAGTTCACAAGCCCGACTGCCCCGCATCCTATGCCTGCCGTCCTGTGATCTGCGACACGGGGTACGACAACGGCTTTGTGATCTCCACCACCTGACGAACGATCATGAAGTCGGATGAGCAGTGATCTTCGTACACGAAGCGGCCGAGTGATCACGAGACGTGACATCTGCTGCTGTTACCGCTGGTCAAAGAGGTGTCGCTCTATCAAGCCGCAGCCGCCGACGCCAAATTGGCGATGGACGCGATCGGGTGATAAAGGGATCTGCCCCACTCTGGGGCGAGGAAGGGACCGAGGCGGAACCAAGAGAGGAATCGGGGGAGAAATCGAGGCGGCCCCGGCCCGGGATCCCTGGGTGCGATCGAGGCCGGGCCGAATCGGCGTCACTCGCGCGGGGGTTCACTCGGAACAAAGTGGACGCATTCCGGCATCTCCCCTAAATCGGGCGAATGGGTCGCCGAGCGACGCCGGTTCCCCGCCGGCGAGGAGCGCGGCACGCCGGGCCCTCGTATGCCCGTCACGGGGAGACCATGCTGTGACCTGCGTCACTCGATCGAAGCCGCCACAGAAGCGGGCTTGGCCAACAGTGTGAACGGATGGTAAGTGGCGGGCAATTCGGGCGTATTGCCGATAACCCGTGATCACAGGGCCGATTGGGCATGCCCGGTTTGCCCGTTACGGCGTCAATAAAGGCCCTCAGAAAGCGGATTCACAGATTCCGGACGTAACTGTGTCGCAACACACGTTTCTTGATGGGACCCCTGAGGCCCTGATAGCGCTAGTACCCATGTCCCACACCGCTCTCATACCCAGCCACCGGAAGCCCCGCCAAAGTGCCTCGAAGACGGCGCTGCGGGCCGGAGTTGCCGGTGGCGTCCTCAGCACCATCGCGGTCGCAGGCGCTGCCGGTCCGGCCCAGGCCGAGCCGGTGACCCAGACCATCGAGATGCCCACCATCACGGCCGGGCTCTCCACCTCCGTCGCGGCGTCCGCCGAGGCCACGCAGCAGGTCGCCCTGGACCTGGAGACGCAGGCCCACGAGGAAGCCGCGGCCGCGACCGCCGCCAAGGACGCCAAGAAGGCCAAGGCCGAGGCGATCCGTAAGGCGGAGGCCAAGAAGAAGGCCGAAGCCAAGGCGAAGGCCGAAGCGGAGGCCAAGGCCAAGGCGGAGGCCGCCGAGCGCGCCTCCCGCTCCGCCGAGCGCACGACGCTGAGCACGTCCACCGGCTCCGGCTCGTCCTCCTCTGGCTCCTCGTCGTCCGCCACGACGTCGTACACCTCCACCGCCACGGGTTCCGCCGCCTCCATCGTCGCGTTCGCGCAGGCGCAGGTCGGCGACGCGTACGTGTCCGGCGGCACCGGCCCCAACTCCTGGGACTGCTCCGGCCTCGTCCAGGCCGCGTACGCCTCGGTAGGCGTCGACCTGCCCCGTGTCTCGCAGAGCCAGTCGACCGCGGGCACCCAGGTCTCACTGAACAACCTCCAGCCGGGCGACATCCTGTACTGGGGCAGCGCGGGCAGCGCGTACCACGTCGGGATCTACGTGGGTGGCGGCCAGTTCGTCGGCGCGCAGAACTCCTCCACCGGTGTGGTGCAGAAGTCCCTGGACTACGACCCGCCGTCGGGCGCGGTCCGCGTCCTCTGAGTCGAACCGACTGAGTTCACGGATTCACAAGCGCCTCGGCGCACGCCGAAGGGCCGTCGCTCCCCCGCTCGGGAGCCGCGGCCCTTCGGCGTTCCCGGCGGGTTCGCGACATCACCGCCGGCGGCCACGGGTGATGTCGCGAACCCGCCGGACTCCGTCCGCCGGAGCTTGTGAACTGGGGCGAACAGCCCCCGCGTCACCGAGCACAGGACGGCCCCGCCATGTCCACCACGGCCACCCCCCGCACCGACGTCGCGTCCCGCACGCCCTTACGCGGCCGTCTGGCCGTGCTCTCGGTGATGCTGGGCATCTTCGCCGTCGTCACCACCGAGATCCTGCCGATCGGTCTGCTGACGCCGATCGGGGCCGACTTCGGCGTCGCGGACGGCACGGCGGGCCTGATGATGACGATGCCGGGGCTTCTCGCCGCCATCGCCGCCCCGCTGGTGACCCTCGCGACGGCCCGGGCCGACCGGCGGCTCATGCTCGCGGCCTTCGTCCTGCTGCTCGCGGTGGCCAACTTCCTCACCGCCGCCGCGACGGCCTACTGGCTGGTGCTGGTCGCCCGAGTTCTGGTCGGCATCACGATCGGCGGCTTCTGGTCGATCGGCGCCGGTCTGGCCGGCCGGCTGGTCGCCGCACCGTCCGTCGCACGCGCGACCGCGGTCATCTTCGCCGCCGTCCCCCTCGGTTCCGTGCTCGGCGTCCCCGCCGGCACGCTCATCGGTGACCTGGCGGGCTGGCGCAGTGCGTTCGTCACGATGGGCCTGCTGTCCACCGGCGTGCTGGCCCTGCTGCTCCTGACCCTGCCCGCCCTGCCGCCGCAGCGGGTCACCCGTCCCGCCGTGCTCCGCGCCCTGCTGCGGGGCACGGGCACCCGGTTCGCGCTGCTGATGACGTTCCTCGTCGTACTGGCGCATTTCGGTACGTACACGTACGTGACGCCGTTCCTGCGGGAGATCACCCACGCCGGACCGGGGATGGTCACCGGCTTCCTGCTCGTCTACGGGGCGGCGGGCGTGGCCGGCAACTTCCTCGGGGGCGCGCTGGTGACACGCCACCCGCAAGCCGCGTTCGGGGCGGCTGCCGCGACGATCGCCGCAGCGACGGCGCTCCTGCCCGTCCTGGGCCGGGGTGACGCGGGCGCGCTCGCGCTGCTCGTCCTGTGGGGGCTCGGCTACGGCGCGGTCCCGGTCTGCTCACAGACCTGGTTCGCCCGAGCGGCTCCCCACACGCCCGAGGCGGCCTCGGTCCTGTTCACCGCGTCCTTCCAGGCGACGATCGCCACCGGCGCACTGGCCGGCGGCTACGTCGTCGACCACGCCTCGCTCCGCGCGCTCATGTGGTGCGGGGCGGTGACGGCGGGGCTGGTGGTCGTGGCAGCAGCGGCAGGCCCCCGGAGCGCGGGGCCGCCTCCGCCGGGCCGTTGACGACGCGAACCCGATCCCCCGTTCACAAGCGGTCCAGGGCGCGTGCGACGAGGACGAACCAGACGGTCTTGGCGGTCCGTACCCGCCCGCCGTGCGTGGTGGTCCCCCACCGATCGGTCAGGCTCTCCACGATCACGAGCCCGCGCCCGCTCTCCGCGTGCGCCGCGCCGCCCGGTTCCGGCAGCCGGCCCGGCTCGTCGTCCGTCACGTAGACCATCACCTGACGCCGGTTCACCTTCACATCGACCCGGATGCGCGCCGACCGCGTATGACAGTGCGCGTTGGACACCACCTCGCTCACGCACAACCGGGCGTCGTCGACCAGCCCGGGGTGCTCGGTGGTCCGCAGCAGCGCACCCACGAAGTCCCGCGCGACGCGGGGTGCGGTGGGGGTGTTGGGCGCGACCAGCCGGTAGCGCTCGCCGCGCTGCGGGAGGTACGGGGCGGGCGGGGGCGGAAGGGTTACGGGGGTCATGGCGCGGTCTCCCTACGTGAACGGGTCTCCGGTACGTCGGCCGGACCGTTCCGGTGAACCGTGGCATCGGCCGCGCCCGCATGAGATCAACTCATGTATGGGCGGCTGCACTTCGGATCATCGGGCCGTTGCCGGTCGATATCGTCGGACGCTAGGGCACAACATTGGTACGGCGCAACATTGGGACGGCCGTAGCACCCAAACGAGTGGACCAGTGGCAGAGTGGGGCGGCACACTCGTACCGCACGAAGGGGAGGGCCGATGCCGCCAAGGAGCTACCCGACCGCCAGGCAGAAGCGGTTGGGCGCAGAGCTTCGCAAGCTGCGCGAGCGCGCCGGAATGTCCGGAAGCGAGGCCGCCGCGTTCCTGGGCGGCGAGCGCGCGCAGATCAGCCACATCGAATCCGGCCGCTACGGCGTGAGTGACCAGCGAGTCCGTCGCCTGGCCGCCCATTACTCCGCCGGTGACAAACACCTGGTGGACGCCCTCGCGAGCATGGCCGAGGAGCGCACGAAGGGATGGTGGGACGATTACCGGGGCATACTCTCGCCGGGCTTCCTGGACCTGGCCGAGCTGGAGCACCGCGCCACCTACATCCGCGCCATCCAGATGCTGAATATTCCAGGGATCTTCCAGACAGAGGCGTACGCACGGGATCTGATCCGGAGCGGCGTCTCCGACCTTCCGGCCGCGGAATTGAACGCCCGCGTCGAGCACCGTGCGAGACGTCGCGACATCTTCGATCGACCCACCCCCACCTCGTTCGAGGCGTTCATCCACGAGGCCGCTCTCCGCATGCGCTACTGCGGCACCGACATGATGCGCGAGCAGCTCAACTTCCTGCACACAGTGTCCACATGGCCGTCCGTAACGATCCGCGTCATCCCGTTCGCAGCACAGATCACCGGCTCGGCCCATTCGATGCTGTACGCCGGAGCCGGCATCCCGGCGCTCGACACCGTGCAGATCGACAGCGCCTTCGACGCCGGATTCCTGGACGCCGAAGCCCAACTCGCCAGGTACCGAGAACTGCTTGATTCCGTCGAATCGATCTCCCTCGATCCGGAGGAATCAGCTCAGTTCATCCAACTCATCGCACAGGAAATGTGAGTCGAAGCGACATGACCGACGCAATCAACTGGCAGAAGTCGTCATTCTCGGGAGCGGACAACAACCAGAGCTGCATCGAGCTGGCGCCCGTGGACGGCGCGATCAAGATGCGCGAGAGCGATGACCCCGACCTGGTCGTCACGACGAGCGTCGCCAAGCTCCGCGCCTTCGTCCTGGGCGTCAAGGCCGGCGAGTTCGACCACCTGATCTGACCAACTCAACCGAGCGCCCTCCGCCCGAACGCCAGGTGGAGGGCGTTTCGCATGGTGCGGCACAACTTAGGGACGTCCCACTGTTGCGCCCGCCTCAATGGTGACGCTACGGTCACCGTACGTCGCCACCCCGGTCGAGCGCGCCGCTCAACCGTGCCCCGTGGCGCAGTAACTCACCGCGCGCACAGGTGTGTTGAGATCAACACCCCGGCCCGGCACACCCACGCCTCGATCGGACGGTCGACCATGCGTACATCACCCCGCACCACCCCCGTGGAGGCCCGCGTCGCACGCGGATTCCGGTTCGAAGTGCTCCGCTACTCCCCCGCCACTGGATTCGTCCCGGAACCGGTCGACCTCCGCATCCTGCCCGGCCCCCGCGAAGCCATCCGCATCATCCGCGTCCAGCTCCGCGCGAGCCACGTCCTCGGGCTGACCCCGCGCGAAACGGCGCGGGCGCTCTACTGGGCCGACCAGGGCGGCTGGGCGCAGGCGCTCGGGGCGCTCCATCGCGGCGAGCCCTGCGGGTTCACGCTCCTGCTCCGCAAGGGGCGCCACATCGAGTGGCACGTACGTCCCCTGCTCCACCTGACGCTCACGCCCGCCGCGCCACCTCGGAGCGGGCAGGCTGAACCACGCACACCGTGACGCAGCCGCTGAACGGGGCGGGTTTCCTCGACGACATTGGCCGTATCTCGTCTGGCGTCCCACGACCCGCTCAGGCCTAATGATGCTCCCGTGCCACGCCCTGCGCGGGTGGTTGTGACAACAGCATGGGGGGACCATGGATCACACAGGCGGCATCGCCGTACCACCTCCCGGGCCTCCGCCAAGGCTTCCGCCCCGGCCCCCGTCCCAGCCGCCTCCTCAGATCCCGCCGATGCCGCTGCCTCCCCGCAAGGGAAAGCCGCTGGAACTCCGGGTCCAGCGGCAGATTCTGTGGGTGGGGTCGGCGGCGGTTCCGGTACGCAATGTCAGCTGGGTCGAAGTGTTCAGGCTGAAGCCCGACTGGGGCAAGGCCGGTGTCTACTTCCTGCTGTTGACGGTCGTCATCTTCTTGGTCTCCGGACAGCTCGACTCCGCCGACGGGGGCGGCGGCCCTGCACCGGCCGCCCTGACCCTGTTCGCCCTGGTCGTTGTCTGCGTCGTCCTGCTCTCGTCGAGGAAGCCGGTGCTGGTCGTCGAGCTGAACAGCGGTTCCAGGGTGGTCCTGACCCTGCCGACCATGGATGAACTGCGGGCGATCGCCGGGCAGATCGTGTACGCGATCGACCACCCGGAGTACGAGTTCTCCGCCATCCTCGAGCAGCGCAATACGACGAACAACTTCGGTTCTGTCGTCAACATGAACGGCGGCAGGGGAAACACGGGGATCAAACTGTGAGCGACACATCGAACTACTACGGGGACGTCGTCAACGTGAACGGCGGCGAAAAGGTCATCGGCATCAACCACGGCACCGTCGTCCACAACGACGGCACCACCCAGGACGCCGAGCTCCGAGCCGCCGTGGCGGAGCTCACCCGCCTCCTCAACGACCTGCGCCCTGCGCTCACCCCGGACCAGGCCCAGACCGTGGCGGGCGCGCTGCCCGCGCTCACCCCCGACCGGAACGCCCTGCGTGAGCGAGGCATGATCCTGGCGTCCGTCTCGCAGATCGCGGCGACGGTGGGCGAGGTGGGCAAGCCCGTCGTGGAGGCGCTGGGGCGGCTGTTTGCACTGCTGGGCTGAACCGTGGGCGCCTCCGTCGGGGGCCCCTCACGCACGATGCCTACGGAGCGTCGAGCGATGCTCCGTAGGCATACAGGCGTCAAGGTCAGCGATGCGAACGTCAGCGTTCTTGAACCATCACGCCTTCGGCGCCACCTTCGTCAGACCGTTGATGATCCGGTCCATCGCGTCGCCGCCCGTCGGATCGGTGAGGTTGGCGAGCATCTTCAGCGTGAACTTCATCAGCAGCGGGTGCGTGAGGCCGCGCTGGGTGGCGACCTTCATGACCTTCGGGTTGCCGATCAGCTTCACGAAGGCGCGGCCCATCGTGTAGTAGCCGCCGTAGGTCTCCTTGAGCACCTTCGGGTAGTTGCTCAGGGCCAGTTCGCGCTGGGCCGGGGTCGCGCGGGCGTGCGCCTGGACGATGACGTCCGCGGCGATCTGCCCCGACTCCATCGCGTACGCGATGCCTTCGCCGTTGAACGGGTTGACCATGCCGCCCGCGTCACCGACGAGCAGCAGGCCCTTGGTGTAGTGCGGCTGGCGGTTGAAGGCCATCGGGAGGGCGGCGCCGCGGATCGGCATCGTCATGTTCTCCGGGGTGTAGCCCCAGTCCTCCGGCATGGACGCGCACCATGCCTTGAGGACCTCGCGCCAGTCCAGCTCCTTGAAGGCGGAGGAGGAGTTGAGGATGCCGAGGCCGACGTTGGAGGTGCCGTCGCCCATGCCGAAGATCCAGCCGTAGCCGGGCAGCAGCCGGTCCTCGGCACCACGCTTGTCCCAGAGTTCCAGCCAGGACTCCAGGTAGTCGTCGTCGTGGCGCGGCGAGGTGAAGTACGTACGGACCGCGACACCCATCGGGCGGTCCTCGCGGCGGTGCAGGCCCATCGCGACGGAGAGCCGGGTCGAGTTGCCGTCGGCGGCGACGACGAGGGGGGCGTTGAAGGTGACCGGGGTCTTCTCCTCGCCGAGTTTCGCCTGCACGCCGGTGATCCGGCCGGTGCGCTCGTCCTTGATGGGGGCGCCGACGTTGCAGCGCTCGTACAGCCGCGCGCCGGCCTTCTGTGCCTGGCGGGCCAGCTGCTCGTCGAAGTCGTCGCGCTTGCGGACCAGTCCGTAGTCCGGGTACGAGGCGAGGTCCGGCCAGTCCAGCTGGAGGCGGACACCGCCGCCGATGATGCGCAGGCCCTTGTTGCGCAGCCAGCCGGCCTCTTCGGAGATGTCGATGCCCATGGAGACGAGCTGCTTGGTGGCGCGCGGTGTGAGGCCGTCGCCGCAGACCTTCTCGCGCGGGAAGGCGGTCTTCTCCAGGAGGAGGACGTCGAGTCCGGCCTTGGCGAGGTAGTACGCGGTGGTGGAGCCGGCTGGGCCTGCCCCGACGACGATCACGTCCGCGCTGTGTTCGGACAGGGGCTCGGTCACGGTCGGATCTCCCGGAACTCGCATTCACGTGCCGCGCGGCACCTGGCCCCGGCAGTCTATGGGGGCCCGCCGGGCAACCTCCCGAAGGGCTCCCCATGTCGCCGCGCACCGCGCCGGAGCGGTAGTGCGCGGCGAGGGCCACGGCCCGTCCGTCAGGCGCGCACGCCCCGGTGCAGGGCGACGATGCCACCGGTGAGGTTGCGCCAGGCGACCTTCGACCAGCCGGCCCGCTGGAGCTTGGCCGCGAGTCCGGCCTGGTCGGGCCAGGCGCGGATCGACTCGGCGAGGTAGACGTACGCGTCCGGGTTGGACGACACCGCACGCGCGACCGGCGGCAGCGCCCGCATCAGGTACTCGGTGTAGACGGTCCGGAACGGCGCCCAGACCGGCTGGGAGAACTCGCAGATGACCACCCGGCCACCCGGCTTGGTCACCCGGTACAGCTCGCGCAGCGCCGCGTCCGTGTCCTGGACGTTGCGCAGGCCGAAGGAGATGGTCACCGCGTCGAACGTCTCGTCACGGAACGGCAGCTTCGTGGCGTCGCCCGCGGTGAACGGCAGCCAGGAGTTCCGCTTCTTGCCCTCGCGCAGCATGCCGATGGAGAAGTCGCACGGCACGACGTACGCGCCGGTCGCGGCGAAGGGCAGCGACGACGTCGCGGTCCCGGCGGCCAGGTCGAGGACCTTCTCCGCGGGCCGTGCGTGCACCGCCTTCGCGACCTCCTTGCGCCACAGCCGGGCCTGGCCGAGCGAGAGCACGTCGTTGGTGAGGTCGTAGTTCGCCGCCACGTCGTCGAACATCGAGGCGACTTCGTGCGGCTGCTTGTCCAGGGAGGCTCGGGTCACCCACCCATTCAAGCAGCCCGGCCGTGCCGCGTCGGGGCGGGGCGGGGCGGGTCCGCTGTCGGACGGCCCGGCCCAGGGACCTCACACGGATTCCGATCCGGCTTCAACCTTTCCGGCCCGTCGGCACTCAATAACAGAGGGAGTGACCACCGACAGACCGCAGAGGAGGCCGGATGACCGCCGGACGCAGCCCGGACGCCGCCGGCTTCGAGGATTTCGCCCGCGCGAATCAGCGCCGGCTGTACCGCACCGCGTATCTGCTGTGCGGGGACGCCGACGCCGCCCGTGATCTGACCCAGACGACGCTGGCGAAGCTGTTCCAGCACTGGGGCCGGGCGAGCGCGGCCGACCATCCGGACGCCTACGCCCGTACGGTGCTGACCCGCACCTACGTCTCCGAGCGCCGACGTCGGCTGCGCGACTTCCGCGCCCATACGCCGATCGCCGCGTACGCGCCCGCGGTCGGTCCCGACCTGACCGTCACACTGCTGGCCGCGCTCGCCGAACTGCCCGCCCGTGCCCGGGCGATGGTCGTCCTGCGGTACTGGGAGGACCTGAGCGTGGAGACGGTCGCCGAGCTGCTGCGCTGCAGCCCGTCCACCGTGAAGAGCCAGTGCTCACGCTCGCTCGCCACTCTGCGCACCCGCCTGGGCGACGCGCACCTCTACACCACCCGAAGCTGAGGAGACCGCAGTGGACATGTTTACTGACCGCTCCCCCGGCCGGAGCCCGGACCCCGACGCCGAGAACCTGTTGATCAGGGCGGCCATGGAGCAGGCCGCCGACAGCGCGCCGTCGCTGCCCGATCTGGTGCCCGTCGCCCTGACCCAGGGACGCAGGCGCCGTCACCGCGCCCGTGCGGCCCTCGGGGCGGGGGTGACGGGTGCGGTGGCCCTGGGGGTGTTCGGTGTGGCGCTGCCGACGTGGGGAGCCGGTGCGCACCGGACGCAGACCGGGTCCGCGGCCTCGCAGTCCATGACCGTCGCCCCACCCCCGTCTCCGGTGGCCACCGCCCGGCCCGCTCCCGTACCCGTGCACATCGAGCCGTCCGCCGGCGAGGCGGGCATGGCCGATCTGCCGGAGGCCGAGCGGATGCGGCAGGAGGAGTTCCAGCTGCAGACCGCGGTGCTGCTCGACGAACTGCTCCATGAGCAGCTGGGCACCGTCCGTCCGGTCGACCTGGTGGTGAGCCGGTATCAGGGCGAATCACACGGCAACACCTTCCCGGTCCTCTTCTCGGTACGGCCCAAGGCCGATCCTGGCGATACCCGTTCCGAACTGCCCTGCCGCGACATTCCGTCGAAGAAGTTCCATTGCAGGACGGCAAGGCTGCCCGGCGGCATCGAGGTCCGCGCCATGACCGCGGAGGGCAACGGGACCGGTTCACGGACGCTCACCGGCGTCGACCTCACCTTCGCCTACGGCACCAGCACGGTCAGGCTCTCGGTCTCCGGTGACGACTCCTCGATGGTGTCGGCGCCCGTCACTGTCGGCCAGCTGCTCGAGGCGGCCCGTGACTCCCGGTTCATGAAGCTCGTGCAGTATGCGGACAGACATCCGATGGAAGACAAGGAGCACTCGGTTCGTGGCGGCTGAGAAGAGACAACACCAGGCACGACGGCATAGACAGGGGACCCGGCGGCGCCCGCGGCCGATGCGCCGGCGACGCAGCCGGATACGGGTACTGGCCGCGGTACTCGTCCCGGCGGCGCTGATCGGCGTCGCCGTGATCGCCGCTCCGCGATGGGCCGGCGGGGACGACCTGCCGGCCGCGGCGGCCGCACCGGAGTCCCCGGACACCGGCCGGAGCCCGCTCCCGGACAGCACGTCGTCCTCCCCGGCCGCGAAGCCGAAGGCGAAGGCGACCGTGCCGCCACCCTCCCCCTCGCCTTCCGCCACCGTCGAGCCTCCCCACATCCCGGCATCCGGACCGGGCACCTTCACGGTCGCCCGCGCGGGTGCCTCGTCCGGGGGCGAGAACGCCTACCGGGTCGAGGTCGAGGACGGTACCGGCGTCGAACCGGACGAGGCCGCCGCCGAGGTCGCCCGCATCCTCGCCGCGCCACGCGGCTGGGCACACGGCGGGGCGCGCTCGTTCCACCAGGTGACCAAGGGGCCTGCCGGGCTGGTGATCCGTATAGCGACCGCGGCGACCACCGACCACATCTGCGCGACGGGCGGCATGAACACCCGTGGCGAGGTCAACTGCCGCGTGGGCACCGACGTCATGGTCAACCTCAAGCGCTGGCAGACAGGTTCGCCGGAGTTCGACGGTCCGCTCGCCGACTACCGCGCCCTGATCGTCAACCACGAGGTCGGCCACTGGCTCGGCCACGGCCACGAGACCTGCCCCGGCAAGGGCCGCCCCGCCCCCGCCATGATGCAGCAGATCTACGGCCTCAAGGGATGCGTCTCCAACGCCTGGCCCTACGACGCCAACGGGACGTACCTGGGCGGCCCGACGGTCCCCTGACGCCCTCCCCCGGAACCCGCTCCGTCCGCCTCTCCCTTTCCGCGGGTGAGTGGACTGAACCAATCGGCGCCGAGAATGGTCCCTACAGAGGGGTGCAGGGGACAACGGAGTACGGGGAGTGGCACGAATGTCCGGATCAGGTGTGCGTCGGCGGGGGCTGCGTGAGCGGGGCCGGAGCCGGCTGTTCGTCATGGCGATCGTTCCGGTGGTGCTGGTGGCGGCCGCCGTGGCCGGTCTGCGGTGGAAGAGCGAGCACGCGAGCGGCTCCGGATCCTCGGCCTCCTTCGCCATCGCCCGTGCGGCCGCTTCGGGCACCGGCGGCGGCCACACCTACCGGGTCGAGGTGGAGGACGGTTCGGGACTGGACCCGGACGGGGCCGCCGCCGAGGTGGCCCGCGTCCTGGCCGCGCCCCGGGGCTGGTCGCACCACGGCGAGCAGACCTTCCGCCAGATCTCGACGCAGCCGGCGGGCCTGGTGATCCGTATCGCGACGCCCGAGACCACCGACGAGGTCTGCGGGCAGAGCGGACTCAACACCCACGGCGAGGTCAACTGCCGCGTCGGCGCCGTGGTGATGGTCAACCTCAAGCGCTGGCAGCAGGGTTCGCCCGAGTTCGACGGACCGCTCGCCGACTACCGCGCCCTGATCATCAACCACGAAGTCGGCCACTGGCTCGGCCACGGCCACGAGACCTGCCCCGGAAAGGGACGGCCCGCGCCCGCCATGATGCAGCAGATAGACGGCCTGAAGGGCTGCGTCTCCAACGCCTGGCCGTACGACGCCAACGGGAAGTACCTCGGCGGCCCCTCGGTTCCCTGACACCGGGCTCTATCTGCCCCGGTACACCAGTCGACCCGCCGCCACCGTCGCCAGGCAGCTCGCCCCGCCCGCAGCGAGCAGGGCGTCCTCGTCCGGTACGTCGAAGGCGGCGAGGTCCGCCCGGCCCCCGACGGTGAGCGGCGCCGCCATCGCGCCCTCCACCGCACCGGCCCCGGCCAGCGGGTCGAGCCGGGCCGTGCCACCGGAGTGCGCCGGAGCGACGGTGACCAGCAGCCCGGACCGGCGCATGGCCGTGATCAGGGCGGGCGGTGTCGTGGGAGCGGCGGTCGCCGCGGTCGTCCCGTGCCGGAGCATCCGGTGCAGCCCGCGCCGGACGCTGCCGGCGCGCCGGGTGCCGTCGGGCCCTAGGTCCTGTCTGGAGTTCCCCCGCGGCGTCACGGCGTCCGGCACCGTCGCCTCCGGCGTTGTCGTCAGTCGCCGACGCTCCGCGTCGACTCCCTCCTCCGCCTTGGATCCGACGGCACCGGACGCTGCTCCTTCTCCCGCGCCGGAACTCCAGACAGGCCCGAGCGCGTCGAGTGCCGCGCCGGTCAGCGGCTCCGTGCCCAGGGTGTCCGCCTCCCGCGGATCGGGGAAGTACGACTCCTCCAGCAGCCGGACCGCGTCCCGCTGGAGAAGCCCCGGAGTCAGGACGCCCGGCCAGCGCCGGACCCGGGCGGCGGGGTGGGCGGCGGCCACGTCCCCGTAAGGGCCGAAGGCGGCGATCACCGCGTCCTGCACGGCCACCGCCCCGTCGGGCACGGGTGCACGGCCGCCGCCCGGCAGGAGCAGGGCGGCGGCGTGGATCGTCAGCAAGGCGTACGTCCCTAGTTGGCGCTCAGGAGCTTGAGCTCCGGGTGGGCCGTGCCGCCCTCGATCGCGGTGGACGAGATGTGCGAGACGACGCGCTCGTCGACCGGGTCGTTCGCCGGGTCGGTGTGGACGACGAGGTGCTCGTACGTGGTGGCGCGCTGGGCCGGTACCCGGTCCGCCTTGCGGATCAGGTCGATGATCTCCAGGCGGTTGGAGCGGTGCTTGGCGCCGGCGGAGGAGACGACGTTCTCCTCCAGCATGATCGAGCCGAGGTCGTCCGCGCCGTAGTGCAGCGACAGCTGGCCGACCTCCTTGCCGGTGGTGAGCCAGGAGCCCTGGATGTGGGCGACGTTGTCCAGGAAGAGCCGGGCGATGGCGATCATCCGCAGGTACTCGAAGAGCGTGGCCTGCGTCTGGCCCTTCAGCTTGTTGTTCTCCGGCTGGTACGTGTACGGGATGAAGGCGCGGAAGCCGCCGGTGCGGTCCTGCACGTCCCGGATCATGCTCAGGTGCTCGATGCGCTCGGCGTTCGTCTCGCCGGTGCCCATCAGCATGGTGGAGGTGGACTCGACACCGAGGCCGTGGGCGATCTCCATGATCTCCAGCCAGCGCTCGCCGGACTCCTTGAGCGGGGCGATCGCGGTGCGCGGCCGGGCCGGGAGCAGCTCGGCGCCGGCGCCGGCGAAGGAGTCGAGCCCGGCGGCGTGGATACGGCTGATGGCCTCCTCGGCGGAGACCTTCGAGATCCGGGCCATGTGCTCGATCTCGGAGGCGCCGAGCGAGTGGATGACCAGCTGCGGGAACGCCTTCTTGATCGCGGAGAAGTGCTCCTCGTAGTACTCCACGCCGTAGTCCGGGTGGTGTCCGCCCTGGAACATGATCTGCGTGCCGCCGAGCTCGACGGTCTCCGCGCAGCGGCGCAGGATGTCGTCGAGGTCGCGGGACCAGCCCTTGGCGGTGTCCTTGGGCGCGGCGTAGAAGGCGCAGAACTTGCACGCCGTGACGCACACGTTCGTGTAGTTGATGTTGCGCTCGATGATGTACGTCGCGATGTGCTCCGTACCCGCGTAGCGGCGCCGGCGCACGGCGTCCGCGGCCGCGCCCAGGGCGTGCAGGGGCGCCGACCGGTAGAGGTCGAGAGCCTCCGCCGGAGTGATCCGGCCGCCTTCGGCGGCTCGGTCGAGGATGGGCTGGAGGTCGGCCTTCTCGGTCACCGGGCTGTCACCTTTCGGCGGTTTTTCAACGGATCTACGGACCGGTTCAGCGTACGCCAGCCCTGCTCCGGGTCAGCGGCCGGACCGGGTCAGCGTGCCGTACGGAAGTCCGGCGCCCCGCTCGTCCGACCGGAACCGCAGGGTGCCGTCGGCCGCGAGGGTGAAGTGGACGTCGGCGACGGTGCTCGTGCACAGGCCCGCGGTGCTGGGTCGGTCCGGGTCGGCCCGTTCCCGCAGCTTCAGTTCCTTGTCGGTGCCGGAGGTGAGGGAGGCGACGCTGTTGCAGCTGACCTCGACGCCGAGGGTGGAGATCGTCGTGTTCATCGTGACCACGTCGGCGCCCTTCTTCCCCTCCTTGAACACCGCGGTGAGCGTGCCGTGCGCCTGGCCGCTCGTCTTCTCGGTGACCGGCCCCTTCCACGTGCCGATGAAGCCCTTGGGGACCTCGGTGACCTGGTTCGGGGTGCCGGGGGCGGAGCCCGTGGATGTGGGTGCGGGTGTGGGTTCCTTGTCCGAGGGGGTGGCGCCCGGGGCCGTGCCGGTGTCCCCGTGCTCGGCGGTGTTGGAGCCGCTGCCGCCCGGCATCAGGTCGAAGAGGTAGGCGCTGCCCACCGTCACCGCGGCGAGCGCGCCGGCCACCGCGAGGGCGACGGTGCAGCTCAGCCTCCGGCCCCCGCGCTCCCCCGGCCCGGAGTCGGCGCTCACGCCGACGGTGAACCGGGGGTCGGGGGTGCGCTGTCCCGGCACCCCGCCCGTCCCGGTGCCGGGCGGATACGGCGGCGGGGTCGGGGCGACCGCGGGGTGCGGTTCCACCGGCGGGCCGAACACCCCCAGGGCGGGGCCCCCGTTGAAGCCGAACGACGCGTTGGTGAACGGCACCGGGCCCGACTGCACGGGGGCGTCCTGCGGTTCCAGGTCGAGCAGCGCGACGGCCGACCGGCTGACCTCGCGCACCAGCGGACCGGGCAGCCAGCCCGCCGCCACCGCGGCCGCCGCACCGCCGGGCGCCAACTGCCGGGCGAGCTCCGCCGGGGTGGGCCGCCGGGCCGGGTCCTTCGCCAGGCAGGCGGCGATGGCTTCGCGCAGCCCGCCCTCCAGCTCGCCCAGCTCGGGTTCCTCGTGCACCACCTTGTAGAGGAGTACGGCGGAGGAGTCGCCGAGGAAGGGCGCGGACCCGGTCGCCGCGTACGCCAGCACCGCGCCCAGCGAGAAGATGTCGGCCGCACCCGTGATGTCCAGGCCGCGGATCTGCTCCGGCGCCATGTAGCCGGGCGAGCCGACGGAGACGCCGGTGGAGGTGAGCGAGGCGGTGGCGTCGATGGCCCGGGCGATACCGAAGTCGATCAGCCGGGGGCCGTCGAGCGCGAGCAGCACGTTGGACGGCTTCACGTCCCGGTGGATCAGGCCCTGTCCATGGACGGCGGCGAGCGCCTCGGCGAGCCCGGCGCCCAGCGTGCGTACCGCGGACTCGGGCAGCGGGCCGTGGTCGGTGACGGCGGCCGAGAGCGGCGGCCCGGCGACGTAGCCGTGGGCCACCCACGGAACGGGGGCGTCCGGGTCGGCGTCCAGGACGGGGGCGGTCCACTGCGCACCGATCCGGCGTGCCGCGTCCACCTCGCGCCGGAACCGGGCACGGAACTGCTCGTCGAGCGCGAAGTGCGGGTGGACGACCTTGACCGCGACGGTCCGGCCGCCCGCGCTGCGGCCCAGATACACGCGGCCCATGCCGCCGGCGCCGAGTCGGCCGAGCAGCCGGTAGGCACCGATGCTCAGCGGTTCGCCGGCTTCGAGCGGCTGCATATACGGACTCCCTCGTGGACCGGCCGGACCTCCGACCGAAGCCTAGGGGCGAAGGTCATCGGGTCACAGGGGAAACCATCCGCCGATTTCGGCCGCAAGGGAACGAACGGCGCCATTCGCCACAACAAAAGGCGTGAATGTGCCGTTCCCCGGATCGATTGTCGGGCGGCCTCGGGAACGTACTCCCGAGGCCGCCCGGCAATCGGCCATTCAACGCGAATTCACCCGAATCGATTTCCGTACATCCGCACGGGGTTCTGAGCTGCCGCCGATTGGTACGCGGCGGAAGAACCGTGCGCCGTCAGCCGCCGAGGAGTTCGACGTTCACGTCTGCGGGGAAGCCCGTGGTCGGTCCGGTCCGGCGCGCGAACTCCTTGACCCCGGCCAGCTGGGCGGGCCCGAAGCGGAAGTCGAGGGTCGTGAAGTAGCGCTCCAGGACCTCGGCGTCGAAGGCCTCCCAGCGCGCGGCCTGCTCCGCGACCTTGGTGACCTCCTCCAGGGACACGTCCCGGGAGGCCAGGAACGCCTCGTGCACCTTCTTCACCGCGGTCGGCTCGGCCGCCAGGTAGTCCTTGCGCGCGGCCCAGACGGCGAAGACGAACGGCAGGCCCGTCCACTCCTTCCACATCGCGCCCAGGTCGTGGACCTGGAGCCCGAGCCGGGGGGCGTCGTGCAGGTTGGCGCGCAGCGCGGCGTCACCGATGAGGACGGCGGCGTCCGCCTCCTGCATCATCAGCCCGAGGTCCGGAGGGCAGGTGTAGTAGTCGGGGGTGACGCCGAACCGCTCGGCGAGCAGCAGCTGCGCCAGCCGTACGGAGGTGCGGGAGGTCGAGCCGAGCGCCACCCGGGCCCGGTCGAGGTCCTCCAGGGGCCGCTGCGACACGATCACGCACGACATGACGGGCCCGTCGCAGCCGACGGCGATGTCGGGGAAGGCGACCAGGTCGTCGGCGTTGCGCAGGAACTCCACCAGGGTGACGGGGCCGATGTCCAGATCGCCCCTGATCAGCTGCTCGCTGAGCTTCTCCGGGGTGTCCTTCGAGAGCTCCAGGTCGAGCAGGGTTCCGGTCCGTGCGAGCCCCCAGTAGAGGGGAAGGCAGTTGAGGAACTGGATGTGGCCGACGCGCGGCCGGCTGCGACGGTCGTCGCCTGCGACGGTTGAGACGGTTGAATTGTCCACATCGCGAGGCTAGACCTGTGACCGGCGGACGGCCTCACCGGGGGCGCGCGGCGTCGCTCCGACCCCTCTTACGGCGGCCCGGAATGGGCTCCGAAGGCCCTCTTCGGAAGGGGCCGGAAGTCACCCGGAAGGGCCTTCGCCGGCGGTCGTCCCGACGACTGCCAAACATCCGTGTGAAGTGATCTTTCCCTCTACCGTTCCTCACATGCTGCGTGCTAGGCTCAACGCCAAGTTGCAGTTTGGTTTCCCTTGCAGTACAGAGCCTGCGGAGCATGTAACCCGCAGGCTTTTGTAGTTTTCAGACTTCTTTGCAGGTTCTGGAGCAGGGCAACCCTTTGGCCCAAGGAGGGCTTATGGCTACCGGAACCGTCAAGTGGTTCAACGCTGAAAAGGGCTTCGGCTTCATCGCCCAGGACGGCGGCGGCCCGGATGTCTTCGTCCACTACTCCGCGATCAACGCGTCCGGGTTCCGCTCCCTCGAGGAGAACCAGGTCGTGAACTTCGACGTCACTCAGGGACCCAAGGGTCCGCAGGCTGAGAACGTCACCCCGGCCTAGTTGCCCGGGTCGGCCGATCGCGGCCGGTATTGCAGTACCCAAGGAGCCCCGCTCCCCCGCCTCGGCGGAGGAGCGGGGCTCCTGCCTTTGGGTGTCGCACGCCCCTCGGCTGCGACGCTTGACCTTGACGCCGTGTGAGGCCTTCCCCTGGGAGACATCATGTTCACCATCGGAGACTTCGCCCGGTACGGGCGGGTGTCGGCCCGGATGCTGCGTCACTACGACGCCGTCGGGCTGCTGCACCCCGACCGCACCGACCCGGCCACCGGCTACCGCTACTACGGCGCCGCCCAGCTCGCCCGGCTCAACCGGATCATCGCCCTCAAGGATCTCGGCTTCACGCTCCAGCAGGTGCGGGCCGTCCTCGACGAGGAGGTGGGCCCGGAGGAGCTGCGCGGAATGCTGCGGCTGCGACGGGTGGAGCTGGAGGCGGCGATGGCCGCGGCGGCGGCCCGGCTGGCGCAGGTCGAGGCGAGGCTCCGGTCGATCGAGAGCGAGGGACACATGTCCGTGGACGACGTCGTGATCAAGGCTGTACCGGCCGTGCGGGTCGCGGAACTGACCGCCGTGGCCGCGGGGTACGGGCCGCAGGACATCGGGCCGGTGATCGGCCCGCTGTACGAGCAGCTGTTCCCGCTGCTGGGCGAGGCGGGCCTCTCCCCGACGGGCCCGGGGATCGCCCGTTACGAGGACGCCCCGGAGGGCGGCGGCGCGATCGTCGTCCATGCCGGGGTGACGGTCTCGGCCCCGGTGGGGCCGCTGGGTGACACCGGGGTAGCGGTGGTCGAACTGCCGCCGTTCGAGGCGGCGACCATCGTCCACCGGGGCTCGATGGACGGGATCCTGCCGACGGCGCAGGCCCTGGCCCGGGGGATCGACGCGAGCGGCTACCGCTCGGCGGGGTACGCGCGGGAGATCAACCTGGAGTGCCCCGAAGACCGGGCGAAGTGGGTGACGGAGCTCCAGGAGCCGGTGACCCGGGCCTGAACAGGAAGGTGAGGGGCGGGCCCTGACGACTGCCCCTCACCCTCCCCCGTTCACGCCCCCGCGCCGGGCCCCGCCCAGAGCCCGTCGGCGGTCAGTCCGAGCAGGTCGATCGCGTTGCGGCGCACGATGCGGTCCACGACGTCGGCGTCCAGATGCCCCATCTGCGCCTCGCCGACTTCGCGGGACTTGGGCCAGGTCGAGTCGGAGTGCGGGTAGTCCGTCTCGTACAGGACGTTGCCCACCCCGATCGCGTCCAGGTTCTTCAGGCCGAAGGCGTCGTCGAAGAAGCAGCCGTAGACGTGCTCGGTGAACAGCTCGGACGGCGGCCGGTGGACCTTGTCGGCCACCCCGCCCCAGGCCCGGTTCTCCTCCCAGACGACGTCGGCGCGTTCCAGGATGTACGGGATCCAGCCGATCTGGCCCTCCGCGTACATGATCCGCAGGTTCGGGAAGCGTTCGAACTTGCCGCTCATCAGCCAGTCGACCATCGAGAAGCAGCAGTTGGCGAAGGTGATGGTGGAGCCGACGGCCGGCGGGGCGTCGGCGGAGGTGGACGGCATCTTCGAGGACGAGCCGATGTGCATGGCGATCACCGTCCCCGTCTCGTCGCAGGCGCGGAGGAACGGATCCCACTCGTCCGTGTGGATGGACGGCAGTCCGAGGTGCGGCGGTATCTCGGAGAACGCCACGGCACGCACCCCGCGCGCGGCGTTGCGCCGGACCTCGTCGGCGGCCAGCTGTGCGTCCCAGAGCGGGACGAGGGTGAGCGGGATGAGCCGGCCGTGCGCGTCGGGCCCGCACCACTCCTCGACCATCCAGTCGTTGTACGCGCGCACCGACAGCAGCCCGAGTTCGCGGTCCTTCGCCTCGGTGAAGGTCTGGCCGCAGAAGCGGGGGAAGGTCGGGAAGCAGAGGGCGGACTGGACGTGGTTGACGTCCATGTCGGCGAGCCGTTCCGGCACCGAGAACGAGCCGGGGCGCATCTGCTCGTACGTGATGACTTCGAGCTTGATCTCGTCCCGGTCGTAGCCGACGGCGGTGTCGAGCCGGGTGAGCGGGCGGTGCAGGTCCTCGTACACCCACCAGTCCCCGATCGGCCCGTCGTCCCCCTTCGCGCCCATCACGGGCGCGAACTTGCCACCCATGAACGTCATTTCCTTGAGCGGCGCCCGGACGATACGCGGTCCTGAGTCCGCGTACTTGGACGGGAGCCGGTCCCGCCAGACATGAGCGGGCTCCACCGTGTGGTCGTCCACCGAGATGATCTTCGGGAAGGTCTCCATGGGTTCCACGGTAGCGCTGATCTGACGAACCGTCAGCTACCTGGACGGGGCCCCGTTCCACAATCGTTGTCGAGGGCTTGTGCAGAGAGTCACCCACTGCTGACGCGCACCCCGTTCACAAGGCAGACTGTTGACAGCGATACCAACGGTATGGAGCAATCCGGATGGCCTGGGCGCCATCAGGACATATACGACCGTGCCGGGCAGCGCACAGAGCAGGACAAGGAGACAGCAATGGGCCGTGACGACGGGCCACGGGTACGTGTTCCGGAGCAGCGCGCCCCGGAACGGGCGGCGGTGGAGGAGGCCGGGCTGCGCTTCTCCCTGCTCGGCCCCGTACGGGCCCGGCGGGGTGAGGAGACACTGCCCTCAGGCTCACCCCAGCAGCGCGCCCTGCTGACGGCTCTGCTGCTCAGGGGCGGCCGCACCGCGACGGCCGCCGAACTCATCGACGCCATCTGGGGCGAGGACCCGCCCTCCCAGGCCCTGGCCGCGGTACGCACCTATGCCTCGCGCCTCCGCAAGACGCTGGGCCCGTCGACCCTGGCGAGCGATTCCGGCGGGTACGCGATGCGGATCGGGCCCGAGGCGCTCGACCTGACCGTGGCTCAGGACCGGGCGGCCGACGCGGAGAAGGCACGGGCGTCGGGCGACCGCTGCCGGGCCCGCACCCTGCTGAACGAAGCACTCGGCCTCTGGGACGGCGAGGCCCTGGCGTCCGTGCCCGGCCCGTACGCGGAGTACCAGCGCTCCCGGCTGGAGGAGTGGCGGCTCCAGCTCACCGAGACCCGCCTCGACCTGGACCTGGAGGTCGGCTGCCACGCGGAGGCGGTCTCCGAACTGACCGCGCTCACCGCCGCGCACCCCCTGCGCGAACGGCTGCGCGAGCTCCTGATGGTGGCCCTGTACCGCAGCGGCCGCCAGGCGGAGGCCCTCGCCGTGTACGCCGACACCCGGCGGCTGCTCGCCGAGGAACTGGGCGTCGACCCACGCCCCGCACTCGCCACGCTCCAGCAGCGGATCCTGCGGGCGGACGAGGAACTGGCCCGCCCGGCCGACGAACCCGCACCGGCCTCGGCACCGGTCCGCCCGGCGCAGCTCCCGGCCACGGTCCCGGACTTCACGGGCCGCACCTCCTTCGTCCGCGAACTGGGCGACCGCCTGGCCACGGCGGAGGGTTCCGTCATGGCCGTCTCCGCCCTCGCCGGCATCGGCGGCGTCGGCAAGACGACGCTCGCCGTGCACGTCGCCCACCAGGCGCGTCCGCACTTCCCGGACGGCCAGCTGTACGTCGACCTCCAGGGCGCGGGCGCCCGCGCCGCCGAACCGGAGACGGTCCTCGGCGCGTTCCTGCGCGCGCTCGGCACGGCGGACTCGGCGATCCCCGACTCCCTCGACGAACGCGCCGCGCTCTACCGCTCCACGCTGGACGGCCGCCGCATCCTGGTCCTCCTGGACAACGCCCACGACGCGGCCCAGATCCGCCCCCTGCTCCCCGGCACGGCAGGCTGCGCGGCGCTGGTCACCAGCCGGGTCCGGATGGTCGACCTGGCGGGCGCGCACCTGGTCGACCTGGACGTGATGTCGCCCGAGGAGGCGCTCCAGCTCTTCACCCGGATCGTGGGCGAGGAGCGCATCAACGCCGAGCGCAAGGCGGCCCTCGACGTGGTGGCCGCCTGCGGCTTCCTCCCCCTCGCCATCCGCATCGCGGCCTCCCGCCTGGCGGCCCGACGCACCTGGACGGTCTCCATCCTCGCCGCGAAGCTCGCGGACGAACGCCGCCGGCTGGACGAGCTCCAGGCGGGCGACCTCGCGGTGAAGGCCACGTTCGAACTCGGCTACGGCCAGCTGGAACCGCCCCAGGCCCGCGCCTTCCGCCTCCTGGGCCTCGCGGACGGCCCGGACATCTCCCTGGCGGCAGCGGCGGCCCTGCTGAACCTGGAGGTCCACGCGGCGGAGGACCTCCTGGAGGCGCTGGTCGACACGAGCCTGGTGGAGTCGGCGGCCCCGGGCCGCTACCGGTACCACGACCTGGTCCGGCTCTACGCGCGTTCGTGCGCGGAGCGGGACGAGGAGGCTCCGGAGGAGCGGGGGTTGGCGCTTTCGCGGCTGCTGGACTTCTATCTGGCTACCGCGGCGGGGGTGTATGCGCTGGAGCGGCCGGGGGATCGCACCGTCGATCACCTGGAACCCAGCCGGCATCCGGGTCTCACGTTCAAGGACCGGCCGGCCGCGCTCGACTGGCTCTACTCCGAGGCGGATTGCCTGCTTGCTTGTGTGCTGCAAAGCCTGGGACCACGAGCACTACGCCGAGCGGTTGACCTGCTCATGACCGTCAAGGACCTCGCGGAATCAGGGGCGAACGCTCGCCGTTACGAAACGGCAGCCCTCGCGCTGCGCGATGCGGCTATGTCCATCGGGGACGCCCGCGCGGAGGGACGGGCCCGCACCACGCTCACCCAGGTGTACAGCACAGCCGGCAGGTTCGAGCAGGCCGACAGCGAGGCGCACCGGGCCATGGAGCTCGGCATTGCCGCGAACGACCCCTGGACGAGCGGCAATGCTCCCAACGAACGAGGCATTCTCGCGATCTACCGCAACCAGCACGCGGAGGGGGAGGCCTACCTCCAGAAGGCCATCGCGGCATTCCGCACCGACGGCAACAAGCCTGGAGAAGCGAGCGCTCTGTGCAACCTCTCCAGGATCCACCTGGCGCTTTTCAGGACGGACAGTGCGGTTGATCTCGCCGAGCAGGGCATCGAGATCTACGACCGCCTGGGGCTGGCTCTGCGGCTGGCAAACGGCCGCTACGCCCTTGGGCTCGCACTGGCCAAGGCCAATCGCCTCGCCGAGGCACTGGAGCAGTTGACGCAGGCGCTCGGGATCTTTCACGAGAATCGTCAGCCTCTGTGGGAGGGCGTCACCCACTTCCGACTGGCGGAGGTACACCTCACAGCGGGCCGATACACCATGTCGGCAGCTCACGCGGAACAGGCAATCGCCTTGCGCGGCATCGGAGGCGAATGGCGCCGCGGCACCGTCCTCACGGTGCTCGGCAAGGCTCTGGTTCAGTTGGAACAACCGGACCGGGCCAGGGCGTGCTGGGCCGAGGCCCTGGCCATTTACGAGCAACTGGGTTCGATCGAGGCCGGTGAGGTCCGCGGGCTCCTGTCACCAGCCACCGCTGCGTGAGAGCCCCACCGTCACGGCGTTCATCGTTCGTTTATCGGCAGGCTGCACTCTTACGTCCATCGAGCCGTCGCGTCGGGGGGCAGACGGATCGACGAAGAGGCCGCCCCATTATGGTGAACGGCCCAGTAATGCCCGTCCGGCGATCCACGGGGGAACCGCCGGACGGGCATTGCCTACCTGTAACACCACATGAATCACGGGAGTTGACCACAATGAGCGACGCCAAGAAGCCCGTCGTCAAGCCGCTGGACAGCCACGCCTCCGGCGAAGAGCTCACGGTCCAGGACAGCCACGCCTCGGGCGGCGCCATCAAGCCGCTGGACAGCCACGCCTCCGGCGAAGAGCTCACGGTCCAGGACAGCCACGCCTCGGGCGAGAAGATCACCACCCTCGACAGCCACGCGTCGGTGCCGAAGCCCAACTAGTCCAACCTGCACGGGGGAGTGGCCGCGGCGGCGCGGAGGGGGAGCCGTCGCGGCCGCTGCATGTCCGCGTCCGAACGACCGACGCGATCACGTCAACGGTCGACCTCTTCCCGCCAGAGGGCTACCGCCATCGCCCCCCTGTCACTAGCGGCACTTCACGTCGGGAAGCTCGCTCCCATCACATGAGCGGGAATGCCCCGCACGAAGAAGACGCTCGTCGCCGCCGCGTTCACCGTGGCTCTCGGCATCGGTGGCGCGTCACCGGCCCTGGCAGAGAACCACGCCGGCGACACCCCCGTCACCACGCAGGAGAACCACGCCGGCTGAGCCACACGCAGCCCGCGCAGTGGGGCCCGAGCCACCCGGCTCGGGCCCCACTCCCGTACCCTCTACAACCCCCGAACCTGAACCCCCGCCCCGCACAGCTTCCCCATGTCGTCCTCGTCCGAGGTGAACACGACCACCCGCCCCCGCTGCCGCCCCGCGATCACCGCGAGGGCCGCGTCGATGGCGTACTTGTGGCCGTGCAGGCCGGTGGACCTGAGCAGGCGGATCGCCTCGTCGGCGACGTCCTTGGTCACGGACTCGACCACGATCCGGGACATCGCCCAATCCCATACCGGCTGCCGGATCCTGCTGTGATAAGCCTCGACGAGCGTCATGGAACTCGTCACCACACGGATTCCGGACTGGTGGGCCTTGGCGAGTGTGACAGCCATCGCCCGGTCACTCAGCGCGGTCCTGGACAGTGCCTCACTGTCCAGGACAAAGGTCATGTCGGACATCAGGCGGCTTCCGCCCGCCCCTGAGCGCCCTGCTCCCGATCCTCGAACCACCGCTCGATCTCACGCAGCTCCTTGGCCGCCGCAGCCTGCTCCTGCTCGGTGAGCGGGCCGCCCTCCTTCAGCATCCCCTCCACCAACTCCCCCAGCCGGTCGTGCTCACGCTGACGCTCTATGGCGCGGGTGACATACGCGCTGAACGCCCCGGGGCCCACCTCGCTCCGGATCTCCTCTGCAAGCTCCTCCGGCAGGGTGACCGTGTACTTCTTGGTTGCCATACTAATCACCATACCGAGGTGAAAAGGGGGCCGCCACCAGCTTCACTCCATGGGGCGACAGAACCCCAGTACCGTTGTCGCACACCCTCGCCACTTGTCGCACATTTCCCTAACCTGTACGACATGGACAGCAATCTGTACGACATGGACAGCGAGCCGCACAGCCACGACACCCGGATCACCGTCCGCGATCTCCAGCGGAACGCCGCGGCCGTCCTCGTGCGGCTGGAACACGGGGAGACGTTCACCGTCACCCGGCACGGCCGGACCGTGGCGCGGATAGTGCCTCCGGATCCTGCTGACGAAGCGGTCAACCAGGCCGTCGCGGACGGGCTGATCGATCTCACGGAGCTCAGCCGCGCCCGCACCGCCGCCCGGACGGCGCGCATCCGGACCGCCCCCTCGACCGCCGCCGACGTGCCGCTCACCCATGCCCTGGAAGAGCTGCGCGATGCCCAGGACGGCGAGGAAGGGCGCTGATGCGTTTCATCTACCTGGACACCTCCGCAGCGCTCAAGCTGTTCAAGGAGGAGCCCGAATCCGCCGCCCTCAAGGCGTGGCTCTCCACTCAGGGGTCCGCCACCGTCCTGACCTGCGATCTCACGCGCACGGAGGTTCGCCGCGTCCTGCACGCCGCCGACGCCGGGACCGATGTCGCCGCCGAAGCCGGGGAATGGCTCGACGAGAGCGCGCTCGTCCGGATGCCGCCGCTTCTCTTCGACCGCGCGGGACAGCTGTCGCCCGACAACCGGCTCCGCTCCCTGGACGCCCTGCACCTGGCCGCCGCGCAGGGGCTGGGCAGGGCTCTCCTCTCGTTCGTCGTCTACGACAAGCGGCTGGTCGAGTCCGCACGGGAACTGGGCCTGCCCGTCGCATGCCCCGGAGCGGGCTGAGTACGCAGTACGTCAAAGACCTCGCAGCTCCCCCTTCACCACCTTGCCGCTCGCGTTGCGCGGGAGCTCGCTGACGAACTCCACCGCCCTCGGCACCTTGTAGTTCGCCATCTCCCGCCGCGACCACGCGATCAGGTCGTCCGCCGTCACCGTCGCGCCCGGCCGGCGCACCGCGTACGCCTTGCCGACCTCGCCGAGGCGCGGGTCGGGGACGCCGATCACCGCGACGTCGGCGACGTCCGGATGCAGGCCCAGGAGCTGTTCGATCTCCGCGGGGTAGGCGTTGAAGCCGCCGACGATGAACATGTCCTTGATCCGGTCCGTGATGCGCAGGTTGCCGGCCTCGTCGAGGATCCCCACGTCACCGGTGTGCAGCCAGCCGTCCGAGGTGATCGTGGCGGCCGTGGTCTCCGGGTCCTCGAAGTAGCCGCTCATCACGTGGAAACCGCGGACCAGGATCTCGCCCGGGGTGCCGGGGGCGGCCAGGACGCGGAGTTCCGTGTCCGGGATCGCCCGGCCCGAGGTCGAGGCGATCACCTCTGCCGGGTCGCCGCGCCGGCACATCGTGACGATGCCGCTCGCCTCGGAGAGGCCGTAGGCGGTCAGGACCGTGGCGATGTGCAGCTCCGTGCGGAGCCGTTCGACCAGTTGGAGGGGGACCACCGCGGCTCCCGTCACCACCAGGCGCAGGGCCGAGAGGTCGTGGGAGGAACGGGCCGGGTGGTCCAGGAGGGACTGGTGGAGCGTGGGCGGGCCGGGCAGGACCGAGATGCGTTCGGCCGCGATGTTGGCGAGGACCGTGTCCACGTTGAAGACCGGCTGCGGGACCATCGTCGCGCCGCGCATCAGGCACGCGATGATGCCCGCCTTGTAGCCGAAGGTGTGGAAGAACGGGTTCACGATCAGATAGCGGTCGCCCTCGCGCAGACCGGCCAGCTCGCTCCAGATCGCGTAGCAGCGCAGGGTCTGGGTGTGGCTGATGACGGCGCCCTTGGGGCGGCCCGTGGTGCCTGAGGTGTAGATGATGTCGGAGGGGGCGGACGGGGCGATCGCCTCGGCCCGTCCACGTACCTGCTCCGCCGATATCCGCTCCCCCGCTGCCAGGAAGTCCTTCCAGGTCACGTAGTCGTCGGCCTCGGGTGCGGTGTCGGCCAGGACCACCACCTTCTCCAGATGGGGGAGTTCCACCTCGGACCGGCGCAGGGACGCCACGTACGACGTACCGAGGAAGGTGCCCGTGACGAAGAGCAGCTTCGCCCGGCTCCGCTCCAGGACGTATGCCGCTTCCGTACCCTTGAAGCGGGTGTTGAGCGGGACCAGGACCGCCCCTGCGCTCACCGCGCCCAGTGCGGAGACGATCCAGTCCAGGGTGTTGGGCGCCCAGACCGCGACCCGGTCCCCCGACTCCACGCCCGACGCCATGCACGCGGCGGCGGCCCGCTCCACGCGATCGCCGAGTTCCGTGTACGTGATCCGGGTGCGGCCCTCGACCACCGCCTCCCGCTCCCCGTACCGTTTCGCCGCCGCCCTTACCAGGTTCGGGACGGTGGACCATTCCTCGTCGCCGCGCATCTCGTGCCCTCCCGCCGTCGAACCGGAACGCCGTAGCCGCCCCGTAGCTGACTATCCGTCAGATTAGCTGTAGCCTCCTCCGCTGTCAGCAGTCATGACGGCCTCGGAGGTGGCGGGTGGCGACGCTCAAGGACAAGGCAGCGATAGCCGGGATCGGGCAGACGGAGTTCGCGAAACACCTGCCCGAGTCCGAGAAGACCCTGGCGTGCCGGGCCATCCTGGCCGCGCTGGACGACGCGGGTATCGCCGCGTCCGAGGTGGACGCGTTCTCCTCGTACACGATGGAGGAGACCGACGAGGTCGAGATCGCCAAGGCGATCGGGGCCGGTGACGTCACCTTCTTCAGCAAGGTGGGGTACGGGGGCGGCGGTTCCTGCGCGACCCTCGCGCACCTGGCGTCCGCCGTCGCCACCGGACAGGCGAGCGTGGGCGTCGCCTGGCGGTCGCGGAAGCGCGGGTCGGGGCCGCGGCCCTGGAAGAACACCGCCGTACAACTGCCCACCCCCGCCCAGTGGACCCGGCCGTACGGACTGCTGCGGCCCGCCGACGAGATCGGGATGCTCGCCCGGCGGTACATGCACGAGTACGGGGCGACCCGCGACCACCTCTTCAACGTCGCGCTCGCCTGCCGCAACCGCGCCAACCAGAACCCTGCCGCGGTCATGTACGAGCGCCCGCTGACCCGCGAGATGTACATGAGCTCGCGCTGGATCAGTGAGCCCCTCTGCCTCTTCGACAACTGCCTGGAGACGGACGGCGCCCTGGCCTGCGTCATCGTCTCCGCCGAACGCGCCCGCGACTGCCGGCAGAAGCCCGTCTACCTCCACTCCGTCGCCCAGGGACTGCCCGCGCAGCACCACGGGATGGTCAACTACTGGAACGACGACCCGCTCACCGGCCCCGCCTGGACGGCGGCCCGGCAGTTGTGGAAGCAGGCGGACTTCGGGCCGGGCGATGTCGACGTGGCCCAGATCTACGACGCGTTCACGCCCCTCATCCCGCTCTCCCTGGAGGGATACGGATTCTGCGGGCGCGGCGAGGGCGCCGCGTTCACCGAGGGCGGGGCGTTGGAGAGCGGCGGACGGCTGCCGATCAACACCGGCGGCGGCGGGCTCAGCGAGGGGTACGTGCACGGCTTCAACCTCATCAACGAGGGCGTGAAGCAGCTGCGCGGCATCTCCACCGCCCAGGTCCCCGACGCCTCGACCTGCCTGGTCACCGCCGGGGAGGGCGTCCCCACGTCCGCCGTACTGCTGAGGAACTGAGGAGCTGAGGAGTGGACATGGACTCGATGCTGCTGCCCGTCGTCGACGAGGACGGCGCACCCTTCTGGGAGTACGCGGCCCGCGGCGAACTGCGCGTCCAGGCGTGCGCCGCCCCGGACTGCGGCCGGCTCCGCTTCCCGCCCCGGCCGTGCTGCCCGCACTGCCAGTCCTTCGAGAGCGAGTGGCGGGTGATGAGCGGACGCGGCCGCATCTGGTCGTACGTGCTGCCGCATCCGCCCCTGCTGCCCGCCTACGCCGCCCAGGCCCCGTACAACGCCGTGATCGTCGAGCTGGCCGACGCCCCGGAGATCCGGCTGGTCGGCAACGTGGTCACGGGGCCGGACGCCCCGCTGAACTCCGTCGATCCGGAACGACTGCGCATCGGGGCGGCGGTGAAGGCGGTCTTCTGCCCCGTCTCCCCCGACGCGCCGCCCCT
The DNA here is from genome assembly GCF_044458665.1 of Streptomyces sp. NPDC050422. NCBI lineage: Bacteria > Bacillati > Actinomycetota > Actinomycetes > Kitasatosporales > Streptomycetaceae > Streptomyces > Streptomyces sp. NPDC050422. The sequence goes on from NZ_JBITIE010000017.1 coordinate 156,587, forward strand.
GGTCCGCTGGACTCTGGAGCGGTGACCCGATATGACGCTGCGCACGGAGACGGACAAGGGGACGGGGGTCGCGCTGCTCACCCTGGACCGGCCCGAGACACACAACGCGATCGACCTCGCGACCGCCTCCGAACTCACCGCTGCCTGGCGGGCGTTCCGGTACGACGACGAGGTACGGGCCGTCGTGATCACAGGGGCGGGAGGGCGGGCGTTCTGCACGGGTATCGACCGGGGGGTGGACGTCCCCCAGCCCTCGTCCCCGTACACGATCGACGATCCGCTGCTCACTATCGGGCCGAAGGCCAACGACCTGTGGAAGCCGGTGATCGCGGCCGTGGAGGGGATGGCGTGCGGCGGGGCCTTCTACCTGCTGGGCGAGGCGGAGTTCGTCATCGCGTCCGAGGAGGCGACGTTCTTCGACCCGCACACCACGTACGGCATGGTCAGCGCGTACGAGGCGATCGCCATGGCGCAGCGGATGCCGTTCGGTGAGGTGGCCCGGATGTCTCTGATGGGGACGGCGGAACGGGTCACGGCCCGTCGCGCGTACGAGACCGGGCTGGTCAGCGAGGTGACCCCGCCCGGCGGCGCGGTGGCGGCCGCGCTGCGGGCGGCGGCGGTCATCGCCGCGTACCCGACCGGTGGGGTCCAGGGGACGGTACGGGCGCTCTGGTCCGCGAAGGAGGCGGCCAGGGCCCAGGCCTTCGCCCACGCCCCGCACCTGATCGCGCTCGGAAACCTGGCGCCGGAGCGGCAGGCGGAGCTGTTCGGGGGGCGGGGCGGGGGTGGCAAATTCCGGTTGCGGTGAAGGCGTGGTGACCGGTGTGACCCTGTGACCGGTGTCGGTCAGTAGCTGATCTCGGCGGTGACCGCGCACTTCTTCACACGGGAGACCTTGCCCGGGCCGGCCATGCGGACGGAGACGGTCTTCGTCTCGCCGTCGTCGGCCTTCACGGTCGCCTCACCCGTGTCGACGGTGTTGCCGGCCGCGTCGAGGAACTTCACGTCGACCTCGTAGAAGTGGGTGCCGATCGCGTTCGCCGTGAGCCGCACGGTGGAGGTGGTGACGGCCTTGCGCTTGCCCTTGCGGGGCGACACGCAGCGGAAGACGTACACCTGCGGGGCGTCCGTCGCGGTCGCGGTGGGGGTCGGGGTCCCGTATGTGGAGCCGGAGGAGCTGCTCGACGACCCGTAGTCGTCGTCGTAGTCGGAGTCGGTGTCGTGGTAGGTGCCGTTGCTCTTCTTGGAGTTGGAGCACCCACCGCCACTGCTGCTCGACTTGCTCTTTCCGCTCCGGCTCTTGCTGCCCTTGCCGCCGCTGCTGGAGCTGGAGAAGCCGGTGAGCGCGAGTACCACCGCCACCAGGACCACTGTGAGTTTCACGTGTTGCCGCACCATCGGTACGTCCCCCTTGTGTTGTCCCTCGTACGTGCTGCGTGCCGGCCCGGCTGCCGGGCGGCCGCGCGACACCGTAGCGCACAGCATGGCGGGCCCTGCCCGGCAGCCCGGTCATGCCCCTGTCACGGTCTCGTCATCATCTGCCCGGTCCTCTGCCCGTGCTCCCTGTCCGGGCCTGTGTCCGGGCCTGTGTCCGGGCCCCTGTCTGGTGGCGTGGGTCATGGGCCCGGCGTAGCGTCGAGTCGAGAGCGGTGAAGATCGGCGTCGCCGGCCGGCGGCGCACCTCTCCCGCCCGCGGGAGGTACCGGACATGATCCGTAACGTCCTCGGCTCGATCGTCGCTCTCCTAGGAGCGGCGGCCGCCGTGCTGAGCCCCTTCCGTGACTGGTACGACGGCCGCCTCGGGCGGTACTACGGGATCGACGACCTGTTCACCGGCGTCACCGCGGCGCGTTCGGGCCTGTTCGGCTCCCTCTGGCTGCCCTTCCTCTTCGCTGCGGTTCTCGCGGTCGTGGGCGTGGTGCTGCGATTCCGGCCGCTGGTCGCCCTTGCGGGCGTGCTGGTGCTCGGGTTCACGATTCTGTGGATGGTGCGCCAGGGCCAGGCGGCCGGCAGCCTGACGGTCACGGGTGACGGTTCCGGGCTTCAGCTGGGGGTGGCGGGCGCGGCAGGCGGTGGCGTGCTGCTCCTGCTGGGCGCGGCCGCGATGTCGGGGCGTGGGCGCCGTGTCCGGCCGGACCGTCGTGTGCAGCCGTACGCGGCGCCGGGGTCGGCGGACCCGGACACGTGGCCGCCTACGCGGGAGCCGGGGCCGTCGGTGCAGACCAGTCCGTGGCCGGAGCCGGAGGCGGAGCCGTACGTGGGGCCGGGGTCGGGGTCGTCGTCCGCGTCCGGTTCGCCTTCCGGGCCGCGGCGTGACCCCGACACGGAGCCGACGGCGACGTACCCGGTCCAGGACGCCCCGGACCGCCCTGACCGCCCTGACCGCCCGGGGCCGTCCGGCCACTCAAGCCCGTCCGGCGATTGAGGACGGAGCGGCCACCCTCTCAAGCCCGTCCGGCGATTGAGGACGGAGCGGCCACCCTCTCAAGCCCGTCCGGCGATTGAGGACGGAGCGGCCACCGGGCGCCCCCGGACCCTTTGTGCACCGCCGGCCACGTCACCGGTTCCGTCCTCAAACGCCGGACGGGCTGGGATTCGCACCGGCCCCCACGGCCACGGTTCCGTCCTCAAACGCCGGACGGGCTGGGGTGCTCGGGCAACCGCCGGACGGGCTGGGGCGGTCGGCCACGCCCCGCACCGGCTGGGGGCGGTCGGGCAACCGCCCGACGGGCCGGGGCGGTCGGCCACGTTCGACGGGCGCGCGCGGCCCCAGGCCGGGAGGCCCTACGCGCGGGCCTCGCGGCCCCAGGCCGGGAGGCCCTACGCGCGGGCCCGGTTTCCCGTGCCTGTGCCCTTCAGCGCGTCCAGCGCGTATACGCAACGGTCCTTGCTGCACGCATAGACCACCCCGCCCTGCGCCACCGGCGAACCCGTGATCTCGCCGCCCGTGGCCAGCTTCCAGCGGAGCTGGCCGCCCGCCGCGTCCAGGGTGTAGAGCACATGGTCCGCCGAGCCGAAGTGGACGCGGCCGTCGGCGACGACCGGCGCGCCCACGACCTCGCCGCCCGCGGCGAACCGCCACTTCGGGGTGCCCGTGACCGCGTCCAGCGTGTACAGCGCGCTGCCGCTGCCGACGTGCACGTTGCCCGCCACCACCAGCACCGGCTCGATCGACTGGCGGGACTCGGTGGCGATGCGCCAGCGGTCCTTGCCGGTCGAGGCGTCGAGCGCGTACACCGTGCCGAGGTAGTCCGCGAGGTACACCCCGCCACCGGTGACGGCCGGTCCGGGGGCGAAGGCGGGCGGCGAGAGGAAGACCGCCGGCGCCTCGAAGTGCCAGCGCACATGGCCGGAGACGACGTCCACCGCAAGGACCCGGGTCCCGGCGGAGACGTACACATAGCCGTCCGGCGCCGGGGTCACCCGGACCGGCACTCCGCCGCAGGAGGCCGCGTCGCCGACCGGGTAGGACCACCGCTCGGCGCCGGTACGGGCGTCGACGGCCCGCAGCCGGGCGTCCTGCCAGAGGTAGACCGTGCCGTCGTGGAGGGCCGGTCCGGCCTCCGCCGTCTCGAAGTCCGTCTGCGCGCCGGTGATCTCCCAGAGCCGCTCACCCGTGGACGCCTCCCACGCCTGGACGCCGCCGCCCCGGGTTCCGGTGACGACCGTGCCCCGGTCCGCCTTCAGGGAGTACACCCACGCATCGGACTGCAGCCGCCACCGCTCGGTGCCGGTCGTCGCGTCCAGGGAGTAGAGCGACGGGCCGTCGGAGGCGAGGATGCTGCCGCCGTCCACGGCCATCGCCCAGGCCACGTCACGCGTCTTGAACTGGCGCCGCCCGTTGCCGATGTCCAGCGCGTGCACCTCGAAGGACGTCACGTACAGCAGGTCACCGACGACGACCGGGGTCCCCCACACATCGTTCGACATCCGGAACCGCCAGGGCCGCCAGCGCCCGGAACCGGCGGGCGCGCCGTCGGGCGCCTGCGCCGGAGCGGGCACGGGGGCGGTCGGGGCGGCGGGTGCCCCGTTCACTCCGGCGGGCGGGCGCACCCAGCCGGTCGCCGGACCGGCCACGGCGGCGGCCGCCGAGGCCCGTACGTCCTGGGCGCGCGGGCCCGGACCGATCGGCACCTGCACGCCGGACAGCCGCACCGGACCCGGCTGCGGCGGCGCCACGGGCGCGGGCGGGACGGGTGCGGGCGGGACGGGTGCGGGCGGTGCCACGGCGACGGCGCGTCCGCCACCGCGGCGCTGCTCGATCATCGCGGTGGCGGGGGCCGGCAGCCAGGCCGAGGCCGTGCCGCTGTCGTCGCTGCCGGAGGCGAAGAGGTGCGGGGAGAGCTGGGCCTGCAGTTCGGCGGGGGTGGGCCGCATCGAGGCGTCCATCTGCATGCACGACTCGATCAGCGACCGCAGGTCGTCGGGCAGACCGCTCACGTCGGGGCCTTCGCGCAACAGCATGAAGACCGTCTCGACCGGGTTGGCGCCATGGAACGGGGCGTGCCCGGTCGCGGCGAAGACGAGGGTCGAGCCGAGCGAGAAGATGTCGCTGGCGCCGGTGACGCTGCGCGAGTCCCGCGCCTGTTCGGGCGACATGTACGCGGGCGTGCCCACGGCGACGTTCGTCATCGTGAGCCGGGTGTTGGAGACACCGGACGCGATTCCGAAGTCGATCACCCGGGGGCCGTCCTCGACGACGAGCACGTTGGACGGCTTCATGTCGCGGTGGACGAGTTTCGCCCCGTGGATGGACTGCAGGGCCTCCGCGATGCCCGCCGCCAGCCAGCGCACGGCCTGGGTCGGCATGGGCCCGCACTCATTCACTATCTCCTCGAGCGAGGGCGCGGGCACGTAGGCGGTGGCGAGCCACGGCACGGCGGCGCGCGGGTCGGCATCGACCACGGCGGCCGTGTAGAAGCCGCTGACGGCGCGGGCGGCCTCCACCTCGCGCGTGAAGCGGACCCGGAACAGCTGGTCCTCGGCCAGTTCCGTACGGACCGTCTTGATCGCCACCCGCCGGCCGGACGCCGAGCGGGCGAGATAGACCAGCCCCATGCCGCCGGCCCCGAGTCGTCCCAGCACCTCGAACGGGCCGATCCGCCTCGGGTCGTGCTGCGTCAGCTGCTCCACCACTTGCCTGCCACCTCCCCGTACGGACCTCGGTTGAGGAGAGGTCCGCGAAAAACCCGCCGTGTGCAGCGTCTCATCAGTGGGCACCACCCGGCGGTGCGCACCCCGATTCTTCCTGGCCGGGGCGCCGGTTGCGAACCCGGGGGCGGATCGGGGTGTCCTGGCTCACTTTGTGCCGTATCAGGACACCGGTGGCTGAAGTACGGCGAACACGGCGCCCTGGTCGTCCTGAAGGACCGACATCCGCCCGTAGGGGATGTCGAAGGGCGGCTCGGAGACCCGTCCGCCGAGCCGCTTGACGGTCTCGGCCGACGCATCGCAGTCCGCGACGGCGAAGTAGGTCAGGAAGTAGCTGGGCATCACGGCGGGGAACGCGTCCGTGATGACGCTGCGCCCGCCGACAGCCGTGTCGGGGCCCGGTTCCGTGCCGGCCGGGGACCACATGCGGAAGTCGACGCCGGATTCGGCGGTTCCCGGATCGCCGGCACCGGACGCGCCGGGCTCCGCGGAACGGAAGCCGAAGACCTCCTCGTAGAAGGCGTCGACCCGGTCCTTCTGCCGGGTGTAGACCTCGGTCCAGCAGAAGGAGCCGGGCTCGTTCTGCTTCTGGAAGCCCTTGCGCTCACCGGCCTGCCAGAGGCCGAAGACCGCACCGCCGGGGTCGGCGGCCTGGGCGAGCACCCCGGACCGGCCGGCCCGGACGGGGTCGGTGATCACCTGCCCGCCGTGCTCGCGGATCCGGGCGACGGAGGCGGTGATGTCGTCGGTGGCGAAGTAGACGCCCCAGGCGGTCGGCATCCGGCCGTCCTGCTTGGCGGCGAGGGCGGCGACGAGAGCTCCGTCGCTGAGGGCGTCGACGTACGGGCCGTCGCCCGCCCGGAAGGTCCAGCCGAAGAGCTCACCGTAGAAGCGCTTGCCCGCTTCGAGGTCGGGGAGCTGCACATCCACCCAGCACGGCGCGGACTGCGCGAATACGGCCATGGGCCCGGATCCTTCCGTCTCGGCGGTCTCGGCGGCACTCATCCGTCGTGACGCTCGTCACACCCAACGTAGCCGCGCACCGGCCCGTCCGCGCCCCAGCCCCTCCGATGCGAACACATTTTCGATACACGCGGCACGCAGACAGTTGTCACGGAAAGTTATCCACCGAAGTTGTCCACAGGCTGTTGATAACACTAATCAGATTGTGGGGAACCGGCGGCGCCACCCCGGGCACATCCCCCGAATTCCCCCACTCACCCCAGCGCGCCTGCCGCCCTCCCCATTTGCAGTCGGCCGAATCGCGCTCCGATCACCCGTCGGTAAGCTGACGGCATGACAGGACAAGTACGCACCGTCGACGGCCGCGTGGCCGGTCGACGCGGACAGGCGACGCGGCAGAAGCTGCTCGACTGCCTCAGCGAGATGCTCAGCTCCTCGCCGTACCGGGACGTCAAAGTCATCGACGTCGCCCGGAAGGCGGGGACTTCACCCGCAACCTTCTACCAGTACTTCCCCGACGTCGAGGGCGCCGTCCTCGAGATCGCCGAAGAGATGGCCAAAGAGGGTGCCGGACTGACCGAACTGGTCGCCGGACGCTCCTGGGTCGGAAAATCCGGATGGCAGGCAGCCGAAGAACTCGTCGAAGGATTCCTCGACTTCTGGCGGCGCAACGACGCCATCCTGCGCGTGGTCGACCTCGGCGCGGCCGAGGGCGACAAGCGGTTCTACAAGATCCGCATGAAGATCCTGAACTCCGTCACCAACTCCCTTACGGACTCGGTGAAGGAGCTCCAGGCCAAGGGCAAGGTCGACAAGGACGTCAGCGCCGCGGCGATGGCGGGCTCCCTGGTCGCGATGCTGGCCGCCGTCGCCTCGCACCAGAAGGGCTTCACCACCTGGGGCGTGAAGCAGGCCGAACTCAGGCCGAACCTGGCGCTGTTGGTGCATCTGGGCATCACCGGCAAGAAGCCGACGAAGTAGAGCCCGCGCCGGAATCCCGTACTGGGTGACGCGCGGTGATCCCGGGCGCCCCAGGTCCTGTCTCGCCGACGGCGGACCACGCATGTGGTCCGCCGTCGGCGTACCCGGACCCCTCCGGACGCCCCGGACACCTCCGGACCCCTCCGGACCCCTCCGGACCCCTCCGGACCCCTCCGGGCATCACGCAGGACCCCCGCGCCCCTCCAACGGCCCCAACGGCCCCAACGGCTCCTGCGACTCCAACCGCTCCAGCCGGAACAGCCGGATCTCCCGGTCGATCCGGGCCTGGTACGCGGCATAGGGCGGCCAGAACTTCAGTGCCGTCTCCCACACCCGGGCCCGTTCCTCGCCCGCCAGCAGGCGGGCCCGCACCGGAATGTCGCGCCCCTTCCAGTTGATGACGGCCGCTTCCGGATGCGCCAGCAGATTCGCCGTCCAGGCCGGATGACCCGGACGGCCGAAGTTGCTGCCGACCAGGATCCAGCCGCCCTTCCCGCCCTCACCCGGCTCCGGCATGCAGGCCAGCGGAGTGGTCCTGAGTTGCCCGCTGCGCGCACCCGGCACCGTCATCACCACCCCCGGCAGCATCTGCGCGCTGAGCAGCACCCGGCCACGGGTGAGCCGGTGCACCGTGCGGTCCATGGCGGGCACGACGTGCGGGGCGATCCGCGCGAAGACGCGGGTCGAGGACACCTTCTGAACGAGCCGGACCCCTGGTGCCATCAGACCGCCACCTGCCCGGCCGGCCCATGCCCTGCCGCGCCGGTTCGCGGCTCGGGCCCGAACAGTCCGGCCCGCTGCGCGGCGTGGTCGCGGAGCCGGTGGACGGGGCCGAGGAGCAGCTCGTCGGACGCGGCCCGGTTGAAGTACAGCCGCGCCTCGTCCTCCCAGGTGAAGCCGATCCCCCCGTGCAACTGCACGGCCTCCGCGGTGGTGATCCGCAGCGCTTCCAGCGCCTGGGCGAGTGCGAGACCGCCGGACTCCGGGTCCCAGGCCGCGTAGTACGCGGCGGAGCGGGCCGTCCGCACGCGTACGTACAGGTCCGCCAGGCGGAGCTTCACGGCCTGGAAGGAACCGACCGCCGTGCCTGACCGCTCGCGTTCCCCGACGTAGTCGACCGTCCGCTCCAGCGCGCTCGCCGCTGCCCCGGCCGCCTCGGCGGCGACCGCCACGGCCGCCGTGCGTCCGGTGGCCGTGAGCGCGGCGAGCGCGTCCACGGTGTCGTCGGCGCCGAGGAGTTCCGCCTCGGTGTCGCGCAGCTGGATGCGGGCGAGCGGCCGGGTGACGTCGAGCGAGGTCTGCCGGGTGCGGACGAGACCGGCGGGCGGCTGCGGCCCGTCGGTCCGGACCAGGAACAGGAGGGTGCGGCTGCGCGGGAAGCCGCCGGTGTGGGCGGCGATCAGGAGCAGTCCGGCGCTGTCCCCGTCCAGCACCTGGGCGGCCTCCCCGTACAGCCGCCACCCGCCGTCACCGCCGGCCGGGCGGGCCTGCACGCCGCCCGCCCGGCCGCCGCCCGCCCAGGCGCCACCGGTGAGATCACCGGTGAGGCCGAGCGCGGTGGAGAGCGAGCCGCCGGGGACGGCCAGGGCCGCGGTGAGTTCGCCCGCCGCGAGGGACGGCAGCAGGGCGGTGCGCTGCTCCCCGGTCCCCAGGGCGAGGATCAGGGGTGCGGCGAGTACGGCGGTGGCGAGCAGCGGTGACGGCAGCAGGGCGCGGCCGGTCTCCTCCAGGGCGACGGCGAGCTCGGCGGGCCCGCGGCCTCCGCCTCCGTACTCCTTCGGGAGGGCGAGTCCGGGCAGCCCGAGCTCCTGGGCGAGCCGGCGCCACAGTGCGGTGTCGTACCCGCCCGGTGTCGCTGCGGCATTCCCCGCGTCGCCGGGGCCGTCCGGTGTCGCTGCGGCTCTCCCTGCGCCGCGCCCGGCCAGCAGCTCGCGCAGGGTGCGGCGGATTTCGTCCTGTTCCGCAGTGAAGGCGGCATCCATCGTCGGACTCCTTCCCCTCAGAGGCCGACGGCCCCTGATCTGACGGGCCGTCATGCTAGGGGTGAAGCAGCGAGATTCCCAGAGTCGCGCAAGGCGACAGGGACCACAAGATCCGCGCACCGCGCGCAGGTTCACTCCCACTTGATCTGATGTACCGTCAGATTCATGTCTGCCACGCCCTCTTCATGCCGCAAGGTAGCCGTCGTCGGCGTATCCCTCGCCGACTGCGGACGCGTCGACACGGCCACGCCGTACGCCCTGCACGCCCAGGCCGCCCGCCGCGCGCTCGCCGACTCCGGCCTGGACCGGTCGGTCGTCGACGGCTTCGCCTCGGCCGGCCTCGGCACGCTCGCCCCCGTCGAGGTCTCCGAGTACCTGGGGCTGAAACCCACCTGGGTGGACTCCACCTCGGTCGGCGGATCGACCTGGGAGGTCATGGCGGCCCATGCGGCGGACGCCATCGCGGCGGGCCGCGCCAACGCCGTACTGCTGGTGTACGGGTCGACGGCCCGGGCGGACATCAAGGCGGGCCGCCGCACGTCGAACCTCTCCTTCGGGGCCCGGGGCCCGCTCCAGTTCGAGGTGCCGTACGGCCATTCGCTGATCGCCAAGTACGCGATGGCCGCCCGCCGCCACATGCACGAGTACGGCACCACGCTGGAGCAGCTCGCCGAGGTGGCGGTGCAGGCCCGGGCGAACGCGGCGGCCAACCCGGACGCGATGTTCCGCACCCCGGTCACGGTCGACGAAGTCCTCTCGGGCCCGATGATCGCCGACCCGTTCACCAAACTGCACTGCTGCATCCGCAGCGACGGCGGCTGCGCGGTGCTGCTGGCAGCCGAGGAGTACGTACCGGACACGGCGAAGGACCCCGTCTGGATCCTCGGCACCGGTGAGCACGTCTCGCACTCCACCATGTCGGAGTGGGACGACTTCACGGTCTCCCCCGCCGCCGTCTCCGGCCGCCTCGCCTTCGAACGGGCGGGGGTGCGGCCGGCGGACATCGACCTGGCCGAGATCTACGACGCGTTCACCTACATGACGCTGGTGACGCTGGAGGACCTGGGTTTCTGCGCGAAGGGCGAGGGCGGGTCGTTCGTGGAGAAAGGTCGCACGGGCCTCACCGGCGAACTCCCGGTCAACACGGACGGCGGCGGCCTGTCCGCCTGCCACCCGGGGATGCGCGGACTGTTCCTGCTGGTGGAGGCGGTACGCCAACTGCGCGGCGAGGCGGGGGACCGGCAGGTACGCAAGGCGGGGGGCCGACTGCCGGAACTGGCGGTGGCGTCGGGGACGGGCGGCTGGTTCTGCTCGTCGGGGACGGTGGTGCTGGGGCGGGGGTGAGGGGACCGGCCCCCGGCGCGGGCTCACACGGCGACGACGGTGAGCACGCCCTCCAGCCGCTCCTCCGCGCTCAGGCTCCGTTTGCGCGTGAGCGGGCGAAGCTCCGCGACCTCTGTCCCGTTACGCGTGATGTGGAAGACCTCGCCCGCCTCCACGGCGTTCATGACGTCTGCGGACCGATTCCGGAACTCCCGCTGCGTAATGGTCTTCATACGCCCAACGCAGCCCCGCGTGTCTCACTGCGCTACAGAATCGTCGCCGGGCGCGCCCCTTTCGATCGGAGTTCGGAGTGATGTGGGCGCTGACCCACGCGTCCGAGCCTGTCCCGGCCGCCTCCGCCGCGCCCTTTTCGCTCTCAGCTCCCCCGCCGACTTCGCCGCACCGGGTGGAATGGGCGTATGACTGACGCATCGGCCGCCGCCACACAGCGCGCCTTCCTCGACCTGCTCCACGCCCAGCGCGTCTGGGACATCGAGCTCCCTGCCTTCGACCCGGTCGCCGCGCCCGCCGCACCCCTCCCCCTCTTCCACGCCTGGTTCGCCGAGGCCGTCGCCGCCGGGCAGGCCGAGCCGCACACCATGACGCTGGCGACGGCCGACGCGGAGGGACTGCCCGACGTACGCACGCTGATGCTGCACGACGCCGACGAGCGTGGCTGGCACTTCGCCACGCACGCCACCAGCGCGAAGGGCCGCCAGCTCGCCGCGCACCCGTACGCCGCGCTCGGCTTCTACTGGCCCGCGCAGGGCCGACAGGTACGGGTCCGGGGCCCCGTCACCGCCTGCTCCCCCGCCGAGAGCAGCGCCGATCTGCACGCCCGCTCGACGGGCGCCCTCGCCTCGGCGCTGGTGGGGCGGCAGAGCGAGGTGCTGGGCTCGACGGGTGAGCTCGACCGGGCCTCGGACGCCGCGTGGCTACGAGCCCAGGCGGAGCCGGACGCGGAGGTGGCGAGCTGGACGCGGTACGTGGTCGAGCCGCGCGAGGTCGAGTTCTTCCAGGGCGACGCCCGGCGGCGGCACGTACGGCTGCGCTACCGCCGGGACGCCGCGGACTGGACGCGGGAGCTGCTCTGGCCCTGACCCGCTCCGCCCCCGGCTGCCGCGTCAGGTGACCGTGATGGCCTGTACGGGGCACGCGCGGGCGGCTTCGCCCACCATGGGCCCGGGCTCGGGCGCGGGCAGGAGTTCGCTGAGCCCGTCGTCGTCCTGGGTGAACACCTTGGGCGCAGCCAGGGCGCACTGCCCGGCCCCGATGCACACGTCCCTGTCGATATCGATCCGCATGTCCGTCCGTCCTTCCGCTCGGGTGCCGGTCACCAGGTCACGGGCAGTTCGATGAGCCCCTGAACGGTGTCGCCCGGTTTGAACGGGATCTCCTCGGCGGGCACCGCGAGCCGCAGGCCGGGCAGGCGGCCGAAGAGCGCGGGCAGCGCGATCTCCAGCTCGGCCCGGGCGAGGTTCTGGCCCAGACACTGGTGGATGCCGAACCCGAAGGCGACGTGGTTGCGCGCCCCGCGCCCGAGGTCCAGCTCGTCCGGCGACGGGAAGGCAGCCTCGTCGCGGTTGACCACGGCGGTGGACAACAGGACCCCGTCCCCCGCCCGCAAGGTCACCCCGCCCACCTCGATGTCCTCGACCGCCACCCGTGAGAGCCCGTCGGCGATGGACAGGAAGCGGAGCAGCTCCTCCACGACGGCCGGAACCCTGTCGCCCCCGTCCCGCATCAGGGCCAGCTGGTCCGGGTGCTGGAGGAGGGTGAGGGTGCCGAGCGAGATCATGTTCGCCGTCGTCTCATGGCCGGCCACCAGCAGGATCTGGGCCAGCCGGACCAATTCGTCCAGGTCCAACGCCCCGGTCTCCAGCTGCTTGGCGATGAGCTCGTCGAGCAGCCCGTCGCCCGGCTCGCGCCGCTTCCGCTCGATCAGTACGCGGAAGTACTCGCTCAGGGCGTCCCGCGCCGCCTCGACATCGGAGCCGTCGGGGCCGCGCAGCAGCTTGCGGGACTGTGCCTCGAAGAACTCGTGGTCCGCGTAGGGCACGCCGAGCAGTGCGCAGATGACCATGGAGGGCACGGGCAGCGCGAAGGCGTTGACCAGCTCCGCCGGCGGCCCCTGCTCGACCATCGCGTCGAGGAGCCGGTCGACGATCCCCTGGATGCTCGGCCGCAGCGCCGCCGCCCGCCTGACCGTGAAGCTCGGGATCAGCATCCGGCGCTGCACGTTGTGCTCGGGATCGTCGAGGCCGAGCAGCTCGACGCGCTTCTGGGTGGTCGCCGCCTGCCGCCGGGCGAAGAACGGGAACGCGGGATTCTCCCGGTCGGACGAGAGCCTCGGGTCCACGAGGAGCGCCCGCGCCTCGGCGTGCCCGGTCACCAGCCACACCGTACGGCCGTCGAAGAGCCGCACGCGGGAGACCGACTGCTGGCCACGGCTCGCGCTCGGATAGCCGGTCGGCGGGTGGTAGGGGCAGGTGCGGTTCTGCGGGAAGGAGACGGTCTCGGGCGCTGTCTCGGTCTCTGTCATGGCGGACCTCACAAGGAGAGGGGGGTGTCCTGCCGATCACCCCCCACTAGATGCCCCAGGCACCTAAACGGCTAGGCGGAGTTCGGCCAAATCCCCCGAACGGAGCGACCCCATCCACTTTCGGCCGCCGAGGAGCACCATGGAGGCAGGCGAGGACTGGAGGTCTCCGATGACCAAAACCCGTAGCCGGTACGCCCCCGACCGCGGTCTGACCACGCGCATGGTCACCACCATGTTCCTGATCGGCCTGCTGTACGTGGTCCTGGTCGGCGTCCTGCTTGCCGTACTGCGCGGCGCCTGGCCGATCATCCTGATCATCACCGGGGGCATGTTCATCGCCCAGTTCTGGTTCAGCGACCGCATCGCGGCCTTCAGCATGGGCGCCCGCGAGGTCACGCCCGAGCAGGCGCCGGAGCTGCACGGCGCGATCGACCGGATCTGCGCGCTCGCCGACATGCCGAAGCCCCGGGTCGCCATCGCCGAGAGCGACGTACCGAACGCCTTCGCGACCGGCCGCAGCGAGAGGACGGCCCTCGTCTGCGCCACGACGGGCCTGCTGCGAAGACTGGAACCGGAGGAGCTGGAAGGCGTCCTCGCCCACGAGATGTCGCACGTGGCGCACCGCGATGTGGCGGTCATGACGATCGCCTCGTTCCTCGGCGTCCTCGCGGGCATCATCACCCGCGTGGCCCTGTGGGGCGGCTTCTCCCGCAACAGCCGCAGCAACGACCCCATGGGCATCGCGATCATGCTGATCCCCCTGATCAGCGCGGTGGTCTACGCCCTGAGCTTCCTGCTGACCCGGCTGCTCTCGCGCTACCGCGAGCTCTCCGCGGACCGCACGGCCGCCCTGCTCACCGGCAGACCCTCGGCCCTCGCGTCCGCCCTCACCAAGGTGAGCGGGCAGATGGCCCGGATCCCGACGGAGGACCTGCGGAAGGCGGAGCCGTACAACGCCTTCTACTTCGTCCCCGCCTTCTCCTCCAAGGAGAGCATCGGCCGGCTGCTCTCCTCGCACCCGACGCTGGAACAGCGCCTGGACCAGCTGGCTCGCATCTCCGCCGACCTGTCCCGCCCGTAAGGAGACCCCGTGGGCCTGCTCGACACCATCCTGGGCCGCAGCAAGCCGGTCCGCCCCGACCTCGACCAGCTCTTCGCCGTCCCCTCCGCCACGCTCACCCTCCAGGCGGCCACGGGTTTCGTCCCGACCGGTCGCGGCTCGGTGTGCTTCGCGGGCGTGGAGGGCGGCACCTTCGCCCGTATCCAGCAGGACGTACGGGAGCTGCTCGACGCGGACACGGAGCGCGGCGGCATCCCGGTGGAGTTCAGCCGGGACACGTACGGCTACACCTGGCTGCTCGCCCGGCAGCCGGCCGACGACACGGCCGCCCTGGTCAACGACCTGCACGCGGTCAACACCCTGCTCCAGGACGGCGGCTTCGGCCCGCAGCTCCTCTGCTCACTGATCGGCTTCCGGGACGCGGAGGGGCGGTCGCTGGCGCTGGTCTATCTGTACAAGCGCGGCACGTTCTACCCGTTCGCGCCGGTGCCGGGCGGCGGCGAGCGGCGGGACAACCAGCTGGAGTTGCAGGTCCGGGCTGCCCTGGGGGACGACCTGCGGGTGGAGAAGGACCTGGGGCGGTGGTTTCCGGTGTGGGGGGCGCCGGGGTTGTGAGGGGCGCGCAGCCGCCGAGCGTGTCACAGCTACGAATCCGGCCGACGCCCCGCGGGGCGTCGGCTTCTCGGTGGAGAGCGAACAGCGCGTCCCCGGCGCCCTGCTCAGCCGTTCGCCATGAGCTGCGTCAGACGTCCGCGATGGCGTCGGCCAGGTGGTGGCCGGTTCCGTACCGGATGATGCCGCGCAGCATGTCGAGCGGATCGCAGGGGCGGGCCCCGCGCTTGTGGGGCTGGTGGGTGAAGGGGGTGCCGGACCAGGGGTTGTCCTCGTGGTGGTGGCTGCCGCGCGGAGCGTCCGGCTCGATCGCCCAGTGCACCCACGTGCTGTCGTGGTGCAGGCAGATGACCTGTCCGAGATACCAGACGGCGCCTTGAAGGAACGGCCCCTCGCGGTCGGCGTCGAAGTCGGCGAGGGTGCGGTAGCTGTCGCGTACCTGCCTTTCCAGAGCATCCAGCGTCGACGGGTCGAAGTCGTCCCACCCATCGGCGTCCCGGGCCGCTGCCAGCGCCCGTACCCAGGACGGGTGGGCGTCCCGCCGCCGGGCCAGCCACGACTGAAGCCACGCGTCCGCCGGCTGCGGGCCGATCGGGTCCAGGGGCGAGCGTTCCTTGTACGGTTCCCAGCCCGGGACGGTCCGGCGCCGGGCGGACACGGCCTCGGCCAGCTCTTCCCGCTCGCGCGCGAACACCTCCCCGGACTCCTCGGCCAGGGCGACCTCGATCAGGACGCCGATGAACACCGGGGGCAGGCCGAGGGCGGGGTCGGGGCGGACGAACGGTTCGCCGTCCTCACCTCCCGCGTCCGGGTCGATGTCCCACCGGCCGCCGCAGGTGTCCATGAGGACCTCCCCGATGTAGGGGATCGCCGCCCGGCGCAGGCCGTCGTCGGACTCCTCGTCGAGCAGCTCCCGTTCGAGGGCGGCCAGGGAGGCGGGCGTGTAGTCGAGCGGGAAGTCGCGTGGCAGGTGGACCTGTTCGAGCCGCGCGGTCAGCACCTGCATGTCGTCCAGCCACAGGTCGAGGAGCTCCTCAGGTGTGGGGCGGTGCGGGTCCGTGGTCATGACCGCAAAGCGTAGGCCGCCACCCCGCGCCGGCGCCAAATGCCCTTGGAGGACGTGTGTTTGTTGTGCGCCACGCCTGTGTATCCCCTGTGGGTCCCGGGGCGCCGGAGGCTAGGGTGCCGGGAAAGGCGGTGGCATCGACGGGGGCCATGCACCGCCGACCCTCCCTTGCCCGCACTGCGTACAAGGGCTGACAGCTGCCCCCATGAGGGACATACACACATGCATTCTGCGATACGCGCACGCGGCTGGTTAAGGCTTCGCGTGGCGGCCGTTGCGTTCGGCGCGACCGTACTGGTCGCCGGGCCGCTGCCCGGCCTGCACCACAGCGCCGAAGCGGCGCCGCCGAAGCCGATGCTGGGCCGTTGCATGGACAAGTACGGCACGAGCCCGACACCGCCGCCGGCCCACAAGCTGCCCGGGTCCAAGCCCACCGGCCCGAACCAGTGGAAGACTCCGAACGCCGAGGACCGCTTCTACGGCTACGACCACCTCGCCAAGGGCTACGAGGCGCTCACCGACCCCGGGCTGATCGATCTGCCCGACGGGGACAACCCGAAGAACTACAAGTGGGGAACGCCGGAGAGCGCGGTCACGACCTGGAAGCGGACCCAGGCCGGCTCCAAGCCCTACAAGGGCACGTTCAACGAGTGGCTGAACAACATCTACTCCCGCAACGAAGGCAACAACAAGCGGGGCAGCAGTTTCGAGTCCGAGGTCGTGAAGTACTTCGACCTCGGCGGAGTGGACTGGATCTGCCAGAAGAACCTCCGCGACCTGAACCCCGGCCTGCACAAAGAGCTTGAGCGGACGCTGGGCAAGGACGTGATGAAGGACGGCCGGGTCTTCGACGCCGTCAACCAGCGCACCCGGACCGTCTACGAGGTCAAGTCCGGGATCGGCTACGACGCCCGGCAGCTGAAGATCGACGCCGAGCTGGTCCGCAGGGGCTGGAAGGTCGTCTACATCAACGGGCTGGAGCCCGACGACGATACGGTCAAGAAGTACAAGGCCGCCGGCGTGAAGTACTACCGGCACGCCGCCACCCCGAACCCGCGCTTCACCCCGGGCAAGTACACCCCCGGGAGCAACCAGCTGATGACACCGGACCCGAACCGGCCCTCCTTCGGCTCCGGCGCCGACATGGCCCGCCGGTCCGCGCCGACCCCTGAGGACGTCCGCCGTCAGATCGAGCAGGCCCGCGGCCGGATCCAGCAGCCCGGCAACGGCCTGCGCAATCCGGGCGGCGTCGACTTCACCACCCTCGACATCTCCTACGTCGGGCAGACGAAGACGGGGAACCTCTCCTACGCCTTCAGCGCGAAGAACACCGACGAGGAGACTGCCCCCGGCTACGGCGGCCAGGAGAAGGCCCAGCTCACCTCGGACGCCTTCTTCACCTGGCTCGCACTCACCCCTGACCACTTCTGGGTCAACCTCAATCCGGACGACCCGAACACGGTCATGGAGCCGCCGTTCGACAAGACCGACGCGGGTCGCGTCCTGCTCGAGGCCGACATGGAGATGAAGCACGACTTCGGTCGCGCGGAGGACCCGAAGACCGACGCCGGAAAGCGGTTCTGGGACGAGATCACCAAGATCGACGGAGCGCCCTGCATGGGCTCCACCCGCAACTGGATCGTGCCGAAGAAGGCCCAGGTCCGCATCGAGGACGACGGCGCCTACATCCTCGACGCCCCGCTCGACGTCAAGACCGTCGCCCAGGACTACAGCACACCCGGACCCGGCGGCGGCATGCCCTGCAAGCTGAGCAAGGAGCAGACCGCCCACAACATGGACGTCTACCAGCAGACGGTCCTGCCGGTGGTCCAGAAGCAGATCAACGAGGCGCCCAAGTACGCCGACCTGCGCCGCGTCTACAAGGCCCGCATCGCCGCCGAGTACGTCCGCCAGACCGTCGCCCAGGACAAGAAGGCATTCGGCGGCTCCTTCGCGAAGATCATCGACAGCAACCAGGTGAAGCGCTGGCCCCTGCGCGGCAAGAACGCCGACTGGGACAAGATGACCGTCTGGAAGGAGATGAAGCGCTCCTACAGCGAGGGCGACTTCAAGTACGAGATCCCCGTCGGCGGTGAGGTCTGGGTCTACACCGTGGGTGGCGTCGACCTGACCAAACAGCCGCAGGAGAAGGTCAGCAAGGCGCGGTTCAAGGCCGAGAAGCCCAACCTGCCCTCAGTGGTGCAGGGTTCGCGCAACGAGGCCCTCGACTACCAGGCGACCGGCACCACGGTGATGGGCGGCGACAACAGCGGCCGGCCCGGTGGCGGCGGTCCCGCCCCCACCCCCTCGCCCAGTCCGACCGGCAAGCCCACGGAACAGCCGACCGGCACACCGACCCCCACGCACACCCCGGCCCCGAGCCCGTCCGGCAACGGCGGCCACAGCACACCGCCCCACGCAGGCGGTGACCCGGACGGCCACATGGCCGACACCGGCACCCAGGTCCTGACCATCGCCGCAATCGCCGCCGCGCTTCTGGCGGCCGGCGGGGCACTGGTCTGGTTCAGGCGCAGGCGCGGCATCGGCGGCTAGCCTTTGCGCGTACGCGACGGCCCCCACACCCTCATGCGGTACGGGTGTGGGGGCCGCTCCGCGGGGCGGTGACGGGCGAGAGCTCAGCCGTTCGCGGCGTGCCCCAGGAACGCGGTCCAGGCGGCGGGGGCGACGGCGAAGGTGGGGCCGTCGGTGACCTTGGAGTCGCGGACGTGGACGGTGTGGGGGCAGGTGGCCACCTCTACGCAGGCCGCGCCTTCGTTGCTGCTGTAGCTGGACTTGTGCCAGCCGTAGGCGACTTCGATGCAGGCCTCGCCCTCGTTGTTGCTGTAGCTGGACTTGAACCAGGTCAGTCCGGGGGCTTCGTGGCTCACAGTTGTCTCACCTTCGTCTCGATGATCTCTGCGGACTTCCAGGGGTTCAGCGCCTGGGCCCGCAGGATGCCGAAGAGGTCGAACATGTCGCCCACCTGCTCCGGCTTCGAAAGCAACTTACCTCCGCCCTGCCCCTCAGCGAACAGCAATGCGCGGCCCTCCACCGTGGACATCAGCTGCATCGGCCCGTTCAACCCCGCATGCGTGTGCTGAGCCGATGGCATCACCTGCACCGTCAGGTGGTTGTGCCGCTCAACGCAGTCGAGTACGTGCCGCAGTTGCTCCTTAAGCACCTCGGGCCCGCCGAGCGTCCGGTCCAGGACCGACTCCTCGATGACGTACCCGATGCGCGGCGGCGGCGTGCGCGACAACACCGTCTGCCGTTCCAGCCTCGCTCCGACGTGCCGGGCGATCTCGTCCTCCGTGTACGCCGGTACGCGTGACCGGTACAGCGCGTTCACGTACCCCTCCGTCTGGAGCAGGCCCGGGATCAGCATCGTCTCGTACGCGCTGATGACCCGCGCGTTCCGCTCCAGTTTCGCCCAGTCCAGGAACTTCGGCGGGTACTTCTCCTCGTCCACCAGCTCGCAGCACGCCTTCAGCGCCCCGCCCGCCCCGAACACCCGGTCCGCGTCGATCAGCAGGTCGCGCGAAGGAATGCGCTCCGCCCGCTCGACCGCGCCCATCAGCGACTCCGAGATCAGCAGCTGCTCCGCCGCCTCCTTCTGCGTGAGCCCCGCCCGCACCCGGTGGATGCGGATCAGCTCCCCCACCAGCCGCCGCCCGCGCGTCGTCTCGCCACTCGTCCCCACAGCCCTCACCACCCTCCCCACATCGGCCCGATGTGGATCGCGTCCTCCTGGTCACGCTACGCAGTCGACGGAATGCTCATAGCCATGACGCAGAAGAAGCACCCCGAATGGGTACCCGTCTCGGGGCTCCAACTCCACCTGACCGGGATCCACTTCGACGCGATCCGGTTGCGCGGCGTACGGGGTGAGGCGGTGCTGCACCATCTCGCGACGCTCACCGACGGCGATCCGGGGCCCGTCGTGCGGGAGATCGCGGGGGCGCGGTGGACGTACTTCCTGCTGGCGCCCGGCGCGAGCCGGGACTTCGACTGGCCGCCCGGCGCGAAGTGCTTCGGCCCGGCGGCCCGCGACCAGTACGTGGGGATTCCGGCCGCCCACGGCAACACGTACCCGCTCAGCTGGCGCTGCGGGCCGCCGGACGCCGGGGACTTCGTGGACGCGGAGCTGCTGCACGGAGTGGTGAGCGCGCAACTCGCGGCCGGGGAGTAGTGGCCGCTGGGCCGGGCTCAGAGAAGTGGTGGGCGGCCCAGTCGGGTCATGCGCCACACCGTTCGCCACTTCATCGCCTTGCGCGGACTGCATGGTGTGCGTACACCTTCGGCGAAGCCGCCCCACCACGCCTTGGCTCCGTCCACGGACCGGACACGCGACATGGTGAGCAGGATCCATACTCCGAGGTACACCGGGATCAGTGGCAACGGCAGCCGGCGGCGTGCCAGCCACACGCGGTTCCGGGCCGTGAACCGGTAGTAGACCGCGTGCCGGGCCGGAGACGTCCTCGGGTGCTGCAGAACGAGCTCGGGCTCGTACAGAATCTTCCAGTCCGCATCGAGCGCACGCCATGCCAGGTCGGACTCCTCATGCCCGAAGAAGAACTCCGAGGCCCACAGTCCGGTCTCCCGCAGCATCGGCATGGAGAAGGCGTGTCCGCCGCCGAGGAACGCGGTCACCAGGCCGCGCCGCATCGGGTCGTCGGCTCGCAGTCGGGGGACCCAGCGCCGCTCCGTGTGCCCGTGCTCATCAGCGACCCGGAACCCGACGATTCCGAGGCGCGGGTCCGACGCGAAAAGGTGCTGGATCCTCCCGAACACGTCCGCCTCGATGAGCAGGCCGTCGTCGTCCAGTTCGATGACGACATCCACTTCGCCGGAGTCGCGCAGAATCTCCAGACCGACGTTGCGTCCTCCCGGGCAACCGAGGTTCTCGTCAAGCGGGACCTTGGTCACGTTCGCCGTGACGTCCACATCCGCGAGGGGCGTGGCGTTGCCGATCAGCATCACCCTCGCCGCAGGCGCATCCTGCCGCTCCACCGAAGCGAGCAGAGCCGCCAGTTCCTGCGGACGGGTCCCCATGGTCACGATGACGACTCCGATACGTGGCAAGGGCATGGCGGCAAACTCCAGGGGTCGGTGGAGCCCCGAGGCTAGTACTTTGACCCGGGGAGGTTCGCCGGGCCGGCGCAGCCCGGCACCAGGTAGCGGGGGGGCAACACCATGGCGGAGGACCAGCTGATCGAGGCAGTGCGCGCCGGTCGCGCGCACCTCGTGCGTGACGTGCTGCGGGCGGGAGTCGAGCCGGAGACGACGGACGCCGACGGCGTGTCCATGCTGTGCCTCGCCGTCGACGCGTTCGACGGGTACGTGGCGGAGGTGCTGCTGGAAGCCGGAGTCGATCCGCTCCGGCCGCTGCCCGACGGGAGCACACCGCTGCTGAGGGCCGTGGCCTCCGGCCATGCCGGCGTGACCGTCGCCCTGCTCAGGCATGGTGAGGACCGGCTCACGGAAGAGCAGCGGGCAGGACTCCTGGCCTGCGCTCGGCACTGGTACGAGACCGGCGCCGAAACCGGTCTCCGCCGCGCGACCGGTGCGACGGGTCCGGTCGAAAGCCGCCGGTTCGTCGACGATTTCGACGTCACCGAGTACCACGTGATCGCGCTGGGCGGGATGCGTGTGTGCGACGGCCATTCCGCCGTCCTCACGTGCCTGGAAGCGGAGTTCGGGTTGCGCAGGTCGTTCGACGACCTGTTCGCCCGGGCACTCGCCCGTGCCGACGGGGAACATGCCGACTGGTGGGAAGCGACCGCCGTGCTCGCCAAACGATCCGACGTGGAGGCATGGGAAGCGGCCCTGGCGCTGCGCTCCGACCCTGATCCCCTGCGTCGGCAGTTCGCTGCGGCCCTCGTGTGGTGTTTCCTCATCGTCGACCGCCCCGCCCCCTTGGGGGAATGGCCCTGGGAGCGGCGGGCCGTGGAATTTCTCCTGCCGTGGGTCACCGAGGAAACGGACCCGGCGGTGCTGGTCTCGGTACTGAGGGGGCTCAACTCCGTCGACGTCGACGACCCGAAGATCGAAGAGGTGGGGCTGACCTTCCGCACGCATCCGGACCCGAGGGTGCGCGTCCAGGTGCCGACGATGCTGGGCCGAACGCGACACGCGTACACCCACCCCGAGGCGTTGGAGGTGCTCGCCGCGCTGGCTCGCGACACCGACGCCCGCGTCCGCGCGAGCGTGTGCGAGGTTCTCTACGAGTTCGAGGGGCGCAGCCCCGCAGTCGCCGACATCCTGGCCGGATTCCTCGACGATGACGACCAGTTGGTCCGCATCAAGGCCGTCAGCGGCCTCGCCGACGCCGACGACCCCCGCTGTGTGGAGGGCGCCCGCCTGATCGGCCCGGTCGATCGGGCGGATGCGGACGACTGGCTGCTGGATGCGGCAGAGCGCTACGCGCAGCGTCATAGCGGCTGAACCGGGCGCCGCCTCCCCCGGGTAATTCAGCCGATCCGAACGCTCGCGCCCGGGGCCAACCGGTGGTAGCGGGCGGGGACCCCGGGGCCGCTCCCGCCGAGGAAGCCCCCGACCATCGCGGTGCCGATGTCGTTGAGGGCGCCGTCGTGCACGGCGTAGGCGTCGTGGGGAGCGACCTCGCGCACGTAGTCGATCAGGTCGCCGACGGTGGACCAGGGAGCGTGCACGGGCAGCAGCAGCGTGCCGACCGGGGCGTCGGGGACGGTCAGGGCGTCACCGGGGTGGAAGAGGGTTTCGTCCACCAGGAACCCGATGTTGGGGATGCGGGGAATGTCCGGGTGGATGACCGCGTGCCAGGCTCCGTGCACCCGGATACCGAAGCCCGCCGCGTCGAAGGCGTCCCCCTCCCCGGTGACGGCGACCTGCGCGCCGAGGCCGTCCAGTCGCTTCGCGACAGCGGAGTTGGCCCAGATGCGCAGGCCCGCATGCGCTGCGGCCGCCCGGCGCAGCACCTCCTCCGAGAAGTGGTCGAAGTGCTCGTGCGTCACGAGCACGGCGTCGGCGCCTTCCAGCGCCCCGGGGTCGGTCAGACCGCCCGGGTCGATGACCAGGCGGCGTCCGCCCTTCTCCAGCCGCACACACGCATGACCGAACTTGGTGAGCTCCATGACCGGGATACCGTCCTTCTTCACTGAACCTGTTTGTACAACCTAACTGTACAACTAGAGCTCACAGCTGTGCCTAAGATGGCCCTATGAAGGAAGACGCGCTGGCCGAAGAGCTGCGGCGGTCAATCGGTGAGCTGGTCCGGGCGGTACGCGCCGTGGACACCATGCCCCCCGGCGAGGCCGCCATTCTCGGATTCATCGATCGCGGCAGCCCCCTGACCACGGCCGACCTCGCCCGCCTGCGCGGCGTCACGCACCAGTCGGCCGCCAAGACGGTCAAGGACCTCACCGCCGCCGGCCTGGTCCACAGCGAACAGCACCCCGCCGACGGCCGCAAGCTCCTGCTGTACCTCACCGACGCGGGCCGCTCCCGCCTCAAGCGGGAACGCGACCTGCGCGCCCGCGTCCTCGGCGCCGCCATCCGCGAGACCTTCGACCCCGAGGAACGACGGCGACTGAGCGAGTCCGTCGCCCTGCTGTCCCGCCTGACGGGCCGCCTCAAAGCCTAAGTGCGCTTGAAGTACTCGATCTCCCCGAGGGCGATCGACCGCCCGGCTCCCTGCCCCGCCGCCTCCCGCACGACGAGCCGGACGGAGACGACATCGCTGATGCCCATCCGTATCGACTGCGGGCCGGGCTTGTCGGTGAGGGTCATCGACTTCTCGTGGACCTTCTTGTCCTCCGTCGTGATGAAGAGGTCGGCCTTGGTCGGCCTCCCATTCCGCTGGAACGCCTCGGGCTCCTTCGACACCCCGGTGTGCACCGTGACGCCGACCAGCCGGAACGGCTTGTCGAACTCGGCGGTCAGCGAGGCTCCGAGCTCCGGGGCGCCCCAGTAGCTGTTCGTCACCCCGTCCGTGGCCAGCTTCGCGGCATGGCCGGGGACGGAACCGCTCGCCGAGACGTCTGCGGGGCTGATCTCCCCTGTTCCGCCGAGCTTGTCCCGTACGTCCTCGACGACATAGCGCCCGGCCGGTACGAGCATGAAGCCCGCGACCAGGAGCCCGGCGATCAGCAGGGCCAGCACGCTCCCCCGCAGCAGCCGCCCCGACCCTGCCCGCACCTTGCGGTCGAACGGCCACCTGGTGCGCCACCAGGGCAGTGCCTCAGCCTGCTCACCCGGATTCAGCGGGGCCGCGCAGCGTCGGCAGAACTTGCGGCCCGGCCGGTTGGAGGCCCCGCACTTCGGACAGGGCGTGCCGTCCGGCTCGTCGACCGCCGCGATCGGCCTGACGACGGGGCGTGCGGCGATCGGCACACCGGGCTGCACGGCTCCCACGGGCTCGTCCACCACGGGCTCGCGCACCACCGGCGGTTGCGGCCGCACGGGAGCCGGCGGCGCCGGCCGTACGGCGGTGGGCTCGGACCGTCGTACGGGGGTGGGTTCGGACCGTCGTACGGGGCTGGGCTCCGGCTCCGGCGCGGGCTCGGGCGCCGGGGGGCGCGGCGGGTCCTCCGCGACCGGTGCCGGAGCGGGGCGTGGAGCCGGGGCCGGAGCCGGGGGCGCTGGCGCAGGCTGTGAGGGCGCAGGCGCAGCCGAGGGCTCGGGCGTGGGCTCCGGCGCGGGCTCCGGCGTGGGCGGGGCTATCGGTTCCGGGGTCGGGGTCGGTTCCGGCACCGGATCCGTCGCCGGAGCCGGCGTCCGGGTGCGCCGCGAGGACGATCCGCCCAGGTACGTACCGCAGCTTCCGCAGAAGTCCTCGTCCTCCTCGTTGGCGGCTCCGCAGGCCGGGCACGAGCGCGTCACATCAGTCTCCTGGTTCGTCCGGTGCGCCTGGCAGGATCTCCACCCGGCAGGTGAGGTGAGCGGGGCACGAGGCCCGGACGACGCCCAGGATGCGGGCCGCGTCCACCGGTCGCCCGTCCGGTGCCCGGACCCGTACCAGCAGTTCCCCGGTCGGGGCGGGCGGGAGCTGTCCCCCCGGCTCCGACGACCAGGTGGCCCCGCCACCGTCGTGGATGACGGCCTCCACACCGAAGCAGAGCCGGAGGTGTTCCACCAGACCGCGTCGGGTTCCGCGCCACCGGTGGAGTTCGACGGCGCGGGCGACGACCGCCCGGCGCAGTTCCACCGGCCATGCGGGGTCGATGTCGGCCCCGACCCAGGACGACAGCCAGGGCAGGAAGTCGTCCGGGGTCAGCGCGGGGTCGAAGTAGGCCGGGAGGTTGTCGAGGGTGGAGAGGACGGGGGCCAGGACCGTGTCGAGGCCCGCCGTGAAGCGCTGGGCCAGGTCGTCGTCCGCGTACAGGGCGGGCAGCAGTCCACCGATGGGGTAGCGGCTGGGGAGCCCGGGGACCGAGGCCCTGGTCATCGGCGGTCACCGGCCCCGGCCGCCGTGACGACGACCTGGTGCTGGTGGGAGAAGACGAGGGCGTTCGCGGCGACGTCGATCCGGTCCGCCGCCGCTCCCCTGCGTCCCGTGAGCGGGTCGGCGGGGAACAGCCGTACCTCGTCGACGAGGCGGACTCCGGGCACGGCCTGCAGTACGGCGAAGATCTCGCCGTACTGGACGGGCCTGCCGAAGGGCCAGCCGGCGCCGTCCGCGCCGCCCCGCAGCGGGTCGATGTGGCGGAACAGCGCGTCGAGCGCCTCGGTCCGGACGCGGTCCACCTCGCCGTCGGCCGCCACGAGTTCGGCGACCACGGTGACGCCCTGGTAGGCGGGCGGTTCCACGCTCAGCCGGGTGCCGACCAGTCGCCGTTCGTCGAGCCGCCCGGCGACCGCCGCCAGCACCGAGTCCGGCGGGATCAGCTGCTCGAACCGCAGCCGGCCGCCCTCGTCGGGCACCGCGTCGGGCACCACCAGGACCCGTACCGCACCGCCCTCGCCCGCGACGGCAGGCAGACAGCGGACCCTGCGCAGCGAGCGCGCGGCCTCGCGGGCGATGACCTCGTAGTCCTCGGCCGTGACGGCCCGTTCCTGGACGCGGAGGATGTGCGGCGCGCGCACCTTGGCGTTCTCGACGCTCTCGCCGTCGACCCCGCCGCGTGCCGCCTCGCGGTTGTCGACGGAGGCGACGTACGGCACCGAGCTGCGCAGGACGCGGATGGCGCCGCGCGCCACGTTCCCGGCGGCCCCGCCGCCCGTGCGGTAGCGGGGGACCCGGAGCTGGGCGCCTTTCGGGGGCACCGCCCCGTAGACCCGCATCGTGCCGTCCGCTTCGCGCACCTCCGGCGGGAAGGCGAACTCGCCGGTGACGGCGTCGATCCGTACGTGCCGGTCGCCCGGGGACGAGGCGCCGAAGTGCTCCACCGGTGTCCAGACCTGCCAGCCCTCGGCGGCGGACACCTGGACGACGGGCGGGTCGCCGTCCATCAGGAGCGGCACTTTGGTCACGGAGAACCGCTGGCCGGCGACCCCTTCGGACGTGCCGAGCGGTACGTCGAGGACCGTCTCCGCGTGTTCGACGCCGGTGGTGCCGCCGACGGTGAACACCTCGGCCTCGCGGATCGTCGGCGACTCCGAGTAGAAGGGCTGCCCCGGTTCGGGTGCGGTGACCCGGCAGCGCAGCCAGCCGGCCCGGACCCCGGCCGTCACCGAGGCCGTGTGTCCGGCGGGCACGAACACGGTGATCTCGCCGGGCTTGTTGAGCCCTCCGGTGCTGTCGGTCCCCGTCAGGCAGGGCACCCAGCGGGCGCCGTCCCACGCCTCCCACACCAGCGGCGGCTGCCGGGGGTCGACGCCGACGCCCTCCACGCGGCTGTCGAGGCGTACGGCGACGATGCACCGGGGTACGGCGGTGGGCAGCCCGAACAGCAGGGCGTCGCCCGGCTCCGGCCGGGGCTGGAAGCAGGGGATGTCCTTGCCCGCGCCGAGCGGCGCGGTGCGGTCCGTCTGGTCGCCGGACATGGGGGCGGTGACCAGTCTGACCAGGGAACTCGGCACGATCGCCAGGTCCTCGGCGGTCGAGAAGACGACCGCCTCCTCCGTCTCACCCCGTGCGGTGGCGACCTCCGTGCCGGCCGGGAGCCGCACGGTGTCCGGCTGCGGGGCGGACAGCCAGAAGTCGACGTCGGCGCGGGCGACCGTCGGCGGGAACAGCCGCACGCCGAGCAGGTCGAGGAAGGCGGAGTAGTTCCGGTCGGGCACCCGGTTCAGCCGGTACAGCAGCTGGTCGACCATGTACGCGAACGTCTCGATGAGCGTGACCCCGGGGTCCGACACGTTGTGGTCGGTCCACTCGGGGGAGCGCTGCTGGACGTACCGCTTGGCCTCGTCGACGAGTTGCTGGAAGCGGCGGTCGTCCAGGTTGGGGGACGGCAGGGACATCAGGCCGCCCCCGCTTCTTCGGAACTCGCCCCGGAATGGACGGTGTTCCCGGAATTCCCGGAGGACGGGATCGTGTAGAAGGGGAAGACGAGGTTGCGCAGGTCGTTGGTGGACCGCACGGTGTAGTGCACGTCGATGTAGAGCGTGCCCTCGTCGACGGTGTCGAAGGCGACCACCACGTCCCTCACCTCGATGCGTGGTTCCCAGCGTTCCAGTGACGTACGCACCTCGTGCGCGATGCGGCCGGCGGTGGCGCCGTCGCCGGGAGCGAAGACGTAGTCATGGATGCCGCAGCCGAACTCGGGCCGCATCGGCCGCTCCCCCGGCGCGGTGCCGAGGACCAGGCCGATGGCCTCCTCGATCTCCTGGTCCCGTTCGACCATCCCGATGCCGCCCGTGGCGCCGACGCGCAGCGGGAAGCCCCAGCCGCGTCCGATGAATCCGCTGCCGCTCATATCGGGCCTCCGATCAGGACGTTCGGCGCACCCATGATGATCTTGGCGCCGCAGCTGGTGGTGTCCCCCATGCGGGCGGCCGGCAGCCCGCCGATCAGGACCATGCCGCCGACCGCCGCGGCCGGGTTCGGCATGACGACGTTGCCCGGTCCGAGCAGGGCGTGCGGGGGCATGGCACACACGTGCAGGCTGCCGGTGACCGCGGCCGGCTTGCCGCCGATCAGCACGGTGACGACGGCCACCGCACCCGGTGGCGGGGTGCCGATGACGCCTCCGTGGACGGTGGGATCGCCTGTGCGGGCTGCGGGGGGCATGGCTGCTGTTCTCCTTGCTGAGCCGGGGAGTTGGTACGGGGGGCGACGCGGGTGTCAGTTGATCCGGATGAGCCTGGCCTTGAGGACGGCGAGCAGTCCGCCGTCGACGGTGACGCCGGTCTTGCCGTTGATGGTCACCGAGGCCCCCTTCACCTCCACGTTCCCCGTACCGGCGTCGAGCGTGATCCCCGACCGGCCGAGGGAGAGGGAGCTCAGCACCCGGGAGGTGCCGCGGGCGAACACCTTCAGCGCGATCTCGCCCCTCCGCTCGTCCAGGGTGACCTCCAGCTGCTTGTCGCCGGTGGCCAGGCGTACGCCGGACGGGCCGCGCGGGGCGTCGAGCAGTTCGATCCGGTTGCCCGAACGGGAAACGAGGGAACGGCGGTTGACCTTGCCGCTGGTCGGGTCGACCAGCGGAACGTCGTGGGGTGACGGCTTGTCGACGCCGTTGTAGAGGCCGCCCAGCACGTAGGGGCTGTCCAGCAGGCCCTGCTCGAAGCCGACCAGCACCTCGTCGTTGACCTCGGGGCTGAACACCCCGCCACCGCCCTGCCCGCCCCACTGCACCGTACGGACCCAGTCGGAGACGTACGTGTCGTCGAGCCAGGGGAACTTCAGCCGGACCGAACCGCGTTCGCCCTTGCCCTTGCCTTCGCGGATGTCGGTGACCACGCCGATCGCGAGGCCCGGGATGCGAGGGCCGTGCGGGGCCGTGCCGCCGCCGGTGAGCCCGGAGAGCGAACGGTCGGGGGAGGTACTGACCAGCACGGTCGTGCGGTAGCCGCCGTGCGGGTCGAGGACGTGGTGGACCGCCGTCGCCGTGTAGCGGCCGGCGAACGCGGGTCCGACGTTGCCCAGGGCGACCGGTTCGCCGGCCCGGAGCCGGGGGTTGCCCTCGGCGACCGCCTCGATCTCCCCGAAGCCGGAGCTGACCTGCGCGGCCACCGCTCCGGCGACCGCTCCGGCCTCGGCCTGGGTCCGGTACGGGGTGTCGGCAACCGTCATCCGGGCGTTCGGCCCGAACGCCCCGGCCGCGGCGGACGGGCTCATCCCGGGGACCACCGTGGTGGAGCGGACGGACTGCTCGCGTGCCACCAGCCGGGTCTTGGTCTCCACGTTCCAGCCCCGCACCTCGACGCTGTCCGCCCCGTCCGCGCCGGTCAGCACGGCCCGCAGGGCCAGCAGGTTGCGCCCGTACTCCAGCACCATCGGGTTCCGGGTGGCGGAGGTGGCGGGGGAAGGCGCAGAGGCGGCGGGCTTCGGCTTCACGAACTGCAGCAGGCCCTTCTCGTCCACCCGCACGTGCGCGCCGCTCTCGCCCGCGAGGTACTGGAGGAAGTCCCAGTCCGAGATGTTGGGCTGGGTGAGCTGCTTGTACATGACGGGAGCCGCCTCCACCTTCCCGCAGGTGAGGCCGGCCCCGGCGGCGACCTTGCGGACGATGTCGGCGGCCTTCATGTTGCGGAAGGCCACCACCTTCCGTCCGCGCTGCAGCCGGTGGGCCTTGGAGAAGGCCCGGACCACGGTGAAGGAGCCGGTGGTGTCGCTGTCGAGTTCGAGCGCGGTGACCTCACCGGTGAACAGCCGCTCCTTCGCCTGCTCCTGGACGGTGACCACGGAGATCTTCAGCGGGGTGCCGATGGTGATCCCGGTCGCGCTGAGCAGCGTGTGGTACGGATCCCGGTAGGTCAGTACGGCGGTGTCCGGCAGGCCGACGTTCTCGTCGACCGCGCAGCTCACCAGCTGGGAGGCCCAGGCCTGGGGAAGTTCGGCGGGGGCCTCGACGATCGGGTCGGCGGCGAACGAACGGGCGGGCGCGGTCACCGGGCGACCTCCGAGGCGTGGTCTTCCAGTCCGGGTACGAGGAGTTCCGTGCCCGGGGCCAGTTGCATGGGGTCGTCGATGTCGTTGGCCTCGGCGATCGTGCGCCAGGCGGTGGCGTCACCGTATTCGCGCCACGCGAGCAGCGGCAGGCTGTCCCCGGCGACGACCCGGTGCGTACGGCGTGCTTCCTTCGATCCGGACGTGGGGTTCTGGCCGGCCGGGTCGACGCTCGCCTCCTCGATCGAGAGGGAGCAGGTGGCGCGCAGCGGCTTCCCGTCGACGTCGAACAGCGTGTACGAGACGGAGAGGCTGGAGAGCACCCCGTCGAACGACGTCGTCTTCGACGTCCCCCAGTCGAAGCGCACCCAGGGGCTCGACGGCTTCTTGCGCCCCAGGCTGCTCGGGGTGGGCACGCAGGCCGTCATGAGCTGCTCCACGGCCTTCTCCACCGAGTTGTCGTGGGTGGCGGTGGCGTCGAGGAAGACGTCGAGGGACAGCGAGCGGGGCCCGCTGCCGACGAACTCCGGCAGCGCGGACTCCCCTGCCGTCCGGGAGGGGGTACGCCGCCACTCGGTGTTCTTGGCCAGGGAGAGCGTCGCCGGGTTGAACTGCAAGGTGAGCCGGGCGAGGGTGCCGCCCGGCTTGGCGCCCACGTCGGCCGGCGGTTCCATGATGGTCAACTGGGCACGGGCACGGCTCGTGCGGGCCGTCGCTGCCATGGTGTCCCTCCTTCCTGCGCGGCGTCTCTGTCATCGGCGTCATCGGCTCGGGTGAACAGGCGTCCCATCAGGACGGCACCAGGCCTTCGTGCGCGATCTCCAGGGTCTCGATCGCCGCCTCGGAGCTGGACGGGTCGAAGGAGGGCCCCTGCCAGCGGACCGGCACGATGCCCTGGATCTGCCAGCTGATGATCCGGCTGAGGTCGGGGCGGAGTGCGACGATCTCGCCGTCCTTGCGCTCCACCCGCTGCGTCGTCTCGTTCAGCCAGCGCGCGATCTTCAGGGTGTCGGCGGTGACGGGGCGGGTCAGCGTGATGTTGGTCCAGGTGATCCGCCCGGGCAGCTGCCACGTGAAGCCGTTGTTGCCGCCCTCGGCGTACTGCTCCAGCTCCACCTCGGCACCCAGCCCCGAGCAGGTGTGGAACTGACCCAAGTCGCTTCCGCCGATGGCGAGTTTGAAGAACACACTCGTCGCGAAGATGTTGTCGGTCATGTGCTTCTCTTCTTCTCTGCTGTCCGTGGGTGGCGGGGCGGGCTGGGTGGCGGGTTTGCCTCAGCGGCGGCCGTCGTACGGCCGTCCGGAGCGTTCCCGTCCTCTGCGCAGGTCCGCCCGGATCAGCCTGCTGACCGGGTCGAGCAGCCTGCGGGCGAGCTCCTCGATGTCCAGGCCGGTGACCTCGTTGGTCCGCGGAGCACCGGTGGCCTCCGCTGCGGTGGAGGTGGCGGCCGGGGCGGACTTGGCCGACTTGCCGGGCTTCGGCTGGACCACGCGAACGGGGACCCCGGAGAGCCCCGCCTCGCCCACGGCCCGCTGGAGCGCCTGAGCCCGGGAGCCCGGAGCGCGGTTGCCGGGGGCCTGGCTACGGGGTGCGGGGTTCCGGGACGCGGGACTTGCCGGGCCACCGCCTTGATGGGCTCCGCCGGGGAGGCCCGGTGCGGGGCGTGACGCGCGCACGGTGAGGGGCTGCGGTACGCCGGACGGCGCGCCCGTCTCCGGCGCCGGTCCGGTGGCGGGTGTGCCGGTCTCGGGGACCACCGGCATCGAGAAGCGCTGCACGGACACGGCGGCGCCCCCGGGCCGGGGGGACCCGGGCGGATGCGGGCGCACCACCGGTACGCGCGGGGCGGACGCGGACGCGGTGGACTCCGGTGCGGGGGAAGACGGTTGGGGGGACGGCGGTTGGGATGCGCGGGCGGTGTGAGTTCTGGGGGCCGTGGGGGCCGTGGGGGCCGTGGGGGCCTTGGAGGCCTTTGAGGGCCCTGACCGCTCGTTCCCGGAGGGGAGCGGTACGGAAGAGGGAGTGGCGCCGCGCGCCGAACGCTGAACCAGCCGTGCGAGGGAGCGGGCGGAGGACCTGCGCGGCGTCTGTGCCCGGGTCGCCTGGGGCGGTGCGCCGGTCTGCGGGAGGCCGGCCGAGGGCGGACCGGCCGGAGCAGCGCCCGGCACGGACCGCTGGACGGTGGCGCCGCGCGCCCGCCGCTGCGGTTCTGCTGCTTCCGGTCGCGCGTCCTGTCCCGAGTCCCGTCCTGCCTGCGCAGTGACGCCCGGGGCCCGGTGCGCCGGAGTGGGTGCGGCGGGGCGGGCGGCCCGCTGGACGACGGGGCGGTGGGCCGGGGTGCTCCGGGTGGTGCCGCCCGGCGGCCCGTCGGATTCCGGCGGCCGGACGTCGCGCCGCCAGGTCGCCGCCACCACGGGCCGTGCGGGGGAGGCCGATACCGGCCCCGAGAAGCCCTCGGCCGCGCCGGTACGTACGGTCAGCGTCCGTCCCGCGAGCAGGCCACGCGATCGCTGGACCGTCATCGGCGCAGGACCGGTCGCCGTTCCTCCCGTGACCGGCGCAGTCGTCCGGCCGTTCAGCCCGCGGGGGGCGATCCGTCGGACGCGTACCGGGGCGGGCGGGGTGGCCGGGGCAGTCGCGCCGGATGGAGCGACAACCGTCCTCGCGGACGGGCGGGTGGTGTCCGCGGCGCGTTGGACCGATGCCGGCTGCGGGGAGGCGGACGCGGGCGCGGCACCGGAGTGGCCGGCCGCCGGCGAGCGCAGCGGCATGCCGGAAGGCGCGGACGGGGAGGCCGGAGAGACCGGGGCGGGCGCGGACGTCGACGGCTGCCCCACCGACGGGCCGCCCGGCAGCGGGCCCGTGGTTCCGGGACGCGCTCGACGGGGGTCACCGTTGCCCAGCAACGGGGCGTCGTGCGCGGTGCCCGCAGTCGGCGGGAGCGAGGAAAGGGGCGCGCCGAGCCCACCCCGGGTACGGGCCTGCGAACCCGGGCCGCTGGGGCCGGGGGCAGGGGGCCGGGGCGCGGAAGGCGCAGGCGCGGGCGCGGATGAGGGCGCAGACGCGGATGAGGGCGCGGAAGAGGGCGCAGACGCCGATGAGGGCGCGGGCGCGGGCTGGACGGGCGTCGGGGCCGTCGCGGGGGCCGAACCCCGGCGCTCCACCGGCTGCTGCCCCTGCCCCGCCTGCCGGCCCGGCCGCTGGCCCGCCTGCTGCCCCTTCGCGTGACGTTCCGACGGCTGTCGGCCCTCCGGCCGTCCCACCGGACCCTGTCCCACCGGGCCCTGTCCCACCGGGCCCTGTTCCGTCTGTCGCTGGACCACGGGCAGCGCCGGTCCCTGCGGCACGGCCGAGTTCGCGGGCGTGCCACCATCCCGGCCGGGCGCGACGAAGGGAGCCGCACCGGGAGGCAGTTGCCGCAGGGGCCTGCCCAGGGCGGGGCGTACAGGAGGCGCGGCAGGCGGGCTCGCGGGGCGCTCCACCGCACCGGTGGGCCGGCGCTCCCCGGGCTCCATGCGACCGGCGTCAGCCCGGCCCGATTCCGGCCGACCTGAGTCCGCCCGCCCGGAACCGCTCTGCCGGCCATCTCGCGTGGCCGGTACAGCGGTTGCCGCCGGCGTGACGGCAGCGAGGTTCCGCAGGGGCGTCACCGGCCGCCGGGCAACGATCAAAGGCGGCGCGATGCGCTGAGGGCGGACCGGTGCGGGCCGCGTCCGTGGTGCCGCAGCCGTGGCCGGCCCGTCGTCCGCGGACGGCCGGGGGCCGGCTGCGGGTGCGACGCCCGGACCGGGCCGGGCGGGCGCGGCGTCGGGGCCGGACCGTCGGGCCACGGGCCCCGTCCCGGCGGCGCTCCGGGGCTGCGTGCTGCCGCCCGACCGCTGGAGGGTGGTGGCAGGGGTCTGCTTCCCGGCGGGCGTACGGCCCGGGGCGCCGGACGACGACGGCTGTGCCGGCCCCGGCTCCTCCTGCCCCTGTCCCCCGGCTGCGCGCAGGAGAAGGGGTGTTCCGGAGGCGGCCGCGGGACGGGCGACTCCCGGCCGCGCCACGCCGTGGATGAGGCCCACGGGTGCGGACGGCAGGACAGCGTGGCCGAGCTCGCCTCCGTACGCGACGTTCTGCCACGAGGCGAGCCGGGACCTGAAGCGCAGTCCGTCGCTCACCCCGATCGAGGACCGGGCGACGGTCACGGCGGGTGGCGCGACCCGCCGCCAGCCGCCGTCCCAGTCCGCGTCCGGGCGCGCGGGAGGCGCGGTCTCCGGCTCGGCCGCAGGTCCCGTACCGCCTCCGGTTCCGTCCTCCGCAGACCCCGGAACGGGCGTGCCGGCGGCCTGCCTCCGGCTTCCCCTGCCGAACCAGTCCCTGAACTCCACGCCCTCACCCGCTCTCGTTGACGCGGGTGTTGATCCGCGCTATCTCCCTCACCCACTCCTGCCGCTCACCATGGGTGAGGTCGAGGATGTCCTCACGCTGCCAGTGGAAGTGGTAGGCGATGTACGCGAGCTCCTCCCGCAGCCGGGAAGGCGCGTACGTCACTATTCCCCCAGGCGTTCACCCGAGAGGTCCACCTCGAACGACCCGTGGCACAGCGGGCATGTCACCGCGGCGTGGGTGTGGCCCTCGCTGTTGATGCGGCGGTAGAAGTCCTGGAGGAACGCCACATCGGTGGCGTACATCCGCTCGACGACCCCGGCGTGCACGTCGGTGATGGTGCCGAGCCGGGTGATCACCTGGCTGAGCAGCACCACGCTCAGGTACGCGGGGTTCTCCTTGACCCGCAGGTCGATCTGCGGGCGCAGTTCGTCCCGCGCCGTGGCGAGCCGCATGGACCCGCTCCGGTGGACCTGGCCCTCGTCGTCGACGTATCCGCGCGGGAGGTCGAACTCGAACTCCGTACGCAGGTCCTGACGGTCGCGCTCGCGGGCGGGAGGAGGCGTCGGGGCCTCCTCCCGCGGGGCGGGCGCGGCGGCGGCGAGGGTGTCGAGGACCTCGTCGAGGCCGCCGCCGGAAACGGTCCTGCGCCTCATTCGACCACGATCTCCTCAAAGGTGATGGTGACCGTCTCCGTCGCCGCGCTGGACTCGCCGGCCTTCAGCGAGGGGCCCTCCCACTTGCTGGCCCAGCCCTGCATCAGCTGGATGCGGCGGACGGTCTCACCCTTCGAGTCCTTGATCTCGATGGTGAGGTTCTGGCGTGCGGTGTCGACGGCGCCGTTGTTCAGCGTCTCCTTGATCCATTTGGTGAACTCGCTGCTCTTGTCGAGCCCGCGGGTGATCGTCACCTCGCCGGCCTGGCGCGCGCCGGGCTGCTTGCGGATGATCTGCTTGCCCTCGGCGGTCACCTGGCGGACCTCGACGACTTCTTCCTCGACGGTCAGACCGCTGATCTCCTGGATCGACTCCACGAGGTAGCCGCCGAGCTGCACGCCGAAGACGTGGGTGGAAAGAGCATCGCCCTCTGCCATGACTACGTGTCACCTGTTCCGTTCGTTTGCCTGCTGGGACGCTCCTCGACGAGGAAAGGTCACTCGTCGACGAGGCTGGTGCTGTCGGAGAACTGCGAGAGGCGGAAGATGACGAACTCCGCGGGCTTCACCGGGGAGACGCCGATCTCGCACACGACCTGGCCGAGGTCGATGGACTCCGGCGGGTTGTTGTCGCGGTCGCACTTGACGTAGAAGGCCTCTTCCGCCGTCCGCCCGAAGAGTGCGCCCCGGCGCCATTCCTCGGTGAGGAAGGCGGTGACGTTGCGCCGGATGCTCGACCAGAGGCGGTCGTCGTTCGGCTCGAAGACCACCCACTGGGTGCCCAGGAGGATGGACTCCTCCAGGTAGTTGAAGAGGCGGCGCACGTTGAGGTAGCGCCAGGCCGGGTCGGAGGAGAGGGTCCGTGCGCCCCAGATGCGGATGCCGCGGCCGGGGAAGGCGCGGACGCAGTTGACGCCGATCGGGTTGAGCAGGTCCTGCTCGCCGCGGCTCAGACGGAGTTCCAGGTCCAGCGCGCCGCGGATGACCTCGTTGGCGGGCGCCTTGTGTACCCCGCGCTCGCCGTCGCTGCGCGCCCAGACACCGGCGACGTGGCCGCTCGGCGGGATCAGGGTCTGCTGGCCGGTGGCCGGGTCGAGGACCTTGAGCCAGGGGTAGTACACGGTCGCGTAGCGCGAGTCGTATCCGGCGTCGTCGTTGCGCCAGGTGCGCACGCGCTGGGCGTTCATCCCCGGCGGGGTGTCCAGGACGGCGACCCGGTCGCCCATCTGCTCGCAGTGCGCGATGACGGCCAGCTGTACGGCCCTGACGCCCTCGTCGTCGATGTCGCCGCGGCGGTGGGAGCTCATCAGGTCCGGGACGGCGACCATGGTGATCTCGTCGATCGCCTCAAGGGCCGCGATGCCCGTACGGGCCGACGCGTCGCCCACGTACTCGGCCGGGCCGGTCCGGGCCGTGGTACCGGCGCCCGGGGCGGCGGGCGAGAGGGTGAGGCTCTGCTTCTCGGGGCGGGTCTGCGCCGCACCGGGCTGCTCGGTGACCTCGATGAGCTTGGACTGGCGGGCCTGGGTGACCAGGTAGCCCTTGACGTTCTTGCGTACGGAGGTGTCGTACGTCTCCGCCACCTTGCCGCCCTGGCGCACCAGCAGCCGGAAGCGGTCCTCCGGAGGGTTCTCGCCCTCGGCGTCGGCGACCTCGATGGAGAGGCCGTCACCGGCGCCCGGACGGGCGGAGACGAGGAAGCCGCCGATGGCGACGGGCGGGGCCGCCGCGGGCGCGGAGCCCTGCGGTGCGTCCTCGGACGGGCCGCCGATGCGCACGATGTAGGCCGCGCCGCCACCGTTGCTGAAGTAGCCGTGGACGGCGAGCGTCAGGTACGTGTCGGGGGTGAAGGTGCCGAAGGCCGATACGTACTGGTCCCAGCTCGTCACCAGCGTCGGCCGGTGGAAGGGGCCGGTCTCAGCGAACCCGACGAAGGCTGCGACCGCGGTGCCGACTCCCTCGATGGGCCGTGCTCCGGACTGCACCTCCTCCACGTATACACCTGGGGTGAGGTACGACGGCATGCTCGCTCCTTCGGGTGGTCAGTCGTTCGCGTGTTCAGTCTTGCCCGGGCACGTATGCGGGCAGTAGGTCTCAGAGTCCTGGCCATGGGGCAGGGTGGCTGCCTTCCCGGGCACCCCGGGCGCCCGGCGGGGCATCCCGGTTCCCCGCAACCGCCTGCCGGCACCCCCGGCAACCGTCCGATCGCCGCGGGAGAGGGATTAGTTTCAGCCAGAAATTACCCGGGGCGCATGGCTCGAACAAGCCGCATATCCACGACCTGCGGAGGACCGAAATCTTTCGAGCCGCTCCGGTGAGCGAGGCATTCGCGGTCCGAGCGGACCCAGCCGGCGACGAGAGACCGGGAATCACCCGCGAAATACCGGGAATCACCGAGTAGATGCGCTCCGGCGATTTTGTTCCCGGTCCAGAACGGTGTGCGAAGAGACACACCCCGACGGGCGGACGGGGCGAAGTCCCGGTCGACAGGAGCACCGTTCGTTCACTCTCCCGCAACGGACGGACATGTTTCCAGCGCTATCGTTCCTACGGTGCGAAATCGCTCATCACACCGCTGACATTCACTACTTGGTGGCACTCGGAGGCCTGCGTCCCGGTCGCCGGGGTGCCCGGCTTGGAACAGGTCACGGAAGCGGTGACCTTGGCATTTTCCTGAATCCGAATGGGGGTGACCCAGTGATAGTCCTGGTTGCGGAACGTCTCCAGAGCAATGGTGGTGATCTTCCGTTCTCCGAAGAAGATGGTCAACACCCCTTCGTCTCCCTGGAAGTTCGAGACTACGAGGTCGGTGACGCCGAATACCTTTCCGGCCGGAACCACATACGGCTCGTCCTTCTTGGCGCCCGCCTTCGTCTGCACGTCGATCGTCTCGGACCACTGCTGGCCGGTCGCCTCGCCGCCGCCCCCCGTCGATCCGGAACCGCCGGTTGCCGCACCACCGGTGCCACCCTTGGCCGTTCCGCCGCCCGTCCCCTCCTGCTGGCCCTGGCCGCCGGTCGGGTCGCCGCCGGTGCTGCCACCGGTCGCCGCACCGCCCTGCGGCCGCTCCCGGTTCTCCTCCTGCGCCGCCTTGGCCCCCGCCTCCTTCGCGGTGCTGCGGATGGTGGGCCGCACCAGGGCGAACCACGCCACCAGCAGCGCGAGCAGCGCCGCCAGAACGATCAGCAACCACTTCGGCAGCAGCGGAAGTTGTGCGAACTCGCCCGGCAGCGGCTCCGGCCGGCCGAACTGGTCGCCCTCGGTATCCGCTCCCTCGCTGTCCACGGCCCTGACCTCGAACGGCCAAGTGGCCGGAGCGCCGAACCAGATCAGCTTCCGGGCCCGCACGCGCAGGGCCACGTCGGCGGACTCGCCCGGCTGCAGGCTCCGGCGTTCCGGTATGAAGGCGAGGCGGAGTTCCTCCC
Source organism: Streptomyces sp. NPDC050422 (assembly GCF_044458665.1). Classification (NCBI taxonomy): domain Bacteria; kingdom Bacillati; phylum Actinomycetota; class Actinomycetes; order Kitasatosporales; family Streptomycetaceae; genus Streptomyces; species Streptomyces sp. NPDC050422. The sequence goes on from NZ_JBITIE010000017.1 coordinate 194,688, forward strand.
CCTCCTGCTTACCGGCGAACACGGCGTCGACGGGGGTGTTCCCCCGGTTCTGCACCGAGGCCCGGAACCGGGCGCCCCGCCAGCCCCTGCGCCGGCCCGGCTCCAGTCGTGCCCGGAGTTCGCGGAACGGCTCGACGACCACCGTCGTCTCGGGAACGGCCACCGACTCGGGGTGCTCCGCCGGCAGGACACGTACGCCCAGCGGGACTTCGCCCGCCTTGACCTCGTGGGACCGGGGCGGCGCGAGCCGCAGCGTCACGGTCTCGGAGGTGCCGGGGTACAGGGAGACCCGCGCCGGTTCCACCGTGGTCCATGCCGCACAGTCGCCGACCACTTCGAGGGTGTACGCCTCGACGATGTCTCCGTCGTTGCGCACGGTCAGCGTGGTCGTCGCTTCGGTGCCTGGCGACACCGTCACCGTGGGTATGTCGAATTCGGCAGATGTGGTCACGATGCGACGTTAGGCCGCGCCCCTGCCCCGGCAGCAGAGGCGGGAGGGCAACGTGCGGGCAGGGCAGGTGCCCTGGCGGAACACCCGCGGCGTTTCCTCGTGCCCCACCCCCGGGCCAGGTCACCCTGTCCGGCCACGGAACGAGCCGGCACGACGGCTCACGTTTCGAGAACCGACTCCATCGCCTATCGGGGAACCTGCGGAAGTAGCTGAGGAAGACGACCACATGACCATGACCACGACGGAATTCATGAAGACAGGGGCGGAGGGCGGCCGCAGCCGCGGACCGAGCGTGCCGGAGCAACGCGCGCAGGGCGCGCCGCCGATGCCCCAGGGGGGCAGGATCTCCGTAGCCGTGTACGCGGAGGACCTGATCCTGCAGACCGGCATGGCGCAGCAGTTGCGCATGCGGCCGGAGATAGAGCTGATACCGGAGGAGGAGGCCGACCGCGCCCAGGTCTCGTTGGTAGTGGTGGACATGGTGAACGAGGCCACCGTCCAGCTCCTGCACCGTCTCCAGCGCAACACCGCCACCCGCACCGGGCTCGTCGTCGGCTTCTTCGAGACGGGGGCGCTCCAGACCCTGATCGAGTACGGCGTCGCCGCCGTGCTGAGGCGCGGGGAGGCCGACCAGGACCGGCTCGTCCACCTGGTCACGGCGATCGCGAAGGGGGAGGGGGTGCTGCCGGGCGACCTCCTGGGCAAGCTCCTCGACCACGTCAGCAGTCTGCACCGCACGGTGCTGGACCCCCGCGGGCTCTCGCTCTCCACCCTCACGGCGCGGGAGGCGGAGATGATCAGGCTGGTGTCGGAGGGGTACGGCACCGCGGAGATAGCGGAGAAGACGTCGTACTCCGAACGGACCGTCAAGAACGTGCTGCACGAGGTTGCGACACGGCTGCACCTGCGCAACCGGGCCCATGCGGTGGGCTACGCCATGCGGCACGGGCTCATCTGAGAGGCCGCCCCGAGTTCCCCGGGGCGGCCGCCTCTCCCGGCGGCCGGCGGCCACGGGCCCGCGGGGGCAACGGACACTGCCCCCGCGGCAACCCGCGGCCTCTGCCCGGTCCTCCACGTCGGGCAACAACCCCGCGCGGAGGTGAGCGGCCACCAGGATCGGGACGCGTGGGGAGCCGCCCGTGGCCGCAAAGGGCACCGGGTCTTCCCTCGCTCGGGTACTCGGGGCTCTGTCCATGTTCCGCCCTGCGCACGATGCTTGAGGGTGGAGAACCATCGATCAGACTGTGAGGTGGACCGTGGGCGGTCCTGCTGGCCCGGCACCACGTACCCGGTTGCGCCGGCTGAGCGGCGTCGTGGTGCTTCTGACACCACTGCTGGTGGCAGGTTCCATCTCCGCCCCGCTGGGCGCGCCCCAAGCGGTCGCGGCCTCGGATGCGGCGCCGACGGACACCGGACGGATCGCCTTCGCCGGCACCGGGCATCGCAGCCTCGGCGAGGTGACGTCCGGGACCGCCACCGAGGAGCTGTCCGGCGACGGCCCGGCGCACTACGACCAGGACGCCTTCGGACGCGGTGAGGTACTGGTCTTCACGAGCCTCCGCGACGAGACGAAGCCCCAGGTCTACGTGCGCGATGCGCAAGGGGACGTACACAAGCTGACCGACGGCCTCGACGCCGCGCACCCCGAACTCTCCGTCGACGGACAGACGGTGGTCTTCGACGCCGCCGAGGCGGGGGCCGGGGCATCGGCCCAGCGTGACCTCTGGTCGGTCGGCGTCGACGGCAAGAACCCGCACCGGCTGACGGACACGCCCTCCAACGAGACCCACCCGACGCTCTCCCCGGACGGCACCCGGATCGCGTACGCGAGTGACGGCGGCCCTGAGCCCGGCACCCAGATCTACGAACGCGCCCTGGCCGGTGGGACGGTGACCTGCGTGAGCACCGGCACGACGGGCGACGCGAGCGAGCCCGAGTGGAACCCGGTGGACGACGGCACCCACCGCTCCCTCATCGTGTACACGCTGCGGGTGGAACCGGAATCAGCGACGGACACCGGGTACCGGCTGCGGCTCACCGACGGCCCCGGGAACAACCGCCCCCTGCTGACCGGCGCCCGAGCCGGCTGGGGCACCCGCTCGGCTGCCTGGCTCCCGGACGGGGACCGTCTCCTCTTCCTCAGCCCCAACACGGACTGCGGATGCGCCCTGTACGACCACGTGTACCGGACGCCCTCCGCCGGCAACGTGACGCCGGACAGCATGCTCTTCGAGGACCGGCAGGTGGACGCACCGGCCTGGCTCGGGCCGTCGGCCTCCGGGTCGGTGATCGTCACCCGCAGGACCACCAAGGACGCGGACCTCGTCACGCTCCAGGACATGCGGCAGGACGGCTCGGACCCCCGCGATCTCAGGCTCGACGTACTGCGCGAGGACCCGAAGGCCTCGTCCAACACCAGCGACGACCCGGCCGACGATCCGCTGTTCCACCCGTCCGAGGGCTACGACCCCTGGACCGAACGGCAGACCTACACGCCGGACGGCCTGAACATCGCCGTGACCCGCTTCGAGACCGTGAACGGCGTCCGGATCCAGCGGATCTGGCTGGCCGACACCGACGGAATGAACGAGACGGCCATGGACCTGGAGGGGCGCGGCGCCCAGGACTGGGACACCGACCCCTCCTACTCCCCGGACGGCACCAAGCTGGCGTTCACCCGGACCTCTCCGGCAGGTGAGGGGGCCCGGACGAGCCGGGTGCTCATCGCCGACGTCGCCACGAAGAAGATCATCGGCAAAGTGGTCCCGCCCGGGAAAGAGGAGGTGGGCGGCGACGCCCAGCCCGCCTGGTCGTCGGACGGCACCCTGCTCGCCTTCACCCGTAACGAGGTGATCCGGGACCTCGGCGGGATCAAGCACGTCTGGACCGCCCCGGTGAAGGACCTCAAGCAGCAGCGGGACCTCAGCAAGACCGGCTGCCCCGGCGAGTGCAAGGTCATCGACGACAGCCCCGCCTTCTCCCCCGACGGCAAGGCGATCGCCTTCAACCGCAAGGACCGCGCCGACCAGATCAACCAGCGGGCGAGCGTCGTCGTCACCTCGCCGGACGGCAAGGACTGCCGGGTCGTGCTGCCCTCCGACCGCCGCGGCGACGCCGGCGCCTGCCGCAGGCAGATCCCGGACGTCTCGGCGACCGGGCCCTACCAGCCCCGTGACGTGGCCTGGTCCCCGGACGCCACACGGCTGGTGCTGAGCCACCGCCGGGACCGCGCACCGAACTCCCCCGAGCAGCTGTCCGAACTCGACCTCGCCACGGGCACCCTCACCCCGTTGACCTCGAAGCTGCCGGGCCGCCAGAAGGAGCCCGCCTTCCAGCAGCAGGTCGACCTGGCGCTGACCGCGCCGCCCACCAGCCCCTCCGTACAGGCCGGTTCGACGGTCTCGGTGACGGTCACCGTCACCAACCACGGCCCGGCCCCCTCCCCCGGCACCACGTTCATCGCCGACGCCCCGCCCGGCGTACGCCTGGAGGAACTCACCACCCCCGCCGGTCCGTGCACCGCCGGCTCACCGAGCTGCGATCTCGGCGTGCTCGCGCCCGGCGCCGAGGTGGAGGTCACCGCGCGGCTGACCGGCGTGACGACCGGCCCCTGGCGGATGGGCTGGTCGGTCACCGGAGCCGTCGTCGACCCGAACCCCACGGACAACGCCACCGGGACGGACGTCCGGGTCCGCGACGTCCCCCAGCTGCCCGACCCGACCCCCTCGGCGCCCACCCCCGCCCCTCCGCACACCTCTCCGCCTGCCCAGCAGCCCCCCGCGCAGCCGCCCGCCCCGCTGCCGCCCGAGCCCGAAGCGGGCCCCGCGGTCGTCGTGCGGGCCCAGCCCAGCCCCGGGTACGTCGGCGGCCGGGTCGTGGTGACGTACACCGTGCGCAACGGGAAGAACGCGCTCGCCACCGGCCTGCGGCTACGCCTCGGCCTGCCCGCCGGGATCCCGGTGACCACCCGCCCGGCGGGCTGCGCCACCGGCGTGTGCACGCTTCCCGACCTGGCGCCGGGTGCCTCCTCCGTCCTGCGGGTGGTGCTCGCCCCGGACCATGCCCTGCGTACGCACATCACCGGCACACTGACGACGACCGGTACCGACGCCGACCGCGGTGACAACGTCTCCCGGATCCCGCTGCGCATCCTCCAGCCGCGCATCATCTCGGTGCCCGCGGTCGGCAAGCCGGGGTTCGTCACCTCGGTCCGCGGCAAGGACTTCCCGCCCGGTGTTCCGGTGAAGCTCACCTGGACGCCCGGAATCACGGCAGCCGCGGTGCCGACCCGGCCGGCCGGTGACGGCACCTTCATCGCCCAGCTGCTGATCCTGGTCAAGGACCGGACCGGGCCGCGCACCATCACCGCGTCGGGGCCGGGGTTCAGCCCGGTCACCACACCGTTCCTGGTGGTCAGCGGCACCATCGTCCCGCCGGACGAGGTGGGACGCAGGTGATTCACGAAGTCGACGAAGGGCTCCGGCTGTTGCTCGTCGACGCCGGGCTCCAGGAGAGCGGCGTCGACCTGGTCTTCGACGCACCGACGAGCGACTGGTCGGCGCGGCGCAACGCCCCGACGGTCAGCATCTTCCTCTACGGGATCCGCGAGGACGCGACCCGCCGCCGTACCGGCACCGCCGAGGAGTACGACGACGAGGGCGTGATCACGGGGCGGCGGACACCCGCCCGGTGGTTCGAACTGACCTATCTGCTGACCGCGTGGACCAACCGTCCGCAGGACGAACACCGCCTCCTCTCCGAGGTGCTGCGCTGCGTGATCCACACGGACGCGCTGCCCGAACGGATGCTGACCGGCAGCCTCGCCACGCTCGGGCTGACCGTGGAGATGGAGGCGGCGTCCGCCGGTTCCGGTGACCGGCCGTCCACCGTGGACGTGTGGTCCGCGCTCGGCGGCGAGCTGAAGGCCGCGATCGACCTGCGGGTGTGGGCGCCGCTGGCCGGCGAGTTGACTGCGGCCGGGCCGCCGGTCACCGAGGGCCTGCTGGTGCGGACGGCGCCCGAACGGGACGGCGAAGCCGCGGAACCGGGGCGACGACTGCGCTACGACGGGGCGTCGGAGCCCCGCGGACAGGGCTTCGCGGCGGAGCGTGAACGGCAGCTTCCGCCGGGCCGCCGCAGGCGTGGAGGTCCGGCCCGGTGACCACGGCGTACCGGGCCCCGGCCGGATTCCAGGAACCGGACGACGCCCCGCCGACCGGCATCGAGGACCTCTGGGAACGGCTGGGCCACATCGAGCGGCGGGTACGGCACGCGGTCGCGCTGCGCCAGGAATCCGACCCGGAACCGAACGATCCGTACCGGGGGCAGTACCTGACCCCCGCCGCGGCCGAGCGGATCCTGGACTCGCGCGACGCGTTCCTCCCCGTCCCCGCCCATGTCCCCGACGCCCCGCCGCGTTCCCCGGCCGGCGGCCGGCTCGCCGCCCTCACGGAGAGCTTCGGCCTGGTCGCGCCGGACGTCGATCTCCTGCTGGTCGCGATGGCCCCGGACATCGACGCACGGTTCGAGTGGCTGTACGGCTATCTCAACGACGACCTCACCCGGCGCAGGGCGACGATCGGCCTGGCCCTGGAACTCTGCGGGCTGCCCGCCGCGGGCTCCGGCCGCTTCCGCTTCGCGCCCGCCTCCCCCCTGGTCGCGGCCGGGCTCGTGGAGGTGCTGGACGCCGAACGCCCGCTGCTCTCCCGGGTTCTGCGCGTCCCGGACCGGGTCACCGCCCACCTCCTCGGCGACGACGGCGTGGACGGAAGGCTGCACGGCCTCGTCCGGGTCGCCGGGCCACAGGAGGAGCCGGACCCGTCTCCGACGACGCTGCGCGTCGCGGCGGCGCTCGGCACCGGCAGTGGCCTGGTGCATCTGCTGGACCGCGGCGGCGACCCCGGCCGCCTCGCGGCCGACGCGCTCCTCGCGGCCGGGCTCCGCCCGCTGGTGGTGGACGTCGCGGCCCTGGCCGCCGCCCCGGAGCCGGGTCGGACCGCGCACATCCTGGCGACGGAGGCGCGGCTGACGGGCGGCGGTCTCGTCCTCGGGCCGCTGGAGTCGCTGGTCCCCGAGCAGCCCAAGGGCGCCGGGCTGATCGGCGGGCTCTGCGAAGCGGTCGGCGGCGGCTCCCCCCTGCTCATGTACGGGAAGAAGAACTGGGACCCGTTGTGGGCCGCCGAGAGCCCGGTGACGGTCCACGTCCCGCCTCCGGACCCGGCGGACGCGGCGCAGCGGTGGCGCCGGGCGCTCACCGAGGCCGGCGCCCCGACAGGCCTCGCCGCAGGAACCGCGACGGCCGAGGAGCGCCTCGTCGACGCCACCCGCGCCTACCGGCTCGACTCCGGCCAGATCCGCAGGGCCGCCGCCGTCGCCTCCCGGCTGGCCGGTCTGGAGGGACGCCCGGTCGAGGCGCAGGACCTGCGGACCGCCGTCCGGGCCCAGAACGGGGCGGGGCTGGCACGGCTCGCCCGTCGCATCGAGCCGACGGTCGGCTGGGACGACCTCGTGCTGCCCCCGTCGACCCGCCGCCAGCTGTCCGACCTGGCCCTGCGCGCACGCCACCGTGAGCAGGTGCTCGGCCGGTGGCGGATGCGGCCGGGCGGTGGCCGGGGCCGGGGCATCGTCGCGCTGTTCGCCGGGGAGTCCGGCACGGGGAAGACCATGTCGGCGGAGGTGGTCGCCGCCGATCTGGGCATGGAGCTCTACGTCGTGGACCTGTCCTCCGTGGTCGACAAGTACATCGGTGAGACCGAGAAGAACCTGGAGCGGATCTTCGTCGAGGCGTCCGACGTCAACGCGGTGCTGCTGTTCGACGAGGCGGACGCCGTCTTCGGGAAGCGCTCGCAGGTCAAGGACGCCCAGGACCGGCACGCCAACGTGGAGTCGGCCTACCTGCTCCAGCGGATCGAGTCCTTCGACGGCATCGCCGTCCTCACCACCAACCTGCGGGCCAACCTCGACGAGGCGTTCACCCGCCGCCTCGACGTGGTCGCCGACTTCCCCGTACCGGACAAGGAGCAGCGCCTGGCCCTGTGGGAACGCTGCCTGGGTACGGAGATCCCCCGCGCCCCCGATCTCGACCTGCGTACCTGCGCGGAGCGCTTCGAGCTGACGGGCGGGTCCATCCGCGCCTGCGCGGTCACCGCCGCGTACCAGGCGGCGGAGTCGGGCCTCCCCCTGGACACGCAGCAGCTCGTCACGGCCGTGCTCGCCGAGTACCGCAAACTCGGACGGCTGGTCCTGGACAGCGAGTTCGGCCCGTGGCTGGAGCGCACCCGGCGCTGAGCGGTGCCGGACCGCGAGCCATGGACGCGCCCCCCGGCGTCCGTATCATCTGCTGCATGACTGCAGAGCCCACGCGATCCGCCGGCCGTATGCGCGCCTCCGACACCGACCGCGAAGCAGTCGTGGAACAGCTGCGGGAGGCAGCGGCCGAGGGACGCATCGATCTCGAGGAACTGGACGAGCGTCTGGGTCTGGCCCTCACGGCCAAGACCCACGCCGAACTCGCCCCGCTCACCGACGACCTCGGACCGGCCGCCGTCGACCCGGTCGAGCCGCTGACCGTGAAGGGCGGCGTCCAAGGGGCGGAGCGGACCGGCCGCTGGAAGGTGCCGCCCCGGATCATCGCTCACGGCGGCCTGGGCGGCGTACGCCTAGACTTCAGCCAGGCCGAGTGCCGGCTGCGCGAGATCGACGTGGACGTGACCGCGGGGGTGGCCAGGGTGGTGCTCGTGGTCCCGGTGGGCTGGAAGGCGGACACGGACGCGGTGGATCTCTCGTTCGGCCGCCTGAAGAACAAGACCTCGGGCACACATCTGCCCGGCAAGCCGATCCTGCGGATCACGGGCTCATGCGGCATGGGCAGGATCCAGATCCGCCACCCCAACTTCCGCGAACGCCGCAAGCAGCGCAAGGACCTGTCGCGCTGAGCCGTGCCGGTGCAAGGCTGCCCACCACGCCAACGGGGGACCGACGATGAAGTGGTTCCAGCGGGACCGTACGAAGCAGGACTCCGGCGTGACACCCCTCGCCGGAGTCACCAAGACCAAGGCGGCGCTTGAGCAGGCACCTCCGCTGCTCACCGCGGGTGGACCGGTGCTGCAACGCATCGGAGGGGACGACAACCAGGTCGCACCGCTGACGACCGGAGCCGGGCCGGTCATTCTCGACATCACCCATCACGGGGCAGGCCATTTCGTCGTGGACGCCCTGGGCCCGGACCTCCAGTCACAGAGCCAACTGGTGTACACCGACGGGCCCTTCGCCTGCCGCGCGCTGGTCTACGCCGACGACCGGCCCGTGCGCGCGCTCCAGGTCCAGGCGGACGGACCGTGGATGGTCGAGGCAACCGTGACGTCGAGCGCCCTGCCCCTGGACGACCATGCGCGGCGGCCCGCCTCGGACGTCCTGCGCTACGAGGGAGGACCGGGGATCGCGACGCTCCGCTACGAGGGCGACCCGCGGTCCGACGACGGCGGCTACTTCCTCGTCGACACCTTAGAGGCGGACGGCAAGGGCTTCCTGGGCGAGCCGGCCAACCACATCGGCCCGTGGCGGGGCGAGGCACCGCTGCCCGGGCCCTGCCTCGTCTACACCCGTTCCGACGGGCCGTGGTCGATCAGCGTGCAGCGGCTGGGGTGAAACCGGCCCGGTCCGTCAGGCCTGAACACCGACACCTCATGAGGGCCGGACGGTGAGGATCTGCTCGGCCCGGCCGACGGGTCCGTGGATGTCGTGCAGGACGGTGCTGGTGAGGCCCTGGCCGGTAGGGCCGAAGACGACCGTGGTGTCGAGGCCGGTCCACCGGCCTTCGGGTGCGCGGTGCAGGTGGATCGTCAGGTCGACGTTGGGGAACATCCAGGCGGTGGGCTGCTCCCGTACGGCGATGCCGTTGGCGGTGTCGACGAGCGCGACATACGACGCGAGCGGGCCGGCGGGCTCGCCCGCGACGAGGTCGAGGGGCGTGGAGATCCAGGCGCTCGTGCGGCCCGGCAGGGGCTTTCCGAGCGGGCGGACGTCGAGCGAGGCGATGTAGCCACCCGGCCAGAGCTCTCCCATGGGCCAGGGCGCGAGTTCCTCGGGAGGGGTGAGCCGGTCGTCCCCGCCACCGGCGACGGCGCCCGTGTCGCCGATGGCGAGGCACCAGGCCCGGGCGCGTACGACGGGGCGGTCGCCGATGAGGGCGACGGCTTCGACCAGTTCGATGGTGCGGCCCGGCCGGATGGTCTCGACCCGGATCTCGCACGCGTCGAGGGCCAGCCGTCCGAGGATGTCGAAGCTGATCCGGGACAGCAGGAGACTGCCTCCAGGCCGGTCGGCCAGGTGCCGGTCGATGGCGTGGGTGATGAGGCCGCCGAGCGGGCTGAAGTGCACTTCGTCCGTGCTCCACGCACCGCTCGCATGAGTGGTGGGCTTGAAGCAGTGCTCGTCGATGCGCTCGTAGTAGCTGCCGGTACTCATGCGGTGTTTCCCTCGCGGCCGTACGGATCAAGGAACACCAGCGTGCCACCGCACGGATACCGGCCTCCGCCCGGGTCCGTCCCGCGAAGGCCGGTCACGGCAGGTCGGGGGCCCAGGCGACTCCGTTGATGTGTGACCCGCCGTCGACGAAGAGCGTGTTGCCGGTGACGTAACGCGCGCCCTCACCCGCCAGGAAGGCCGCCACCGGGGCGATGTCCTCGTCGGGATCACCGACCCGTCCCATGGGGTTCATGGCGTCGGCCTGCGCCGCCAGTTCGGGATGCTCGCCCATCACCCGCCGGAACGCCGCGCTCTTCGCCCCCGGGCAGATCGCGTTGACCACCACCCCGGTCGGGGCCCATTCGCGGGCGGCGGTCCGGGTCAGGGTGCGCAGGGCCTCCTTGGCGGCGTTGTACTCCAGTGTCCCCACATGGGCGTTCACGCCGTTGAGGCTGCACATGTTGATGACCCGGCCCCATCCCCGCGCCTTCATGTGCGGAAAGGCGGCCTGCATCGCCCAGAACGGCCCGTAGAAGCCGACGCCCAGACCGCGGGCCATCATCTCGTCGGTCTTGTTCTCGACCCGGCCGACGTCACCGGCGCCCCAGGCGTTGTTGACCAGGATGTCGACGCCGCCCCACTCCCGTACGGCGGTGTCGACCATCGCCAGGACCTGCGCCTTGTCACTGACGTCGGTGCGTACGAAGCGGCCGCCGATCTCCTCGGCCGTGGCGCGGCCGGTCTCCTCGTTCAGCTCCGCGACCAGCACCCTGGCCCCGTCGGCGGCGAACCGCCGGGCCACCGCGGCGCCGATCCCGTCCCCGGCGCCGGTGACGATCGCGACGCGTCCTTCGAGTGACATGCGCATTCTCCCAACAGTCGGGGCAACCTGACCGGTGGTACGCATCCAAACCCGTGCGGCCTGCCAGGGCGGCGCGCCGTCCCGGTGGGCGGGACACCGTCCCCGCACGCCCCGCACGCCCGGCGCGTCCCGCTCAGGGCCGGAAGACCGCCACCGCTTCGTGCCCCTCCTCCTGCCGGAACGTCACCCGCAGCTCCATCCCGATGACGAGCGCGCTCTCCGCGCACTCCACGACCTCCGTCATCATCCGCGGCCCCTCCGCCAGGTCGACGACCGCGGCGACGTACGGAACGCGGGTGCCGAACGGCGGCAGGTCGTTGCGGTGGACGACGGACCAGGTGTAGAGCGTGGCCCGGCCGCTTGCCCGCTCCCAGAAGACGTCCTCGCTCCAGCAGTGCGGGCAGAACTCGCGCGGGTAGTGGTGCGCCCGGTCGCAGCCGCGGCAGCGGCGCAGCAGCAGGTGCCCCTCGGCGGCGGCGTCCCAGTAGGGGCGCGTGAAGGCGTCGGGCTCCGGGACGTCGTACCGGGGGGCCGGCATCGCGCCCGTCACTGGAAGAGCCCGATCGCCTGGTCCAGGGACCAGGTCTGCCAGGACATCGCGAACAGGGCGACGAGCGAGACGAGCGCCATCATGGCGTTCTGCCCCTGCTCGGCCCAGTCGTGGATCATCAGCACCAGGTAGAGCAGGTTGAGCAGGAGGCCCGCGACGAGGGCGACCGGGGTCAGGAGTCCGGTCACCAGGCCGAGACCCAGGGCGAGTTCCGCGTACACGACGACGTACGCCATGGCCTTCGGGCGGGGCGCGACGATCTTCTGGAAGCCGGTCCGGACCACCGGCCAGCGGTGTTTGCCCGCGACGTCCGCCGCCCACGCGATGCCGGTGCCGCGTTCGAACCAGCCCTTCTTGTCCTTGTGGCGCCAGCTCTCCAGCCACCACAGACCGAGGCCTATGCGGAGCACGGCGAGCCACTGTGCTCCGTCGAGCCAGATCGTTCGCATGGGGGCCTCCCGTTCACGTAATCTGACGGTACGTCAGTTCACCTGATGGCGGCGGGCTGCGCAAGGGGTGTGCACCCGTGATCAATTCGCAATCGATTCCGGTCTTGACCGAGACCCATCAAGGAGTCGCGCGATTACGCTCCGAAGCATGTCCGACAGCACACCTACCGCCGGTAGCAGCAGCACTCCGGCCCCCACCGACATCACCGAGGACCGCCCCGTCTACGTCATCGGCGGCGGCCCCGGCGGCCTGGCCGCCGCCGCGGCCCTGCGCGAGCAGGGGGTCCGCGCCGTCGTCCTGGAGAAGTCCGGGGACGTCGGCGCGTCCTGGCGGAGCCACTACGACCGGCTGCACCTGCACACCACCCGGCGCTGGTCCGCCCTCCCGGGGCTGGCCATGCCCCGCAGGTTCGGCCGCTGGGTCCCCCGGGACGACGTGGTGCGCTACCTGGAGAAGTACGTCGAGCACCACGGACTGGAAGTGGTGACGGGCGTCGAGGTCTCCCGCATCGACCCGGCGGCGGACGGCGCCGGCTGGCGGCTGACCGCGACCGGCGGGCGTGAACTCACCGGCCGGGCCGTCGTCGTGGCCACCGGCTACAACCACACCCCGCGGATCCCCGACTGGTCCGGGCGCGACACCTTCACCGGCGAACTGCTGCACGCCTCGGAGTACCGCAACCCGGCCCCGTACGCGGGCAAGGACGTCCTCGTCGTGGGCGTCGGCAACACCGGTGCCGAGATCGCCGTCGACCTGGTGGAGGGCGGGGCCGCGCGCGTACGGCTCGCGGTGCGCACCGTGCCGCACATCGTGCGCCGGTCCACGGCGGGCTGGCCCGCGCAGGCGACGGGCATCCTGGTGCGCCGGCTGCCGGTCGCACTCGTCGACCGGGCCGGCGGCCTGATGGCCCGCGCCGCCGTGCCCGACCTCGCCGAACAGGGGCTGCCCCGCCCGGACACGGGCCTGTACTCCCGGGTCAGGGACGGGGCGATCCCGGTCCAGGACGTGGGGCTGATCGACGCGGTGAAGGGCGGCCGGGTGGTTCCGGTGGCGGCCGTCGAGTCGTTCGACGAGGACGCGGTGGTGCTGGCGGGCGGGGACCGGATCACCCCGGACGCGGTGATCGCCGCGACCGGGTACCTGCGGGCCCTGGAGCCGCTGGTCGGTCATCTCGGGGTGCTGGACGCCCGGGGCCGGCCGGTCGCGCACGGGGGCCGTACGCCGAAGCAGGCGCCCGGCCTGTACTTCACCGGGTTCACCAACCCGATCAGCGGCATGTTCCGCGAAATGGCCCTGGACGCGCGGAAGATCGCGAAGCGGCTGGCCCGCACCGCCTGACCCGCACCACCCGGTCCCCCCGCGCGCGTCCGGGAAGGGCCACGCCGTTCGCACAGCACAGCCCCTGCCGGGCACTCCCGGCGGGGCATCCCACCCTGATACGGAGGATGCACGTGGCACGTCAACGAACAGGCCGGACCCCGCAACCGGACCGCGGACCGGTGACCCGGCGCGCGATGCTGGGAGGTGCGGCGGCCGCCGGGGTCACGGTGCTCGCCACGACCGGCACCGGCACCGCGCAGGCCGCCCCGGCCGGCACGCCGGCCACCGCGGGTGCCGCCGCACGCGAGGTGGACGTCGCGGTGGTCGGCGGCGGGCTGGCCGGGCTGACCGCCGCCCGCGATCTCGTCGCCGCCGGGAAGTCCGTCCTGGTCCTGGAGGCACGCGACCGGGTCGGCGGCCGGGTTCTGAACCTGGCCCTGCCGAACGGCGGGATCAGCGAGGGCGGCGGCGAGTTCATCGGCCCGACCCAGGACCGGATGAAGGCCCTCGCCGACTCGCTGGGGGTGGCGACCTTCCCCACGTACAACACCGGCAAGAACGTCCTGCTCAAGGACGGCAAGCGGACCCCCTACGCCACCGACGGGCTGCTCGGCTCCGTCCCGCCGATCGACGTCGCGGGGCTCGCCAACGCGGCGGCGGTCCAGGCGATGCTCGACGACATGGCCAAGCAGGTGCCGGTCGACGCCCCGTGGACGGCGGCGAAGGCGGACGAGTGGGACAGCCAGACCTTCGAGACCTGGCTGAAGCACAACGCCGTGATCCCGTCCGCGAAGTTCCTCTTCGACGTGGCGTGCACCTCGGTCTTCTCCGCCGAGCCGAGCGAGCTCTCGCTCCTGTTCGTGCTGTTCTACATCCGGGCGGCGGGCAACGAGTCGACGCCCGGCACCTTCGAGCGCCTCACCGAGACGGCCACGGGCGCCCAGGCGACCCGGTTCGTCGGCGGCTCCGCGCAGGTCCCGCTGCGCCTCGCCCAGTCCCTCGGCGACCGGGTCGTCCTGAACGCCCCGGTCTCCCGGATCGCGCAGGGCACCGGCCGGCTGACCGTGGAGACACCGGGCCTCACCGTCTCCGCCCGTCGCGTCGTGATCGCCGTGCCGCCCTCGCTCACCAACCGCATCACCTTCTCCCCGGGCCTGCCCGCCACCCGCGACCAGCTCGGCCAGCGGCTGCCGATGGGCTCGGTCGGCAAGGCCATTGCGGTGTACGACACCCCGTTCTGGCGGGCCGACGGCCTCAACGGGCAGGTGGTCAGCGATTCCGGCGCCGTGCGCTCCACCTTCGACAACTCCCCGCCGGACGGCTCATACGGGGCGCTGATGGGCTTCATCGAGTCCGACGAGATGCGCAGGCTCAACGGGGCGTCGGAGGCCGAGGTGCGGGCGGCGGTCCTGAAGGACTTCGCCACGTACTTCGGCGACCGTGCGAAGACCCCGACCGGGTTCGTACTCCAGCGCTGGGACAACGAGACCTACTCCCGCGGCGGCCCGGTCGCCTACGCCCCGCCCGGCGTCCTGACCCGCTACGGCGCCGCGCTGCGCACCCCCGTCGGGGCGATCCACTGGGCGGGTACGGAGACGTCGACGTACTGGAACGGCTATATGGACGGCGCGGTCCGCTCGGGCGAGCGCGTCGCCAAGGAGGTCGTCGCCGCGCTCTGACGCCCACGCGGCGTCCTGAGGTCGAGAGAGCGGTGGTCCGGGGAAGGTCCCGGACCACCGCTCTCAACCTTTCCCTGCACAACCATTCCTGACGGGCCGTCAGTTCAGTAACCTGACAGAGCGTCAGTTTTGTGCCGGGCACCGCGCGTGCCGACGGACTTTCGAGCAGGAGTGGGCGGAACGATGCTTGGATCGACTCACGGCACCCTCACCACCGACTTCCGCGCCAGGGTGGTGGCCTGCGGCGAGGAACCGCATGCCGCCGTCCACAGCATGGCGGCCGCCGCCGCGGAGGGCGACCTCGACGTCAGCGGCCGCCCGCTGCACGCGCCCGTGCCGGACCTGGACCGGTTCTTCCGGCCGGAGTCCGTCGCCGTCATCGGCGCCTCCGACACCGAAGGACGACCCAACACCGGGATCACCCGTCAGCTGATCGCCTGGTCCGAGCGGGTCGGGGCGCGGCTGTATCCGGTGCACCCCACGCGCGAGTCCGTCTTCGGCCGGGCCTGCGCTCCCTCCGTCGCCGATCTGCCGGAACAGGTCGACCTGGCGGTACTGCTGGTCAGCGACCCCCTCCCCGTGATCGAGGAACTCGCACAGGCCAAGGTGAAGTTCGCCGTCGCCTTCGCCTCCGGCTTCGCGGAGACCGGTGCGGAGGGCGCCGCCGCGCAGGCCCGGCTGGCCGCCGCCGTGGAACGGTCGGGGCTCCGGCTGCTCGGCCCCAACACCAACCTGAACGCCTTCGAGGAGTTCCGCGACGACCTGGACGGGCCGGCGATCGCGCTGATCACCCAGTCCGGCCACCAGGGGCGCCCCGTCTACACGCTCCAGGAGCTCGGCGTGCGGCTCTCGCACTGGGCTCCCACGGGCAACGAGGCGGATCTGGAGACCGCCGACTTCATCGCGTACTTCTCCCAGCGCCCCGAGGTCGGGGCCATCGCCTGCTACGTCGAAGGGCTCAAGGACGGGCGCTCCTTCCTGCTCGCCGCGGACCGGGCCGCACGGGCCGGTGTCCCGGTGGTGGCGGTGAAGGTCGGGCGCACGGAGACGGGGGCCAGGATGGCCGCGTCACACACGGGCAAGCTGACCGGCGCCGACCAGGTCGTCGACGCGGCGATGCGGCAGTTCGGCGTGATCCGGGTGGACGGCCTCGACGAACTCCAGGACACCGCCGCCCTCCTCGCCCGGGCCCGCAAGCCGCTGGCCGACGGCGTCGTGGTGTATTCGATCTCGGGCGGCACGGGCGCGCACTTCTCGGACCTGGCGACCGGCGCGGGTCTCTCCCTCCCCGTCCTGTCCGAGGAGAAGCAGGCCGAGCTGCACACCTGGATCCCCGGCTACCTGAACGTGGCGAACCCGGTCGACAACGGCGGCCACCCGGTCGGCGACTGGCGCGGCCGGAAAATCATCGACGCGATCCTCGCCGACCCGGAGGTGGGGGTGCTGATCTGTCCGATCACCGGCCCCTTCCCGCCGATGAGCGACAAACTCGCGCAGGACCTGGTGGACGCGGCGGAGGCCACGGACAAGCTGGTGTGCGTGATCTGGGGATCGCCGGTCGGCACCGAGGACGCCTACCGCACCACCCTGCTCGGCTCCTCGCGCGTCGCCACCTTCCGTACGTTCGGCAACTGCATCACCGCGGTGAAGGCCTACCTGGACCACCACCGGTTCGCGGCCTCCTACCGCTCCCCGTTCGACGAGGCGCCGCGCACCCCGTCGCCCTCCTTCCGCAAGGCGCAGGCCCTGATGCGCCCGGGCCACCAGCTGAGCGAGCACGCGGCGAAGCAGCTGCTGCGCGCATACGGAATCCGGGTGCCCCGTGAGCAGTTGGTGACCAGCGCCGCGGCGGCCGTCCGGGCGGCCGGGCTCGTCGGCTACCCCGTCGTCATGAAGGCGTCCGGCGCGCGACTCGCCCACAAGACGGAACTGGGCCTGGTCAAGGTCGGCCTCACCTCGGCCAGCCAGGTGCGGGACGCCTATCGCGAACTCACCGACATCGCACGCTACGAGGACGTCGATCTGGACGGGATCCTGGTCTGCCAGATGGTGGAGCGGGGCGTCGAGATGATGGTCGGCGTCACGCAGGACGCCCTGTTCGGGCCGACGGTGACGGTCGGCCTCGGTGGCGTACTCGTCGAGGTGCTGCACGATGCGGCGGTGCGGGTGCCGCCGTTCGGCGAGGACCAGGCGCGGGCGATGCTCGGCGAACTGCGCGGCCGGGCGCTGCTGGAAGGGGTGCGGGGCGGCCCGCCGGTGGACGTGGACGCCCTCGTCGAGGTCGTCCTGCGGGTGCAGCGCATGGCCCTGGAACTCGGCGACGACCTCGTCGAACTCGACATCAACCCGCTGATGGTGCTGGGCCGCGGACAGGGCGCGGTGGCCCTGGACGCGCTGGCGGTCTGCCGCTGACCTGCCACCCCGTAGCCGCGCCCACCGAAGGGGCCGCCTGCCCGCCCCGGCCCGGGGCTCGGGCCCCTCGGCAGGCCGGCCCGGACCGGAGCGCGGGGTTCCGTCCTCAATCGCCGGACGGGCCGGATTCCCGTTCGCCTTCCACCTGCTCAGGAGCTGCCTCATGCCGTCCTCCCCCGAAGACACCACTGACCACGGCGACCCGTCCGGATCGCCTGAATCATTGATACTCCACGCCACTGACAACGGCGTCTCCCGGATCACCCTCAACCGTCCCGAGGCGATGAACGCCGTCACCTGGGACCAGCGCGAACGCATCATCGCCCTGCTCGCCGAGGCCTCCGCCGACCCCGGCATCCGGGCCGTGGTCCTCACCGCCACCGGCCGCGGCTTCTGCGCGGGCGCCGACCTGCGCGGCGCCCCCGCCACCGGCGACCGGGTGCCGGGCGACGTGGCCCGCACGATCCGGCTCGGCGCGCAGCGCCTGATCGCGGCGGTCCTGGACTGCGAGAAGCCCGTCCTCGCTGCGGTCAACGGCACGGCGGCCGGTATCGGCGCGCACCTCGCGTTCGCCTGCGACCTGGTGCTGGCGGCGGAGTCGGCGAAGTTCATCGAGGTGTTCGTGCGCCGCGGGCTCGTACCGGACGGCGGCGGGGCGTACCTGCTGCCGCGCCTGATCGGCCCGCAACGCGCGAAGGAGCTGATGTTCTTCGGCGACTCGCTCCCGGCGGCGGACGCGGAACGCCTGGGCCTGGTGAACCGGGTCGTTCCGGACGAGGAGCTGGCGGCGACGGCACGGGCCTGGGCCCAGCGGCTGGCTGATGGGCCGACCCGCGCGATCGCGCTCACGAAGCAGCTGGTGAACGCGTCGCTGGACGCGGACCGGGCCACGGCGTTCGCCGCTGAGGCCATGGCTCAGGAGATCAACATGACGACGCAGGACGCCAATGAGGGCGTGGCCGGCTTCGTGGAGCGGCGGGTGCCGAAGTACCGGGGGGTGTGAGGGGGCCGTGCTACGCGGGTGACAGCCCACTCGTGTCCAGGTCCAGGTCGAACGGGTCCGGCAGCCGCAACACCGTACCGAACGGGTGCGGGCCGTCCACGTGGGTGTAGCCGAGATCGCCGGGCTCGGAGAACAGGGTCACGCTGCCTTCGATCCGGTCGACCAGGAGGTACAGCGGGGCCCGGTACTCGGCGTACCGGCGCCGCTTCACGACCCGGTCGGTCTCCGCGTTCGGCTCGGACAGGACGTCCACGACGAGGAGCGTCTGGTCTGGGAGCAGCGCCCCGCCGCCCTTGGCGAGCGCCTCGGGTACGACGGCGATGTCGGGTACGTACCAGTTCGACGAGCCGGGCAGGTCCAGGTTCCCCGAGCCCTCCACGCACCCGAGTTCGTCGACACGGTCCTCGATCCGGCGGCGGACTACTCGGACGGCGCGTTCGTGGTCCCAGGTCGGCGACACGGGCTCGATGATCCCCTCGACGATCTGGACACGGTATCCACGGATGCGCTGCACGGCGAACTTCAGGGCGCGTTCGGAGTCGATGCCCTGCCCGTAGTCGGGTGCGCTGGTCATCTCACGTCTCCTCTCACGCCACCACCTCCGATCACCCAGAGTAGCTGTCGCGTTGTGGCGTTACCGGGTGAGCGTGTACCAGTCCGGTGAGTCGATGTCGCCGTACTCCCAGTTCAGTTCGGGCCGTTCCGCCGTTCCGCTGATCCGCAACCCCTCGATGCCGCCCCCGAAGGGGCAGCCCTTGATGAACAGCTGCACGCTCTGTTGCCACGTGGTGGAGTCACCGGGATCGTAGGACCACGTCCCTTCCCCCGTACAGCGGTGCTTCCCGGGTTCCGGCACCGGCCCCACACCGGTATCGGCATCATGGTCCGTGAGCGCTTCGGCGCGCGCCGTTCCGTCGGCAGCCAGCGTCAGCGTGCCGCCCCGCCCATCGGTCCAGGTACCGGCGAGCTCAGCGGCATCCACCTTCGGCGGGCGGTACTCGGTGACCAGTCCGGTGGCGTACAGAGCCGCACCGATGCCGAACACAGCCACGGTGGAGAGCGCGCCGTACCCGAGGATGCGACGGAGCCGGCCACCGTGCAGCGCGGCATCGCGCGCCAGGAGAGCGGCCCCCGTGAGCAGCGCCGTGCCCGAGAGCCAGCCGAGGACCAATGGGCCGGGCTCCGGGCGTCGGGTGATGCCGAAGGCCGCCACCCCCGCACCCACCAGGACCACGGCGACGGCCGGAACCCACCACCAGACGTCCCGTCCGGTGAGGCGGCCACTCGCCCAGCGGGCGGTGGACACCGTGGGGAGCACCCCCAGAAGACTCGCCAACAGCGCGAAGGGGACACCGAAACACGTCAGGAACGGCAGAAGGAGCAGGGCCGCTCCGGGCCCGTCCGACGGCACAGGCGCCTGATCGGCAAGTTCCACGAACCCATTGGCCTCGACGCCGAGCACCACCCCCACGAACAGTGCGCCCGCACCCGCCAGAATCGAAGGCCCGGTCCACACTTCCGGCGGACCGGCGGTCACCTCGGCACCACCTGGCGCCCCCTGCGAGTTCCGAACACCTCCTGAGTCCAGCGAGTCCAGCGAGTCCTGCCCAGCATCCATCCTCATGTGCCCCCTCCGGCGTGCATCCTCTCCCACACGCAGCCACCCACAGCAGGTGGGGCCGACCTCGACGCGCACCGGCCCCATGGCGCCGCTCCCGCTCCGTACACCAAACGACTGCGCCCCACCCCTTCCGATCTGACGCTTCGTCAGCTCCAATGGGAGGCGTGATGGGACACGCAGGCATGGCCGCAACCGCCGTCCGCTACCTCCGGTCCGTCGGCGCTCCGACGGCCACCGGTCCGGTGCCGGTCGATCCACTGCCGCGCCCGGCCCTGCGGGCCGTCGCCGACGACGAGCGGCTGCCGCTCGACCGGGGCGAGTTCCGCCGGGTGCTGGGGCACTTCGCCAGCGGGGTAACCGTCGTCACGGCACATGATCCGGACGACCCGGCCGGCCCGGCGGGCTTCGCCTGCCAGTCGTTCGCCTCGCTCTCCCTCGACCCACCGCTGGTCACGTTCATGGTCGCCCGTACGTCGACGACCTGGCCCCGCATCGCCCGCGCCGGGGCCTTCTGCGTCAACATCCTGGGCGCGGACCAGGGCGCGCTGTGCCGGGGCTTCGCGGTGAGCGGGGCCGACAAGTTCGCGGGGGTGGCGTATTCGCCCGCGCCCACGACCGGTTCGCCCCTGCTGCGCGACGTGCCCGCCTGGGTCGACTGCCGCATCCAGGCCGTCCACACCGGCGGCGACCATCTGATCGTCGTCGGCCGGGTGGAGGCGCTGGGGGCGGCGGAAGGAGACGGGCCCGGGCCGCTGCTCTTCCACCGAGGGGTGTTCGGGCACTTCAGCAGCTGACCGTCTCACCTCACGGCGGCGTCCGCGGGCAGTCCCTTCACCCGGCGGATCATCAGCGCCATCAGGGCCGCCATCGCGCACAGCGCCCCCGCCGTGTACCAGACCACGTCGTACGAGCCGAAGTGGTCGCGCGCCACCCCGCCCAGGAACGCCACCAGCGCCGCGCCCACCTGGTGGGAGGCGAGGACCCAGCCGAAGACGATCGCGCTGTCCTCGCCGTACTGCTCCCGGCACAGGGCCAGGGTCGGCGGGACGGTGGCGACCCAGTCGAGTCCGTAGAACACGATGAAGAAGACCATCGGCGGCTCCACGGTGGGGTGCATCAGGAGCGGCAGGAACAGCAGCGAGATCCCGCGCAGCGCGTAGTAGACGGCCAGCAGGCGGCGGGCGTCGAAGCGGTCGGTGAGCCAGCCGGAGAAGACCGTGCCGATGATGTCGAAGATCCCGATGACGGCGAGCAGTGAGGCCGCCGCGGTGATGGGCATGTGGTGGTCGTGCGCCGAGGGCACGAAGTGGGTGCGGATCAGACCGTTGGTGGAGGCCCCGCAGATCGCGAACGACCCGGCCAGCAGCCAGAACGGTCCGGTGCGCGCCGCGTCGAGCAGGACGCGCACGGTGCGCCTCGCCGCCCCGCGCGCGGGCGCCGGCTTGACCACGTACTCCCCGCCGTACGGGGCGAGCCCCACGTCGGCCGGGTGGTCGTGCATCAGGAGCCAGACGAACGGGATGACGACCAGGGCGGCCAGCGCGACGGTCACCGAGGCGGGCTCCCAGCCGTGCCGGTCGACGATCCAGGCGCACAGCGGCAGGAAGACCAGCTGCCCCGAGGCACCGGCGGCGGTGAGGACGCCGGTGACCAGGCCCCGGCGGGCGACGAACCAGCGGTTGGTGACCGTCGCGGAGAACGACATCGCCATCGCGCCGGTACCGAGGCCGACGAGCAGCCCCCAATAGATCATCAGCTGCCAGGCCGCGGTCATCCAGACACTGGCCAGCGCTCCGGCCGCAACGGTGCTGAGGGCGACGACCACGACCCGCCGGATGCCGAACCGGTCCATCAGCGCCGCGGCGAACGGCGCAGTGAGCCCGTACAGCGCCATGTCGATCGAGACGGCCAGCCCGATCTCCCCGCGCGACCACCCGAAGTCCTCGTGGAGCGGGTCGATGAGCAGCCCGGGCAAGGCGTTGAAGGCGGCGCCGCCGATGATCGTCACGAACGCGACGGCGGCGACGATCCAGGCGCGGTGAATGCGCCGCGGCCGGGGTGCCTCGTGGCCGGTCCTCGAGCTGTCGTCGCGGGCGGCGGGTTCGGTTGTCTGGGTCACGCCGGCCAGCATCCGGCCTCCGCGACCCCTCCCACGAGTGGCCCGAAGGTCACTGTTCGCAGAGATCGGGCCACCCCCCCGGCCATCGGCCGGAAGCCCCCGGCCCGGATGCGCGTACGATCTGCGTCGATCGGCGGCCGGGTGCACCACACAGCGACGCGTGCGTACGCGTCCACGCCGCTTCGTCCACGTCCCGGGGGATACACATGCAGTGGGTCGAACGCCAGCACTTCCACCACAGGTCCGCACTGATGCAGGGCTGGGGCGCCGTTCTGCTGCTCGTCGCCTGCGTGTTGTGGGTATGGCTGGGCTTCCTGATGTGGGACCAGGACGACTCGTTGTACTGCTTCCGCGCGTCGTCGGTCTGCGAGCTGGACAGCACCATGCCCAAGCAGCTGATCCTGCTGGCCGTCTCCGCGCCCCTCTCGGTGGCCGGCTCGGCGCTGCTCGTCGCGGGCAGTGTGCGCCGTCAGACCAGCGCACACGTCCTCCGCGTCATCGAGATGCAGCAGTCCGAGGAACGGGCGCGCGCGAAGTAGCCGCCGCGTGCGCCGCCCAGGCGGCCGCCGCCCCCACCGCGTACCAGAACAGGTCGGGTGCGTTGAACGTCGAGCCGAGCACCAGCCGTGCCACCGCGCTGCGTTCGGACAGTTCGGCAGGTACGCCGGTGAGCTGGAGGAACTCCACCGCCCAGCTGATCCCCAGCCCCGCGCCGGCCACGACGAGCGGCCGGGCACGGGGTGCGCACAGCGCGACGAGGGCGCAGACCAGAACCGTGTAGAGCGCGTCGCCCGCGTACTTGGCGACAGCGCCGTCCGCCACGGTACGCACCCCGAGCCCGGCCGCGACGGTCAGCACGGCCGCCCCCGCCGCAACGCCACGGACCCGGAGAACACTTCGCCCGCTCACCCGATCCGCTCCAGCCGCCGGATCGGCCGGGCCGCCAGCAGCACGCCCACCGCCAGCATGTTGATCACCGCACCGGCGAGCAGCACCTCCGGGGCGCCCACCCGGTCCGCGACCGGGCCCGCCAGCGCGCGGCCCGCCGCCAGCATCAGCAGCGAGCCGGCCACGTCGTACGCGTGCAGCCGGTTCAGCGCCTCCGGGGGCACGTGCGTCTGAACGGTCGTCGACCACATCACCAGCCAGAACGCGAACGCCGCACCCGCCACGAACTGCCCGGCCCCCAGCGCGAACACCGGCAACCCGAGCCCCAGCGCCACCAGGTTCACGCACACCCCGGTCAGGGCGACGGCCCCCGCCGTCAGCGGGCGGCGCGGCCGCAGCCGCAGGGCCAGCAGGCCGCCGAGGACGCTGCCCGCGCCGTTCACCGCCATCATCGCGCCGTACGTCCCCGAGCCGTGCGCCTCGGTGACCTCGACGGCGGTCAGCGGGAGCATCGGGCCGAGTACGGAGAAGCCGTACACCGTCCAGATCGCTATGACCCCCCACAACCAGCTGCGCGCAGTGAACTCGCGCCAGCCGTCGGCCAGTTCGGCGACGAACGTCCCGCGCGGCGCCTCGTCCGACGGAGCGGGTGCGAGCCTCAGCAGGAACAAGCAGATACCGGAGACGAGGAACGTCGTCGCGTTCGCCGCGTAGACCGCCCCGGCGCTCGCCAGCCCGACGAGCACGCCCGCGAACGCCGGGCCCGCCATGGTCATCAGGGCCTCGGAGACCCGCAGCACCGCGTTGCCGCGCTGCACGTCCGTCGCCACCCGCGGCGTGGTCGACGCGACCCCCGGCTGGAAGAGCGCCGCCCCCACACCGGCCACCGCGCTCAGCGCGTACACCGCCCACAGCGGCGGATTGCCGGTGGCGAAGCAGACCGCGAGCACCGAGGCTCCGATCAGCCGCAGCGCGTCGGCGATGATCATCATCCGGCGCGGGGTGAAACGATCCGCCAGGACGCCGCCGAAGAGGACGAACAGTGCCAGCGGGCCCATCCAGGCAGCCAGCGCGAACCCCACCGAGGAGTGCGGCCGCCCGGCACCGAGCAGCCCCGCGGTGAGCGCCACCGGGATCATTCCGTCGCCGAAGAGCGCCGCGGTCCGGGCAACGAAGAAGAGCCGGAAGTTACGGTTCCAGAGCCGGTCCGGTCCGAGGGGCGTGCACGGCAACGGCGGCAGGGGCGGCGCGTCGTGCCCAGCGCCTTCGTGGCCCGCGGCGGGAATGCCCGCGGGGTCTGCTGACTTTTCCTTCACACCGAGGACATGTATCAGCTTATGGTCTACACCAGCTAGTGCGAAGGGAGCCCGTACCGTGCCGCACCGGGTCGCCGTTCTCGCCCTCGACGGGGTGCTCCCCTTCGAACTGGGCATCCCCCAAAGGATCTTCGGCCGTTCACTCGGTTCCGAGCCGTTGAACCGGGGCCGGAAACTGTACGAAGTCGTGACCTGCTCCATCCGTCCCCCGGGCCCGGTCAGCACCGACGCGGACTTCACGATCACCGTGGAGAACGGTCCGGAGGCCCTCGCGACAGCCGACACCGTGGTGATCCCGGCCAGCTACGAACTCGGCCCCGTGTACACCGAGGGCCGGCTGACCGACGAACTCACCGCCGCGTTCGCGCACATCAGGCCGGGCACCCGGATGGTGTCCATCTGCACCGGCAGCTACGTCCTCGCCGCGGCCGGATACCTCGACGGCCGCCCGGCCACCACCCATTGGTCCTCCGCCGACCACTTCCAGCAGCTGTTCCCCGCCGTCCGGGTCGACCCCGACGTCCTGTTCATCGACGACGGGGACGTCCTGACGTCCGCCGGGGTCGCCGCCGGCATCGACCTCTGCCTGCACATGGTGCGCCGCGACCACGGCACCGCCGTCGCCAACGACGTCGCCCGGCGCACGGTCGTACCGCCGCACCGCGACGGCGGCCAGGCCCAGTACATCCAGCGCCCGGTCCCCGACCCGGGGGTCTCGGCCACGACCTCCGCCCGCGCCTGGGCGCTCGGCCGGCTGGAGTCACCGATCCTGCTGCGCGACATGGCGCAGCAGGAGTCGATGAGCGTGCGGACGTTCACCCGGCGGTTCCGCGAGGAGGTCGGGATCAGCCCCGTCCAGTGGCTGACCCAGCAGCGGGTGGAGCTGGCCCGCCGGCTGCTGGAGTCCACGGACCTTTCGGTCGACCGGATCGCGCGGGACGCCGGCTTCGGCACCCCCACCTCCCTCCGGCAGCATCTGCAGGCGGCGCTGGGGGTGTCGCCGACGATGTACCGGCGGACGTTCCGGTCGACGGCGGCCGGGGCGCTGGGCCGGCCCCAGGTGTTTCGAAAGTCCCGCCTGCCGGGCGGACGGCGCTGCTTTCGAAACACGCCCTAGAAGACCAGCACCCCCCGGGCCACCCGCCCGTGGTGCGCGTCGTCCGCCGCCTTGGCGAAGTCCTCCACCGGGTAGGTCTCGGTGACGAGTTCGTCCAGCAGCAGTCGGCCCTCCCGGTACAGGTCGGCGTACAGGGCGATGTCGCGCTGCGGGCGCGAGGAGCCGTAGCGGCAGCCCAGGATCGACTTGTCCAGGTACATCGACGAGACGAGGAACGACGCCTCGGCCGTCGCCGCCGGCACACCCAGCAGGATCGCCTGACCGTGCCGGTCCAGCAGGTCGATCGCGGTACGGATCAGCTCGGTGCGGCCCACGCACTCGAAGGCGTGGTCGGCGCCGTGCGGCAGGATTTCCTTGACCCCATCGGCCGAGGTGAGGAAGTGCGTGGCGCCGAACTGCCGGGCCACGGCCTCCTTGTCCGGGTTGGAGTCGATCGCGACGATGGTCAGCGCACCGGCGATCCGTGCGCCCTGGATCACGTTGAGCCCGATGCCGCCGGTGCCGATGACGACGACGCTCTCACCGCGGTCGACCTTGGCCCTGTTCAGTACGGCTCCGACTCCCGTCAGCACCCCGCAGCCGATCAGGGCGGCCGAGGTCAGGGGCAGATCGGCGGGGATCTTGACCGCCTGCACCGCCTTGACCAGGGTCCGCTCGGCGAACGCCGA
Organism: Streptomyces sp. NPDC050422; assembly: GCF_044458665.1. Classification (NCBI taxonomy): domain Bacteria; kingdom Bacillati; phylum Actinomycetota; class Actinomycetes; order Kitasatosporales; family Streptomycetaceae; genus Streptomyces; species Streptomyces sp. NPDC050422. The sequence goes on from NZ_JBITIE010000017.1 coordinate 220,609, forward strand.
GTTGGACGCGAACTGGTACAACGGCTTCCCGCCGCGCGAGAACGGCTGCCCCGGCATGCCGATCGCCTTGCGGCACATCGTGGGCCTTCCCCGGTCGCACTGTGCGCAGGCGCCGCAGCTGGCCAGCGTGGACAGGGACACGTGGTCGCCCGGCGCGACATGGCTGACGCCGGCGCCGACCGCCTCGACCACGCCCGCGCCCTCGTGGCCGAGCACGACCGGAAGCGGGAACGGGATCGTTCCGTCGATCACCGACAGATCGCTGTGGCAGAGTCCGGCCGCGGCCACGGCCACCAGCACCTCGCCGGGGCCGGGGTCGCGTATCTCCAGGTCGTCGACGACCTCGGTCCGTTTGCCGTCGAAGACGACGCCTCTCATCTCGGCTCCCTCGGTAGGCCGAGCACGCGCTCGGCGGTGGTGTTCCCTGTCCCCCGGGACCCGGGGCCCTGATTCAAGCCCCTCCGGCGATTGAGGAGCGGGGCCCGGGGCAGCGCCCCGGCAACGCGGCCGCGCGTCCGGCAACCGGGGGGGGGGGGGGGGGGGGGGGGGGGGGGGGGGGGGGGGGGGGGGGGGGGGGGGGGGGGGGGGGGGGGGGGGGGGGGGGGGCGCCGCCCCGCGCGGGCCCCCGCCCCCCCCCCCCCCCCCCCGGGCCCGCCCCCCCCCGGGGGCCCGGGGCCCCCCCCCCCGCAACGCGGCCGCGCGTCCGGCAACCGGGGGCTCCGCCCCCGCACCCCCGCTCCTCAATCGCCGGAGGGGCTTGATTTTCGCCTCCCTCCCCGCAGGGCCCACCCCCGCAAGGCTGAATGTGCGCCCACCCCCTCAGCGCTTGCCCCCGCAGGGCTGAATGTGCGCCTCCCGCACCGCAGGAGCGCCCCCGGGGCGCGAAGGCGCACCCGGCTACGCGTTCGGCCGCGTCGCGGCCTTCGCCGCCGCCGCCATCTCCTCCAGCCTCGCCAGCATCGGCATCGGGTCCGTGCCCACCGTCCCCGGCAGGAAGTCCGCGATCCGTTCCGGGGTCCACGCCGCCCCCTCCGCGTACCCCGCGCGCAGTTCCCTCGGCTGGGCCCAGACCGCGATCTTCGGGCCCGCGATCGTGTACACCTGCCCGGTGATCTTCTCCGCACGGGCCCGCTCGCTGAGCAGGTAGACGACGAGCGCCGCCACATCCTCCGGTTCGCCGATCTCCTTGAGCTCCATGGGGACGTTCGCGGACATCCGGGTGCGCGCCACCGGAGCGACCGCGTTCGCCGTGACCCCGTACTTGTGGAGACCGAGCGCCGCGCTGCGGACCAGCGAGATGATGCCGCCCTTCGCCGCGCTGTAGTTCGCCTGGGCGACGCTGCCCTGATGGTTACCGCTGGTGAACCCGATGAGCGTGCCGGCGCCCTCCTGCTTGCGCATCACCGCCGACGCCGCGCGGAAGACGGTGAACGTGCCCTTGAGGTGGGTGGCGACCACGGGGTCCCACTCCGCCTCGGACATGTTGAACAGCATGCGTTCGCGCAGGATCCCGGCCACGCAGACGACGCCGTCGATCCGGCCGAACTGCGCGAGCGCGGTGTCCACGACCCGCTGCCCTCCGGCCATGGTGGAGATGTCGTCCGCCACCGCGACCGCTTCGCCGCCTGCCGCCACGATCTCCTTGACGACGGACTCGGCTATCTCGCTGGCGGGTTCACCCCCCTCGATGGAGACGCCGTAGTCGTTGACGACGACCTTCGCCCCCTCCGCCGCCGCGGCGAGCGCGACGGCCCGCCCGATGCCGCGACCGGCACCCGTCACGGCCACGACCTTGCCTGCCAAGAAGTTCCCCATGCCCGGCCCCTTCCCGCGGTTTCTGACGGACCGTTAGATTCTATGGGTCATCAGGTCCACCGGCACAAGCCCCAGGAGGCGCCATGTCTTTGCCGGACGAGTTCCACGACCTCGCCAAGCGCGTGAACAACTGGGGTCGATGGGGCGCAGACGACGAGATCGGGACGCTCAACCTCATCACCGACGAGGTCGTACGGGAGGCCGCGGCCACCGTCCGCAGCGGCCTGCGCATCCCGCTCGCGCTGCCGCTCCAGCAGGACGGCGTGCAGAGCGGGCTGATCCCGGGGCGGGTCAATCCGCTGCACACCATGGTCCAGATCAACCAGGAGATCTTCGGCCCCGGCACCGTAGCGACCAGCGACGACACCGCAGTCCTGGGCCTTCAGGCCGCCACGCACTGGGACGCGCTCACCCACGCCTCCCACTCGGGGAAGATCTACAACGGCCGCCCGGCCGCGACGATCACCGCCCACGGCGGCGCGCAGTTCAGCGGCATCGACAAGGCGCCGCACATCGTCTCGCGCGGGGTCCTCCTCGACGTGGCCCGCGCCCACGGAGTGGACCGGCTGCCGGGCGGTCACGCGGTCACCCCGGAGGATCTGGAGGCGGCCGAGGAGCTGGCCGGGGTCAGGGTCCGGTCCGGGGACATCGTCCTCGTACGGACGGGACAGGTGCAGGTGTATCTCTCCGGGGACAAGAACGCCTACGGGTATCCGTCACCGGGGTTGTCGATCCGGACGCCGGAGTGGTTCCGGGCCCGGGACGTGGCCGCGGTCGCCAATGACACGCTGACCTTCGAGATCTTCCCGCCCGAGATCGAGGACCTTTGGCTGGGGGTGCACGCACTCGATCTGGTCGAGATGGGCATGCTCCAGGGCCAGAACTGGAACCTGGAGGGCTTGTCCACAGCCTGTGCGGACGCGGGGCGCCACGCCTTCCTGCTCTCCGCCATGCCGGAGCCGTTCGTCGGCGCCACGGGCACGCCGGTCGCCCCGGTCGCGATCCTCTGAGCGGTGGCCGCGCGCCGGAGGCCCGATGCGCGGCCGACGGCGGTGCCGGACGCCGCGACGCCGCGGGGGAACGCCAGACAGGCCCTAGGCGCGATGAGTGGCTGCGTGAGTGGCCTCGTACGCGGCGCCCCCGCCGCACCCGTCCGCGCCGTCGCGCTCGGAGGGACCGGACTGCAGCTGCACCTGGATCAGCGGGATGCCGCGGTCGACCTCACACCAGATGCGCTTGCCCGCGCCCTCCGGCTGCCAGCCCCAGCGGTCGGCCAGGCCGTCGACCAGCTCAAGGCCGCGGCCGCCGGTGTCCTCCCCCTGCGCGTGCCGCTGCTGCGGCGGGCGGCAACTGGTGTCGGCCACCTCGACCCGGACGGTCCCGGCGTTGCCCGGGGCGCCCGTCGAGCCGAACAGCATGCGCAGCACGGCCGGACAGCCGGTGTGCACGACCGCGTTCGTGACGAGTTCCGAGATCAGCAGGATGAGAGTCTCGGCCAGTGGCTCGTCGTCTCCTATCCCGGACCCGACGAGCCTCGAACGCGCCCATCTGCGGGCCCGTCCGACCTCCGCGGGGTCGGGCCCGACCTCCAACTGAACCTGAAGCACCTGCACCGCTCACACCATCCGAACCGGCGGACACATCGCCTCGCGCCTCCTCAGGGTCACGGAACGTGATTCCCTTACGAGACAGCATGGTTGACGTACAGTCACCGCAACAAGCGCTTCGGGCATATTCCAACGCGAAGGAGTACGCGTGGTGCATACTGTGCGACGCGCGCTGCGGGAAGTCGAACAGAGGCGCATCGCAGCCCCGGGAATCGCTTCCCCGGCAGGCCCGGCGCTTCTGTGTGGATCACGAGCAGGGCACCTCTCGCGGACCGGAGCAGCCGCACAGGCCACATCCGGATCGCCAGGTTCCAGAAACACTCGCATCCAACGGAGCGTACCCGAGCCGGGCGCCGACTCCGGCCCGTGACGAATTACGCAAAGGACACAAGCCGGTATCGGGACGCACCGACTGCACTGCGTCACTCCGCAGCGTGAACCTCAGGGGTTCGTCCCGTCACATGCGTGCGCCGGGCACCCGCCCGTCCCGGGCTCGGGCCAGATCGGCCGCCAGCGCCTCCTCCGCGTCCGCCGCCGTCAGCCACTGCCCGGCCCGCAGCCAGGCCCGCTTGAGACGCAGATGGACATCCGCCTCCCAGGTGAAGCCCATGCCGCCGTGCACCTGGAGGCAGTCGCGGGCGTTGTCGACAGCGGCCTCGTCGGCGAGGAGCTTGGCACCGGCGGCCTCCACCGGGTCCGCCGTCACGGCCGCCGCGTAGACGGCGCTGCGGGCCGGCTCGGCCCGCACCAGCATTCCGGCGCACAGATGCTTGACCGCCTGGAACGCCCCGATCGGCGATCCGAACTGTTCCCGCTCCCCAGCGTGTTGGACCGCCGCCTCCATGCTGCGCGCGGCGCTGCCGAGCTGTTCCGCCGCGGCCAGCAGGGCCCCCTCGCAGCGCAGCCGCGCCCCGTCCGGCAGCACCTCACCCTCGTACGCGGACAGATCCGGCACCCGCCACAGAGGCGTGCCCGGATCGAGCGACCGTACGGGACGGGCCTCACGCACCAGCCGCCGCAGCGGCCCACCGCTCACCACCCTCACCCCTCCTTCCCCGTCCAGGACCAGCAGCGCATCGGCCCCTCCCAGATGCCCCACGGGCCGCCCCGCCTCCGCCAGGGCCACCACGGCCTCACCTTCGGCCGCCCCCTTCACCGCTCCCGCGGCCAGCTGGGTGGCGGCCAGCGGTCCGGGCAGCAGCGCCCTCCCGATCTCTTCGAACAGAAGTACGGATTCGGGCAGGCCGAGCCCGACCCCGCCGGCCGTCTCCGGCAGCCGCAACGCGAAGAACCCCGCCCCGCCCAGCTCCCGCCACAGCGCCCGGTCCACGCCCCCTCCCCGCTCGTGCGCCGCCCGCATCCGGTCCCTGTCGAACCGGCCGGCGAGCAGGTCCCGCATCCCCGCCCGCAGCGACCGCTGATCCTCCGAGAGCTGGAAGTCCACCCTCCGCTCACCGCCCCTTCGGCAGGCCGAGAATCCGCTCGGCGACGATGTTCCGCTGGATCTGCGAGGTACCGGCCGCGATCGTGTACGAGAGCGAGGAGAGCCGGTCCAGCACCCACTCCCGGTCCAGATCCAGGTCGTCCCCCGCCCCGAGCACCTCGGCCGCCGCCTCGTACAGCTCCTGGCGGGCGTGCGAGTACCGCAGCTTGAAGACCGAGCCACCGATCCCCGGGACTCCCCCACTGGCCTGCGCCTCGCTGACGTTCCACTGGGTGAGCCGCCACAGCGCCCGGAACTCGGCGTTGAGTCTGCCCAGCCTCCTGCGCAGCACCGCGTCGTCCCAGCGCCCGCTCCTGCGGGCCTCGGCGGCCAGCGCGTCCAGGGTGCGGCGACAGGCAACGACCTCCCCCACGAACGCCGTTCCGCGCTCGAAGGAGAGCGTGACCATCGTGACCCGCCAGCCGTCGTTCTCCGCCCCGACCCGGTGCGAGACGGGCACCCGCACCTCGTCCAGGAACATCTCGGCGAATTCCGTCGACCCGGCGAGCGTGCGCAGCGGCCGCACGGTGACACCGGGGGCGTCCATCCGCATGGCGAGCCAGCTGATCCCACGATGCTTGGGCGCTTCCGAATCCGTCCGCACCAGCAGCTCGCACCAGTCGGCGACCTCCGCGTGCGAGGTCCAGATCTTCTGCCCGCTCACCACGTAGTCGTCGCCGTCGCGCACCGCCCGGGTCCGCAGCGAGGCCAGGTCGGAGCCCGCGTCCGGCTCACTGAATCCCTGGCACCACATCTCCTCACCCCGCAGCACCGGCGGCAGCCAGCGGGCCCGCTGCTCACCCGTCCCCTCGGCGGCGATGGTGGGCCCGGCGTGCAGCAGCCCGACGAAGTTCGCCCCGACGTAGGGCGCCCCGGCCCGCTCCGTCTCCTCCAGGAAGATCAGGTGCTGGGTGGGGGTGGCGCCCCGCCCACCGGCATCGGCGGGCCAGTGCAGGCCCGCATAGCCGGCGTCGTACAACAACCGCTGCCAGCCGGCGTCGTACGCCCGCCGCCCCGGCCAGTCACCGGGATCCGGCTTCCCGGGCAGCCCCGGGAGCACCGAGCCCAGCCACTCCCGCAGCCGCGCCCGGAAGGCTTCCTCTTCCTCCGTGTACGCAAGGTCCATGACGCACGCGCCTACTTGTCGAGGTCGAGACCGAGCATCCGGATCGCGTTCCCGCGCATCAGTTTGTAGACGGTCTCGTCGTCCAGTCCCTTGACGTGGTCGAGCGCGACCTCCTTGGTGTGCGGGAAGGTCGAGTCGACGTGCGGGTAGTCGGTCTCGAACGTCGCGTTGTCACGCCCCACCACATCGAGCGAGGCGACACCGTGCTTGTCGCGGAAGAAGCAGCAGAACATCTGCCGGTAGTAGTACGTCGACGGCGGCTCAGGAATCAGATCGCGCACCCCGCCCCAGGCCCGGTGCTCCTCCCAGACGTCGTCGGCGCGCTCCAGGGCGTAAGGGATCCACCCCATCTGGCCCTCGCTGTAGGCGAGCTTGAGCTGCGGGAACTTCACCAGCACCCCGCTGAACAGGAAGTCCATCATCGAGGCCATCGCGTTGTTGAACGAGAGCGAGGCCTGGACGGCGGGCGGGGCGTCCGGCGAGGCGGCGGGCATCTGCGAGCTGGACCCGATGTGCATGTTCACGACCGTGCCGGTCTCCTGGCAGACGGCGAAGAACGGGTCCCAGTAGCCCGTGTGGATCGACGGCAGCCCCAGATGGGTCGGGATCTCCGAGAAGGTCACCGCCCGCACCCCGCGCGCCGCGTTCCGCCTGATCTCCGCGACGGCCAGGCCGATGTCCCAGAGCGGGATGATGCACAGCGGGATCAGCCGGCCGCCGCTGTCCCCGCACCACTCCTCGACCATCCAGTCGTTGTACGCACGCACACAGGCGAGCGCGACCTCCTTGTCGTGGGCCTCGGCGAAGGTCTGCCCGCAGAAGCGCGGGAAGGTGGGGAAGCAGAGGCTCGCCTCGACATGGTTGAGGTCCATGTCCTTCAGCCGCTCGACGGGGTCCCAGCAACCGGGCCGCATCTCCGCCCGGGTGATCCCCTCCAGCGTCATGTCGTCACGGTCGAACCCCACGGCGGCGATGTTCCGCTTGTACGGGAACTTGAGGTCCTCGTAGATCCACCAGTCGGTCGGCGGCCCGTCCGGATCCATCGTGATGACGTATTTGCCGCCGGTGTACGCGAGCTCGCCGATGCCTGCGGTCAGGGGCTGCGGTCCGCGCTCGCGGTACTTGGCCGGCAGCCAGGTGGAGAAGAGGTGCGGCGGCTCGATCACATGGTCGTCGACGCTGACGATCCGAGGCAGTTCCGTCATGGTGTCCCCTTCGGCGCACGCTTTTCTGATGACTCGTCAGATTGACGTCGCCCACAGGCTAGCCCCGCACCCCTGGACCGACAAGGCGCAGCGCTCTACGCTCTCCGCACGATCTGACTACCCGTCAGCTGTGAGGGGTTCGCCGTGAACGAGACCGCACACGCCCTGGGTGCATCGGGCACCTTCTGGGAGCTCATCGAACGCCGGGCCGCCCTGACGCCGGAGAGGCCCTTCCTGATCCAGGACGACCGCACACTCACCTTCGGCGATCTGCGCACGCGCGCCGAGCGGGTGGCGGCGGGCCTGTACGCCATGGGCGTACGCCCCGGCACCGTCGTCGCCTGGCAGCTGCCGACCCGGCTGGAGACGGCGCTGCTGTCCTTCGCACTGGCCCGGATCGGAGCCGTGCAGACGCCCGTCATCCCCTTCTACCGCGACCGCGAGGTCGGCTTCGCGCTACGTGAGTCCAAGGCGGAGTTCTTCGCGGTGCCGGGCACCTGGCGCGGCTTCGACCACACGGCGATGGCCGCCCGCCTCTCGGCGGACCTCGCGCACCCGCCCCAGGTCTTCGAGGCGTACGACACCCTCCCCGACGCCGACCCTTCGGTGCTGCCCCCTCCGCCCACCGACGGCACGGCCGTCCGCTGGATCTACTGGACCTCGGGCACCACATCCGACCCCAAGGGCGTCCTGCACACCGACCGCAGCCTGCTCGCCGGAGGCTCCTGCCTCGCCCACGCGCTGCACCTGTCGTCGGACGACGTCGGCTCGATGGCCTTCCCGTTCGCCCATGTCGCCGGGCCGGACTACTCGGTGATGCTGCTCCTGTACGGCTTCCCCGCGGTGCTGTTCGAGCACTTCGCGATGCCGGACGCCCTTGCGGGTTTCCGGCGCCACGGGGTGACGGTCGCGGGGGGTTCCACCGCGTTCTACTCCATGTTCCTGGCCGAGCAGCGCAAGGATCCCGCCCGGCCGGTCGTTCCCACTCTCCGGCTGCTGGCCGGCGGCGGCGCCCCCAAACCCCCCGAGCTCTACCACGCGGTGGTACGCGAGATGGGGGTCCAGCTCACCCACGGCTACGGCATGACCGAGGTCCCCATGATCACGATGGGCGCCCCCGACGACACGACCGAGCACCTCGCCGAGACGGAGGGCCGCCCGCCCGAGGGCATGGAGATCCGGATCACCGACGAGGACGGCAAGCGGGTGCCGCACGGGACGGACGGCGAGGTGCGTCTGCGGGGCGAGGCGGTGTGCCAGGGCTACCTGGCCGCGGCCGCCGCCCCCTTCGACGAGGACGGCTTCCTCATCACGGGCGACGTCGGGCACCTCCGTCCGAGCGGGCACCTGGTCCTCACCGGGCGGCTGAAGGACATCATCATCCGCAAGGGCGAGAACATCTCCGCGAAGGAGATAGAGGACCTCCTGGCCCGTCACCCCGACGTGGGCGACGCGGCGGTGATCGGCCTCCCGGACGAGTCGCGCGGCGAGCGGGTCTGCGCGGTGGTGGAGCAGCCGCCCGGCGCCGCCGCGCTTGCCCTCCCCGAGCTGACCGCGTACCTCCGCGGCGAGGGCCTGTCGGTCCACAAGCTCCCGGAACAGCTGGAACTGGTGGACGCGCTGCCCCGCAACGAGGCGCTCCGCAAGGTCCTGAAGTACCAGTTGCGTGCGCGCTTCGGCGGGTGACCGGTTGCCCCGGTCCGGGGCGCGGGGTTCCGTCCTCAATCGCCGGACAGGCTTGTGTGCGGGTGCTCCGCGTTGTGCGGTGCGCCTCTGTCCGGTGGGTGGGGGTGGGGGCCCTCCGGGGAGACTCCTCAAAAATGGCGTGTTCACCCGACGACGAAGAAGTACCCGGGTCGTACGCCATTTTCTGCGGGGACTCCCCTGCACGCCCCCACCCGCTCTCGCCCGCGTCTGCACGCCGGTGGGACGAATGGTGCA